>NZ_JBPCEP010000012.1:0-218296 GCF_050971705.1 Niallia sp. M35
TAAAAGACCTAAGAGCATATGCTTTTAGGTCTTTTTTCTATACTAAATATTATCCGAATCATAAATCTGATTTTAGGGATTAATTTGTCAAAGTTGAATTAGATATGAAAATGAAAAAATTCTACTTTCTTCTATTATTTAATCCTTTTTCTGATTTATCTGTCTTCTGTATGTAGAGGGAAGATTGTTTACTTCTCTCTAAATAGGTAATTATAAGTATAATATAGGAATGATTAATACATCTGGGAGTGAGAAAGTATATGCTTGAAAATAGTGTTACAATGATATTGATTATTCTTGTAATTAATATTGTTTATGTTTCTTTTTTTACGATACGAATGATTTTAACTTTAAAGGGACAAAGATACTTAGCTGCCTTCATCAGTATGATTGAGGTAGTCATTTATGTTATTGGATTAGGGCTGGTTTTAGATAATTTAGATCAAATTCAAAACTTGGTTGCCTACGCTATTGGTTATGGAATAGGAGTCATTGTAGGGATGAAGATAGAGGAAAAACTGGCTTTAGGATATATAACAGTAAATGTTATTACAAAGGAATATGATCGAGATTTACCGAAATCATTAAGAACACAGGGATATGGAGTAACAACGTGGACTGCACAAGGATTAGAAGGCGACCGTATGGCTTTGCAGATATTGACTCCTCGAAAATATGAATTAAAATTATATCAAACAATTAAAGAATTAGACCCAAAAGCATTTATAATTGCATATGAGCCAAAAACAATATATGGCGGGTTCTGGGTGAAAAGTGTTAAGAAAGGAAAGTTATTTAATGAGTAAGAAAAAAAGATTTGAAGTGCAAACAAATGAGTCGATTGATGACTGTTTAGACAGAATGAAACAGGAAGGCTATATGCCAATAAAGCGGATGGAAAAGCCTGTTTTTAAAGAAGTAAAGGTAAATGGTCAAATGTCTTATGAGCCTGTGTCACAGCAAATAATCTTTGAAGCTATCCAATTAGAAGGTTAAATCACGAACAATAAAAATAAAACTATATTAATTGTTCGACATTTAGTGTTGACAATATATAAATATGCTTGTTAAGATGGTATAGTGTTAACTAACAGATAAACGAAATAATTGTTTAATTAAATAGCCCTCATATAATAATGGGAATATGGCCCATAAGTTTCTACCCGGTAACCGTAAAATACTGGACTATGAGGGAAAGTGAATGAAAAAGAGCTGAAAAAAGTAGAAACCTACTTTATTCAGGTTTATTTAAGCTCTGGACAGATACTTTCTCTCTTTTAGTGTAGAAGTTTTCTGTCTAGGGCTTTTTAAATTGGAATCAGGGGGGAGAGCATGACCGCATCAGTTGGTATTATCATGGGGAGTAAATCAGATTGGGAGACAATGAAGCATGCTTGTAGCATATTAGATCAACTGGAAGTAGATTACGAGAAAAAAGTAGTCTCTGCTCATCGTACTCCTGACTTAATGTTTGAATATGCTGAAAGCGCGAGAGATAGAGGAATTAAAGTAATTATTGCGGGAGCAGGAGGAGCAGCACATCTTCCAGGGATGGTTGCAGCTAAGACAACTTTGCCTGTTATAGGAGTTCCTGTTCAATCAAGAGCTCTAAATGGGTTGGATTCATTATTGTCAATTGTACAAATGCCTGGAGGAGTTCCTGTAGCTACTGTAGCAATTGGAAAAGCTGGGGCAACTAATGCTGGACTTCTTGCAGCCCAAATCCTTGGTGCCTCAGACTTAGAAATAGCAGAAAGACTTTTTTCCATGAGAGAAAGAACAAAAAAAGAAGTGATGGAAAGTAGTGATGAGCTTGTCTAATCGAGTAATCTTACCTGGGCAGACGATTGGCATTATAGGTGGCGGTCAGCTAGGGAGGATGATGGCAATTGCGGCAAAAGCACAAGGGTTTAGAATTGCTGTATTAGATCCGACTGAAGACTCTCCTTGTGGGCAGATAGCTGACTATAAAATAGTAGATGCATATGATAGTCTATCTGCTATTAAGAAGCTAGCAGAGATTAGTGATGTCATTACGTATGAATTTGAAAATATAGATGCTGTTTGTCTCGAATGGCTAACGAATAATGCGTATGTTCCTCAGGGTTCAGCTTTATTAGAAATAACGCAAGATCGGGTGAAGGAAAAAAAAGCAATCGAACAAGCTGGTATTAATATAGCTCCATATGTTGTAGTAGAAAAAGCTAGGGATATTTATAATGGATTAGCAGAATTAGGCTATCCAGCTGTTTTAAAAACGGCCCGTGGAGGTTATGATGGAAAAGGCCAATATGTTATTAAAGAAAGCAGCCAAATAGCAGAAGCGGAAAAGCTTTTGAATAATGGAGTCTGTGTATTAGAAAAATGGATTTCTTTTAATAAGGAAATATCAGTTATTATCACTAGAAGTGGAAAGGGAGAAGCTACTGTTTTTCCAGTTAGTGAAAATATTCATCTTAATAATATTTTGCATGAATCAATTGTTCCAGCTCGCATTAGTGACTTAGCAAAGGACTTAGCGATTGAAAAGGCAAGTAAGCTTGCTGAAAATCTAAATTTGGTAGGAACATTAGCAGTAGAAATGTTCCTGACCGAGGATGAAGAGATTTATATTAATGAGTTGGCACCTAGACCACATAACTCTGGGCATTATACAATTGAGGCATGCGAGACTTCACAGTTTGAGCAGCATATCCGTGCGGTGTGCAATTGGCCGTTAGCAAGCACTAGATTATTAAGACCTACTGTTATGGTTAATATTCTCGGTCAGCATCAAGAAAAGATAATCGAACAAATTCCTGAATTACAGGATTGGAAGATCCATCTTTATGGAAAACAGGATCCTAAAGAAAATAGAAAGATGGGGCATGCTACCTTGCTTCGTTCTTCTGTTGAAATGGCTTTGTATGAAATCGAGAATACGCACATATGGAAGGTACAGAAAGAAAAAATCGGAGGATAAACAATGATTGATCGTTACACAAGACCAGAAATGGGAAACATTTGGACAGAGGAAAATCGCTTTAAAGCGTGGTTAGAGGTAGAAATTTTAGCATGTGAGGCTTGGGTAAAGCTTGGTGAAATTCCACAAGAGGATGTAAAAAAAATCCGCGAAAATGCTTCATTTGATATCGAGCGTATTAAAGAAATAGAAATGGATACAAGACATGATGTTGTAGCATTTACTAGAGCGGTATCGGAAACACTTGGAGAAGAACGAAAATGGGTGCATTACGGTCTAACTTCTACAGATGTTGTAGATACAGCACTTTCCTACTTAATTAAACAAGCAAATGAAATTTTATTAAAAGACGTAGAGAACTTTATTGCTGTTTTAAAAAACAAAGCGCAAGAACATAAGTATACCGTTATGATGGGACGTACACATGGCGTACATGCAGAACCTACAACATTCGGTTTGAAACTAGCACTATGGCATGAAGAAATGAAACGTAATCTGGAAAGATTTAAAGCAGCTGCTGAAGGTATTGAATACGGTAAGATTTCTGGTGCGGTAGGAACTTATGCTAATATTGATCCTTTTGTTGAGCAATATGTTTGTAAAGAATTAGGATTAAAGCCAGCGCCGATTTCAACCCAGACGTTACAGCGCGATCGCCATGCGGATTATATGTCTACTTTAGCGTTAATCGCTACATCCATTGAAAAATTTGCAGTAGAAATTCGTGGATTGCAAAAAAGTGAAACAAGAGAAGTAGAAGAGTTTTTCGCAAAAGGACAAAAAGGTTCTTCAGCAATGCCGCATAAACGTAACCCAATTGGTTCAGAAAATATGGCTGGTCTTGCTCGTGTGATTCGTGGTTATATGCTGACTGCTTATGAAAATGTTCCTCTATGGCACGAAAGAGATATATCTCACTCTTCTGCTGAGCGGATTATTATTCCTGATGCAACGATTGCCTTAAATTATATGTTAAATCGCTTCAGTAATATCGTGAAAAACCTAACTGTATTCCCAGAGAATATGAAGCGTAATATGGATCGTACACTGGGATTAATTTACTCACAACGAGTATTACTAGCTCTAATAGATAAGGGGCTTACAAGAGAAGAGGCGTATGATACTGTACAGCCTAGAGCAATGGAATCATGGGAAAAGCAAGTACCATTCCGTGAGCTAGTAGATAGCGATGCAGTCATTTCTTCTAAGTTAACAAAAGAAGAAATTGATGATTGTTTTGATTATCACTTCCATATTAAACATGTTGATACGATTTTTGATCGTCTTGGACTATAAAAAAATAAGAGCTGTCACCTAATATGGCAGCTCTACTATAAATTATGAAAACAGAATATACCGAATTTTGAGTAAGAAATTGCAAGTTAGAATTTTTCGTTTTATCCCTAATTTTTTTGATAAGGAGACTCTTCAAATGGAAAAGAGAGCTTTATTGTATGAAGGAAAAGCAAAAAGAGTGTATGAAACTTCGGATGAGAATATAGTTTGGCTGGAATATAAGGATTCCGCTACTGCCTTTAATGGAGAGAAGAAAGCAACTATTACAGGCAAAGGTCGATTAAATAATGAGATTACTAGTTTACTATTCTTAAAATTAAAAGACTTTGGTATTCCATCGCATTTCGTGGAAAGATTGTCAGAAACAGAACAGCTTGTGAAAAAAGTGGACATTATTCCGTTAGAAGTTGTTGTTCGAAATTTAGCAGCAGGCAGTTTTTCAAAAAGATTAGGAATAGAAGAGGGAATTTCGTTATCAAAACCGCTAGTTGAGTTTTACTACAAAGATGATGCATTAGGTGACCCAATGATTACGGAGGACCATATCGAAGAGTTAAAGCTTGCATCAACAGATGAAGTTGCCATTTTAAAGAAAAAGGCATTGGAAGTAAATGAAGTATTATGCAGATTTTTTGGAGAATTGGGAATTAACCTGGTTGATTTCAAATTAGAATTTGGCAAAGACAAAGAGGGAAATGTTCTTCTTGCGGATGAAATTTCGCCGGATACATGCCGACTCTGGGATAAAGAAACTAATGCGAAATTAGATAAAGACGTATTTCGCCGCGATATAGGAAATTTAACAGATGCATATGAAACTATTTTAGCGAGATTAGGGGGCAGTCAACATGTTTAAGGTTAAAGTATATATCACATTAAGAGAAAGTGTATTAGATCCACAAGGAAATGCCGTAAAAGGATCACTGCATTCATTAAATTATAAAGAAGTAGAAGATGTACGTATCGGTAAATATCTAGAATTAACAATTGATAAATCAGAAAGAAACATAGATGAGCTAGTGAAGGAAATGTGTGAAAAGCTGCTTGCTAATACAGTTATTGAGGATTACCGCTATGAGGTGGAGGAGGTTGTTGCACAGTGAAGTTTGCAGTAATCGTATTTCCAGGATCCAATTGTGATGTTGATATGTTTCATGCGGTGAAAGACGAGCTTGGAGAAGAAGTAGAATACGTTTGGCATGATACAGACAGCTTAGAAGGCTTTGATGGAATTTTGCTTCCAGGAGGTTTCTCTTATGGTGACTATCTTCGTACAGGAGCGATTGCAAGATTCAGTAATGTAATGAGAGAAGTAATAAAAGCAGCAGAAGCAGGCAAACCAATTCTAGGTGTATGTAATGGATTCCAAATATTATTAGAAGCAGGTTTACTGCCTGGCGCGATGAGAAGAAATGAAAGCTTAAAGTTTATCTGTAAGCCAGTTGAACTGCAAGTAGTAAATAATAATACGATGTTCTCCTCTGCATATAAGGAAAACGAAGTAATCACTGTCCCGATTGCGCACGGAGAAGGCAATTACTACTGTGATGAAGAAACATTAGCAAACTTAAAAGCAAATAACCAAATTATCTTTACTTACAATGGTACAAATCCAAACGGAAGTTTAGAAAATATTGCGGGAATCATAAATGAAAAAGGTAATGTCCTTGGCATGATGCCACACCCAGAAAGAGCGGTAGATGAGCTTTTAGGTGGAGCAGATGGTCTGAAAATATTTAAATCAATCGTTAGTCAGTGGAGGGAAGCAAATGTCGTTAATGCTTGAACCAAGTCCAGAACAAATTAAATCAGAAGAAATTTACAAACAAATGGGTGTGACGGATGAAGAGTTTGCGATGGTAGAAGGAATTCTTGGTCGTCTTCCAAACTATACAGAGATTGGGTTATTTTCTGTTATGTGGTCAGAACATTGCAGTTATAAAAATTCGAAACCAGTATTAAGAAAATTCCCAACGACAGGACCTCAAGTGTTACAAGGTCCTGGTGAAGGTGCAGGGATTGTAGATATCGGTGATGGTCAAGCTGTTGCGTTTAAAATCGAGAGTCACAACCATCCATCTGCTATTGAACCATATCAAGGCGCAGCAACAGGCGTAGGCGGAATTATCCGTGATGTCTTTTCCATGGGAGCAAGACCAATTGCGATTCTTAACTCACTACGATTCGGTGAATTAGATAATGAACGGACAAAATACCTTTTTAAAGAAGTAGTTGCTGGAATTGCTGGCTATGGTAACTGTATAGGGATTCCAACAGTTGGTGGAGAAATTGCATTTGATGATTCCTATGCTGGAAATCCGCTTGTAAATGCGATGTGTGTTGGGTTAATTAATCATGAAGATATAAAAAAAGGCCAAGCGCATGGTGTGGGGAATACGGTTATGTATGTTGGAGCCAAAACAGGACGTGACGGTATTCATGGTGCGACATTTGCTTCTGAGGAATTAACAGAGAACTCAGATGAAAAGCGTCCAGCAGTACAAGTTGGAGATCCATTTATGGAAAAGCTTCTTTTGGAAGCGTGTCTTGAACTGATTCAATCAGATGCATTAGTTGGTATTCAGGATATGGGGGCTGCAGGACTGGCAAGTTCCAGTGCAGAAATGGCGAGTAAAGCCGGCTCTGGTATTGAAATGAACTTAGATTTAGTACCACAGCGAGAAACAGGAATGACTGCTTATGAAATGATGCTTTCTGAATCACAAGAACGTATGTTGATTGTCGTGAAAAAAGGAAGAGAACAAGAAATTAAAGATCTTTTCCATAAATATGATTTAGAAGCAGTAGCAATTGGTGTTGTAACAGGTGATAAAATGCTTCGTCTTCTTCATAAAGGAGAAGTAGTAGCAAATGTGCCTGCAGATGCTTTGGCAGAGGATGCGCCTGTCTATCATAAGCCATCTAGTGAACCAACATATTATCGTGAGTTCCAAGCAATGGAAAACTATATTCCTACCGTAAACAACTATGGAGAAACACTTCTTAATCTGTTAAAACAGCCTACAATTGCAAGCAAAGAGTGGGTTTATGATCAATATGACTATATGGTTCGGACGAATACAGTTGTTGCACCAGGCTCTGATGCTGCAGTAGTACGTATTCGCGGAACGAAAAAGGCATTAGCGATGACAACGGACTGTAATGCAAGATATTTATACTTAGATCCAGAAACAGGCGGCAAGATTGCAGTAGCAGAAGCAGCACGTAATATTGTTTGTTCTGGGGCAGAACCACTTGCCATTACAGATAACTTGAATTTTGGAAATCCAGAGAAACCAGAGATTTTCTGGCAAATTGAAAAAGCGGCAGATGGAATTAGTGAAGCTTGCTTAGCTTTGAATGCACCAGTAATCGGCGGGAATGTCTCTTTATATAACGAAACAAATGGAACAGCTATCTATCCTACTCCTGTCATTGGCATGGTCGGATTAATAAAGGATACGAAAGACATTACTACACAAAGCTTTAAATCTGCTGGTGACTTAATTTATGTGCTTGGGGAAACAAAAGCAGAGTTTGGCGGAAGTGAACTGCAAAAATTGCTTGAAGGAACTATTTCTGGCAAGGCACCTTCCTTAGATTTAGAGCTTGAAAAAACGTATCAGCAAGCAGTACTGGAGGCAATTCGTGCAGGCGTTGTAGAATCTGCTCACGATTTAGCGGAAGGTGGCTTAGCTGTTGCTGTTGCGGAAAGCTTAATCAACTCAAAAGGATTAGGAGCCAAAGTAAAGGTTACAGAAGATGCTGTAACAGCACTTTTTAGTGAATCACAATCACGTTTCTTGCTTTCAATTAAACCAGAAAACAAAGAGACTTTTGAAAATTTAGTTCCTGCTACACTAGTAGGAGAAGTTACAGATACAGCCGTTCTTACCATTAGTCAAGGGGAAACTATTCTAGTAAATGAACAGGTTGATTCGTTAACGAATGCCTGGAGAGGAGCAATTCCATGCTTGCTGAAATAAGAGGGTTAAATGAGGAATGTGGCATTTTTGGTGTTTGGGGACATGAGGATGCATCTCAATTGGCATATTATGGACTGCATAGCTTACAGCATCGTGGTCAAGAAGGCACTGGCATTGTAGCGACAGATGGAGAAAAATTAAAAGGAATTAAGGGAGAAGGATTAGTCTCTGAAATTTTCACGCAAGAAGCAATAAAAGAGTTAAGCGGAAAAGCTGCAATTGGGCATGTACGTTATGCCACAGCAGGAGGCGGCGGATATGAAAATGTCCAGCCTCTTCTGTTCCACTTCCAAAGCGGAAGTATGGCACTTGCTCACAATGGAAATTTAGTAAATGCCACAGCTTTAAAAAGCCAGCTAGAAGCACAAGGAAGTATCTTTCAAACAAGCTCTGATACAGAGGTGCTTGCACATTTAATTAGAAGAGGCGGCTTTGCGGCTTTTAAAGAAAGAGTGAAAAATGCGCTGACAATGATTAAAGGTGCCTATGCTTTTCTTATTTTAACGGAAACAGAATTAATGGTTGCCCTAGATCCAAATGGAATGCGTCCTCTTTCTTTAGGGAAATTAGGTGATGCTTATGTTGTTGCATCTGAAACATGTGCCTTTGATGTGGTTGGAGCAGAGTTTGTTCGTGATATATTACCAGGTGAACTGTTAATCATTGACGATAACGGCTTCCGTTCAGAAATGTTTTCTGTCGCTTCTAATATTGCAATGTGTACGATGGAGTATGTTTATTTCTCTAGACCGGATAGCAATATCAATGGGATCAATGTCCATACTGCGCGTAAAAATCTTGGGAAAAGATTAGCAATCGAAGCACCAATTGAAGCAGATGTAGTAACGGGAGTACCTGACTCTAGTATTTCAGCAGCAATTGGATATGCGGAAGCAACAGGCATTCCGTATGAGCTTGGATTAATTAAAAATCGTTATGTTGGCAGAACATTTATTCAGCCTTCGCAATCCCTTCGCGAGCAAGGTGTCAAGATGAAGCTTTCGGCTGTTCGTGGAGTGGTAGAAGGGAAAAGAGTAATAATGGTGGATGATTCAATTGTACGTGGTACAACAAGTAGACGCATTGTAACGATGCTAAGAGAAGCAGGAGCAACAGAAGTACATGTATTAATCAGTTCTCCACCAATTAAAAATCCTTGCTTCTATGGAATTGATACGTCAACAAAAGAAGAGTTAATTGCATCGAAATATTCTGTAGAAGAACTGCGTGAAATCATTGGTGCTGATTCGCTCATCTTCTTAAGTACAGAAGGAATGATTGATGCGATTGGCCGTACAGATGATGGGGAAAACAGAGGGCATTGTTTAGCTTGCTTTACTGGCAAGTACCCGACAGAAATTTATCCGAACGCTGATCATCCATATGAAAAAGTTTAACAATAACGGTAAATAAAAGAAAGGCGGCATGCGATGATGTCGCTTTTCCATTGAATTATCACAATTTAGGAGGCATAAAATGGCTGAGGCTTATAAACAAGCAGGCGTTAATATAGAAGCAGGCTATGAGGCAGTAACAAGAATGAAAAAGCATGTGAAGAAAACGATTCGTCCAGGCGTTATGGGGGGATTAGGCGGATTTGGCGGCATGTTTGATTTATCTGTTCTAAATTTACAAAACCCCGTTTTGGTATCGGGGACAGATGGGGTAGGAACAAAGCTAATGCTTGCTTTTATGCTGGATAAGCACGATACGATTGGAATTGATGCTGTGGCAATGTGCGTAAATGATATCGTCGTCCAAGGGGCAGAACCAATCTATTTCCTTGACTATATTGCTTGTGGAAAAGCTGAGCCTGGTAAAATCGAGGCCATTGTCAAAGGAATTGCAGACGGTTGTGAGCAAGCCGGATGTGCGTTGGTTGGCGGAGAAACAGCTGAAATGCCGGGCATGTATGAGGAAGAAGAATATGATCTAGCAGGATTTGCTGTGGGAGCTTGTGAGAAAGAAAAACTTATAACAGGTGAAAAAATCCAAGCTGGAGATGTCTTGATCGGTCTCGCTTCTAATGGTATTCATAGCAATGGCTATTCTCTTGTGCGAAAATTATTTTTCGAAAAAGCGAGTATGTCTTTATCTGATTATATCGAGGAATTCGGCTGTACATTAGGTGAAGAGTTAATCAAGCCGACTAGAATTTATGTAAAGCCCGTTCTTTCTGCTTTAGCAGAATTTGAAATTAAAGGTCTCGCTCACATTACTGGGGGAGGATTTATCGAAAATATTCCAAGAATGCTTCCAGAAGGTTTGGGAATGGAATTGGATGAAGCTAATTGGGAAGTACCTGCTGTTTTTGAAAAAATGGAGGGAATTGGCGAAATCGATCGTAAAGAGATGTATAACATCTTTAATATGGGAACGGGAATGGTTCTTGCTGTAAGCAAAGAGGACGAAGAACAGATCATTGATCACTTTACTCGAATAGGAGAAAAGGCGTATACAATTGGAAAAGTAACAGACGACGGGGAAATAAATATCATCCTCAAATAAAGGCGGAGGACTGTATATGAAGCGGATTGCTGTTTTTGCTTCTGGTAATGGATCTAACTTTCAGGCAATAATAAATGCAGTGAAACGAGGCGAATTAAATGCATCTATTACTTTATTAGTCTCGGATAAACCAGGAGCTTATGTGATAGATAGAGCGATAAAAGAAGAAATTCCCACCTTTGTTTTTGCAGCGAAGAATTATCCAGAAAAAGCAGATTATGAAAAAGAAATTTTAATGCATTTAGATAAGAATAAAATTGATTTAATTGTTCTTGCAGGATATATGAGATTAGTAGGCGACACACTTTTACAAGCTTATGCAGGAAAAATAATCAATATTCATCCATCTCTTCTGCCATCTTTCCCAGGCAAGGATGCCATAGGCCAAGCTATAGAGGCAAGGGTCGAGCAAACGGGCATTACGATTCATTATGTGGATGCAGGAATGGATACCGGTCCGGTGATTGCGCAAGAATCAATTATCTTAACTGAAGAAGATACTAGGGAAAGCGTGCAGGGAAAAATTCAGGCGTTAGAGCACCAGTTATATCCAAAGGTAATTCAACAATTGCTCCATAAAGCAGAAGCATTTCATTAATAAGTACGTAATCAACAGGCATGAAATATCAGGAGGAATAATAATGAAAAAAAGAGCGTTAATTAGTGTTTCTGATAAAACAGGTATTACAGATTTTGCAAAAGAGCTTCATGAATTAGGTTTTGAGTTAATTTCGACAGGCGGAACAAAAAAGGCAATTCAAGATAGTGGGATTCCTGTAATGAGTGTTAGTGAAGTCACTGGCTTTCCTGAAATATTAGAAGGAAGAGTGAAAACTTTAAATCCTTATATTCACGGGGGATTGCTTGCTAAATTTGATGAACCTAGCCATGCCGCTCAATTAGAAGAGCATAAGATTGATCCGATCCAACTCGTATGTGTCAATTTATATCCTTTTCAACAAACGATTGCGAAGCCGGATGTAACCGTAGAAGATGCAATTGAAAATATCGATATCGGCGGACCAACAATGCTTCGTGCTTCGGCAAAAAATCATCAGTATGTAACTGTAGTGGTAGATCCGGTTGATTATCAAACGGTTATTTCGGAATTAAAGCAGGGAGCGGAAGTCTCATTTGAAACGAGACGCAGACTTGCTGCAAAGGTATTCCGTCATACAGCTGCTTATGATGCGATGATTGCAGAATATATGACAGAGCTTACGGAAGAGGAAACACCAGAGAAATTAACGGTTACATATGAACTAAAGCAACCTTTACGCTATGGAGAAAATCCACATCAAAAGGCAGCTTTTTACCGCAAGCCTTTAGGATCTGAATTTTCGATTGCAAATGCGACGCAACTGCATGGAAAAGAACTGTCTTACAATAATATCAATGATGCAGATGCTGCTATCCAAATTGTAAAGGAATTTACAGAGCCTGCTGCAGTTGCGATTAAACATAGTAATCCTTGTGGAGTTGGGACAGGCGAAGATATTTTCACAGCTTTCTCGAAAGCATATGAAGCAGATCCAGTCTCTATTTTTGGCGGAATTATTGCATTAAATAGAGAAGTAGATGCAGAGACAGCTAGCAAACTGCATGAAATTTTCTTAGAAATAGTAATCGCTCCTTCGTATTCCCAAGAAGCATTAGATATTTTACAAGCAAAGAAAAATATCCGTTTATTAACGATTCCTTTTGGAACAGGAAGCAGCAAAGAAATGAAATTCACTTCGATTGAGGGTGGATTATTAACACAAGATTTTGATCGCTATTCTTTAGAGGATGCAGCCATCACCATTCCTACAGAGAAGAAGCCTACAGACGAAGAGTGGGAAGCGCTGAAATTCGGATGGAAAATTGTGAAGCACGTTAAGTCAAATGCAATTGTAGTAAATAACAAAGAAATGACGCTAGGTGTTGGTGCAGGGCAAATGAATCGTGTTGGTTCTGCAAAAATTGCTTTAGAGCAAGCGGGAGAAAAAGCAGTAGGGGCAGTATTAGCATCAGATGCATTTTTCCCGATGGATGACACGGTTGAAGCGGCTGCAAAAGCGGGAGTAACAGCAATTATTCAAACAGGTGGAAGTATTCGTGATGAAGATTCCATCAAAAAAGCCAATGAATACGGAATTGCAATGGTATTAACAGGAGTAAGACATTTCAAACATTAATATCTTGAAAGCTTGGGGGATATAAAAGAATGAAAGTACTTGTTATTGGCCGCGGTGGTCGGGAGCATGCGATTTGTACAAAAGTAAGCGAAAGTGAAAAAGTTGAAACAGTTTTTGTAGCGCCAGGAAATGTCGGAATGACTGATGTGGCAGAGCGTATTGAAATAGCAGAAACAGAGGTCGAAAAACTGGTTGATTTTGCACTTACACAAAAGATTGATTTAACCATTGTCGGCCCAGAAGTACCGTTACTTCTTGGTGTAGTGGATGCATTTCAAGCAGCTGGCTTAAAGGTATTTGGTCCGAATCAATGTGCTGCAGAAATAGAAGGAAGCAAATCTTTCGCGAAAGATTTAATGAAGAAATATCATATTCCAACAGGGGAATACCAAACCTTTTCGGATTATGAGGCGGCGAAAGCGTATATTGAGGAAATGGGTGCTCCAATTGTTATTAAAGCAGACGGATTAGCAGCAGGAAAAGGTGTAACCGTGGCGATGAACATGGAAGAGGCATTAGAAAGCATCCAAGAAATGCTTGTTGGCGAAAAATTCGGAAGTGCATCTGCAACAGTTGTTATTGAGGAGTTTTTAGCCGGGGAAGAATTTTCTTTAATGTCTTTTGTGAATGGAGAAACCGTGATTCCATTAGAAATTGCGCAAGATCATAAACGTGCTTTTGACGGAGATAAAGGGCCAAATACAGGGGGAATGGGAGCTTATTCTCCTGTTCCACACATTGATCCGGCAATCGTGCAAACTGCTATTGAAACGATTGTAAAACCTACGGCAAAAGCAATGATAGCAGAAGACAGAACATTTACAGGTATTTTATACGCTGGCTTAATTGCAACGGATAAAGGCCCAAAAGTAATTGAGTTTAACGCAAGACTAGGGGACCCAGAAACACAAGTCATCTTACCACGGATGAAGTCCGATTTAGTGGAAGTCATTTTATCTATTTTAAATGGAGAAACTCCGTCGATTGAATGGTATGAAGAGGATATGCTAGGAGTAGTTATTGCGGCAAAAGGCTATCCAGAAGCATATGAAAAAGGTGCGGTTATCCAAGGATTAGATAAAATGGAGGATGTCTCTATTTTTCATGCGGGAACCGACTTAAATGAAGCTGGTGCATTTACCACGAATGGCGGACGTGTTTTGTTAGTTGCTGCTAAGAGCCGTACATTAAAAGAGGCACAGGATAAAGTATATAAAGAACTAAAGAAATTAGAGAGCGATGGCATTTTTTATCGAAAAGACATTGGCTTTAAAGCAGTAAAATAAGAAGGAATCCCTGTATGTGAGACTTTGTTGATGATTGCATATGGGGGTTTTTTGTTGTTTTAGTATGTTAGTGGAAAACATAAGTATATATAGTGAAAGGCAACAGAGAAAGGCTGTCTGTGCCGGGAAGCAGGAAAAAGAAGGAGCATGGGTAAAAGAGGAAGTCCTCATAGCCCGATAACATGTAAAAAGCAATGTCATAGGTAACGAAAGAACTTCCTCTTTTATAATTTATGCTAATTCAATTCCGCCTGTTATTCCGTATATTTGTGCGGTAACATAGCTAGATTCATCGGATGCTAAGAAAACATAAATACTAGATAGTTCGACTGGTTGTCCAGCTCGTTTTAATGGAGCTTGCTGACCGAATGTTGGGATGGCTTCACTTGGCTGTCCGCCTGTAATTTGTAAGGCAGTCCAAATTGGGCCTGGAGCAACGGAGTTTACCCGGATTCCTTTAGATGCTAATTGTTTGGCAAGTCCACGAGTAAAGCCATTGATAGCAAATTTAGATGGAGCATAATCTAATAAATTGGGACTAGGGTTATAGCCTTGAACAGACGTAGTTGTGATAATAGAAGCTCCCTTTGGCAAGTATGGAAGTGCTGCTTTCACTACCCAATAGAGAGAGAATACATTTACTTCGAAAGTTTTTCTTAGCTGCTCTGTTGAAAGTTCCATAATATCATCAACTGCTTGTTGTTTTCCTGCAACTAAGGCTAATACGTCGAGTCCACCAAGTTCATTATAGGCTTTGTCCACTAAGTCCTTGCAGAAACTTTCATTACTTAAATCTCCAGGTATAAGAATGGCTTTTTGTCCTTCTGCTTCGACTAACTTTTGTACTTCATCAGCATCTTCTTGTTCTTCTGGTAGGTAGTTAATCGCTACATCTGCACCTTCACGAGCATAAGCGATGGCAGCTGCACGCCCAATTCCAGAATCACCACCGGTAACTAATATTTTTCGATTTTTTAATTTACCAGATCCTTGATAGCTAGTTTCTCCACAGTCAGGTTGTGGATCCATTTTAGCTTGGACACCAGGAGGTTCCTGATATTGTTTTGGAAAGTCATCGTTATAGTATAGATCTAATGGGTTTTTTGGCTTTGTCATTTGACCAGCTCCTTCGTTCGTTTCTGTTAATGCATTTACCACATCCTAGCATTCCTAAACCTATATTTAGCAAGAGATAAAGGCTATCCAATCTCTCGGATAGCCCGTGCAGTAATTATTTTTTCATATCATCTGGGGAAAATATCTTCTCTGGACTAAATTGCTCCATCATCTCAGTAACTTCCTTAGATGATGACTCAGAATTATTGGTTTTACTTTCATCTGATGAGGGGATATTGGAACTTTGACTTTTGGAATGGTTGTGCTCAGATTTTGGCATAATTGCATCCTTTTTCTCATAAAGAGCAACAACTGGACAATAACGAACAATCCCTTCTGCAATTTTCATTCCAGCAAGTAGAGCAATAAGAAAATAAGATTGTTTATAAGGCTTTTTTGCCATTTTTGCTGTGCTCCATGCGAGAAATGCACAGCCGCAGGTAATTCGAATAAGCGCATTGATCAAACTTATATTTTGTTTTGGATTCATAAGTTTCGTTCCTCCTACATAAATTTAACAAAACGGTAATATGAATTGTTACTTTATATGGTAAAATAATGTTAATCTTAGGGAATTCCATACAAATTCTTCATCTTATAAAGAAAAATCGTTACATTTTTATATACAGGTAACAGATATGAAAAGGGAGGAAGCGTAGTGTTAGCTCAGCGATATCGATGGAAAAACAAAGTTTTGCGTGACCATGTATCCATTTTGAATGGTGAAAAATCCCCTTCAATCGTTTTAAAAAATGCAACATATTTAAATCAGGTATTACGAAAGTGGTTACTTGCTAATATATGGATATATCAAGATAGAATTATTTATGTGGGCAATGATATGCCCAAACAAATAGATCAAGCAGAAATTGTTGATTGCACTAATCTTTTTTTAGTTCCAGGATACATTGAACCACATGCGCATCCTTTTCAAATTTATAATCCCCTAACCTTAGCCCAATATACATCACAATTTGGAACAACGACACATGTGAATGATAACTTAGTTTTGGCTATGCAGTTAGAAAAAAAGAAAGCGTTTACTTTTTTAAACTTCATGAAAGATATTCCTTCCACTATATTATGGTGGAGCAGATATGATGCCCAAACAGAGTTGCAAGAGGAAGAACTAATATTTTCTCATGGGAATGTAAAAAGTTGGCTGGAGCATGATGCAGTTATTCAAGGAGGAGAGCTAACGGGATGGCCGAGGCTTCTCGATGGTGATGATATGATGCTTCATTGGATGCAGGAGACGAAACGATTAAGAAAAAGAATTGAGGGGCATTTTCCAGGAGCATCGGAGAAAACACTGGCCAAATTGATGTTGCTGGGAGTGGATAGTGATCATGAAGCAATGACTGGGAAAGAAGTGTTAAATCGTTTGCTCCAAGGATACAAAGTTAGTCTTCGTTATTCGTCTATTCGCCCAGATTTACCGAAATTATTAAAGGAAATAAAAGAATTGGGCATTGAACAATATGATTATTTTATGCTAACAACAGATGGATCTCCTTCTTCCTTTTATGAAAATGGCCATATTGATCAGCTTATTCGGATTGCGATGAATCATGGCGTACCAGTAATAGATGCCTATAATATGGCAACCATTAATATCGCTAAATATCATGGAATGGAACATTTGCATGGGAATATTGCAACGGGAAGAGTTGCAAATATCAACTTTCTGAAGGATAAAAAAAATCCAACTCCTGTTTCTGTATTAGCAAAAGGAATTTGGGTGAAAAAAGATGGAAGAGAAATGAGAGATGCGTACCCTATTGTTGATTGGAAACAGTTTGATTTAAGTCCATTAGATATAAAGTGGAATGTAAATAGTCTTGATATGCAATTTTCAATGCCGTTTGGAATAAGCTTGGAAAATGCCGTCATTACAAAGCCCTATTCCATTTCAATTAATGTTTCTGATACTATTCTCACAGAGGAACATGATGAATGTTATTTCATGTTGATTGACCGAGAAGGAGAATGGCGAATCAATACTTTATTAAAGGGTTTCTCCAATAGAATCGGAGGAATGGCGAGTTCTTATACAGGTGATGGAGATATTGTGTTATTAGGAAAAAGCCAAAAAGATATGATAACCGCATTTGAACGATTAAAAGAAATAGGCGGAGGGATTGTCTTAGTGAAAGATGGCAAGGTTGATATAGAAATTCCTTTGCCATTAAGAGGGATGATGGCTTCCATGTCGATGGAAGAATTAATTGAAAAGGAAAAAGAACTATTCGACTATATAAAGGACAGAGGTTATCGTTATGAAGACCCAATTTATACAATTGTATTTTTCACCTCCACTCATTTACCATATATTCGGATAACCCAAAAAGGTTTATATGACGTAATGAATAAAACTGTACTCTTTCCAGCGATAATGCGTTAAAATATAAAAGAGTCCTATTGTTTAATTAGAATATTCTGATATATTTAATAGGTAAAGTTCTATTCTCTTATAAGGAGAGTAGTTATATAGTCACAACATTCCCATTGCACCAATAACGAAATAGGAGGGGACTATGAAGAAAAGGTGGTTTGTTTCTCTATTTCTGCTTTTTGTCTTAACAGCCTGCAATAGTGAACCGAAAGATGTTGGAAAACATAATGGTAATCAAACTGGCAATGGAGCTAAGGAAGAAGAGGGAATAAAAGATCTTTCTACTTTGTATCCACTAACTGGGCTCCCTAGTAACACAGAAAGTACGAATCGTGCAGTTTCTGTTATGATTAATAATCATCCTAAAGCGAGACCTCAAACAGGACTGACAGAAGCAGATATTGTGTATGAAGTATTAGCAGAAGGAGAAGTTACCCGATTTCTAGCGATTTTTCAAAGCTCAATCCCTAAGCTTATTGGTCCTGTCCGTAGTTCCCGAGACTATTATATCGAGCTAGCAAAGGGTTATAATAGTTTATATATTGCACATGGATATAGTCCAGAAGCAAAAAAACTACTTACAAACGGTTATATTGATAATTTAAATGGGATGGAGTATGATGGCACCCTCTTTAAAAGGTCCCCTGACCGAGTTGCACCTCATAATTCTTACATAAGCTTTGCTAATATTGAGAAGGGGGCAAATGCAAATAATTATTCACTAAAAGGGGCACCAGAATCTTTGTTATTTTTAAATACAAAGGAGTTAGAGGAAATCGAGGGAGAAGAGTCAAGCTCGATCAACATTAATTATGGGAAAAATCCAAACTATAATTCACAGTTTTTATATGATCAGGATGTTCAGAAATATATTCGTTTTTCAAATGGAGAACAAACAATAGATAATGAAACAAAAGCAACTGTGGCGGTAGATAATGTTTTTATTATTGAAACGAGTCATAAGGTTGTTGATAATAAAGGAAGAAAAGACATTGATTTACTATCTGGCGGCAATGCGTATTTGTTACAGCATGGAAGATGGCAGGAAATAGATTGGAAAAATATAAACGGGCGAATTCTCCCCTTTAAAGAAGATAAACAAGTTGGACTCATACCAGGAAAGACATGGATAAATATTATTCCTTCTACTCCAGGATTAAAGAGTGCTGTTACGCTGAAAAAATAATTAAATAGTTTTTTATAATCCATGTAGTTAATTCATTAAGGAAAAAATGGAGGTATCCTATGCAAATAGATAAATTAAGAGGAAGAGAGTTGGATCAATTATTTGAGTCCATTCTCTCCCTAGAGAGTTTAGAAGAATGCTATCAGTTTTTTGATGATTTATGCACAGTGAATGAAATTCAATCACTATCACAGCGGTTAGAAGTTGCAAGGATGCTTCGAGAAGGCAATACTTATCATACAATTGAAAAAGAAACAGGTGCAAGTACCGCAACTATATCTCGTGTAAAACGATGCTTAAATTATGGTAATGACGCGTATGAACTAGCATTATCAAGAATTAAGAAAGAAGAACAGACCGAAACGGAAGAATAGGATAAAGGGATGTCCCCAAAAAAGATTAAGTCCACGCGATTTTCTTTTTTCGGACAACCCTTTTTTTATTTTAGAAAGAATAAACATACTTACTTGTTTTGTGAATCATGAAACAATTGCTTTGCCTATTTCGTCCAATAGTAAAAGTGCTATAAATTCTAACCAGGTGCCCTGCGCTTTTCTGATTGTCTAGCTCCGGCGCCTACCGCCTAGCAAACTTCAGGACATCTCCCTACGATAAGTCAACATCGGCTCACTAGTGTTCACCGTGTTTCCTATATCTTAGTCGATGCCCCTCCAGTTTGAACGGCGGTAATCAAGGCGCCTACGCTTTTCTGATTGTCTAGCTCCGGGCACCCAGGAGCTGCTGGGTTTCGCGCCCTTTCCCTACGATAAGTCAACATCGGTTCACTGACGTTCACCGTGTTTCCTATATCTCAGGAAAGGTCACTCCATCCCACACGCTCCTACCGGGTGCCCTGCGCTTTTCTTGGCACCAAGAAAAATTTACAAGAAATTATACGGTAGGATTTCTTTTTTGATGGAATATCTAATGCTATAATGAAATGATGTAATGGTTAGAATGGAGGAAGTTTGCATGTATGATGTGCGCGAATGGCGTCATGTATTTAAATTAGACCCAAATAAGGAAATTTCAGATGATGCATTAGAAAGTTTATGCGAATCTGGTACAGATGCAATCATCATTGGCGGAACAGATGGGATTACGTTGGATAATGTATTGAATCTCATGGCTCGTGTTCGTCGCTATACAGTTCCTTGTATATTAGAAGTGTCAACAATAGATTCGGTTTCACCCGGATTTGATTTATATTTTATTCCTACGGTTTTAAATAGCAGTGATCCAAAATGGATAACTGGTCTTCATCATGAAGCAATGAAGGAATACGGAGAACTAATGGATTGGGATGAATTTCTTATTCAAGGCTATTGTGTTTTAAACGAAGATTGTAAAGCTGCAAAATTAACGAGTGCGAAAACAAATTTATCAGAAGAAGATATTGCAGCCTATGCTTTAATGGCAGAGAAGATGTTTCATTTGCCTATTTTTTATATGGAATACAGTGGGAGTTATGGAAATCCTTCGTTTGTTAAAGCGGCTAAAAGTCAATTGAACGAGACGGTCTTGTTTTACGGTGGAGGAATTGAGACTGTGGAACAGGCAGAGGAAATGGGAAGATATGCGGATGTCATTGTAGTCGGAAACGTTATTTATAAAGACCTATCAGCCGCATTACACACAATTGAAATAAAAAAGAGCAAGCGTTGAATAAACAATAAAGCTAAGTTAAAATAGAATATATGTTCTTATGGTGGTGAAAAGATGCAATTTTTAACAGATAAAATTTTAAATGGATTAAATCCTGAGCAAAAGGAAGCAGTAAAAGCAACAGATGGCCCTCTCTTAATAATGGCAGGGGCAGGAAGTGGAAAAACCCGAGTTTTAACACAGAGAATTGCTTATCTTATGGTGGAAAAGGGAGTCAATCCATACAATATCTTAGCAATTACGTTTACCAATAAAGCAGCGAAGGAAATGCGTCAGAGGATAGCAGCTGTTTTAGGTGGAGCAAGCGAAGAAATATGGATATCAACTTTTCACTCTATGTGTGTACGTATTTTGAGAAAAGATATTGATCGAATTGGATACAATCGTAATTTTACAATATTGGATACGACTGATCAGCAATCTGTTATTAAAGGTATTTTAAAAGACCGTAATATCGATCCGAAGAAATATGATCCCCGTGCTATTCTTGCAAGTATTAGTTCTTCCAAAAATGAACTTGTAACTCCAGAGGAATTTGCGAAGACTGCTGGTGATTACTTCTCACAAATAGTTAGTGATGTATATACAGAATATCAAAGACGTTTACGAAAGAACCAAGCATTAGATTTTGATGATCTAATTATGCAGACCATTAATCTTTTTCAAAGAGTACCGGAAGTTTTGGAATACTATCAACGTAAATTTCAGTATATTCATGTGGATGAGTATCAGGATACGAATAGATCGCAATATATGCTGGTCAAGCTTCTAGCAAGTCGATTCCGCAATTTATGTGTAGTTGGTGATTCTGATCAGTCTATTTACGCATGGCGTGGTGCAGATATTTCAAATATCCTTTCTTTTGAAAAGGATTATCCAAATGCAAAAGTAGTAATGCTGGAACAAAATTATCGTTCCACCAAAAGAATTCTACAGGCAGCAAACCAAGTCATTGCTAATAACTCTAGCCGTAAAGATAAAAACTTATGGACAGAGAATGAAGACGGAAGCAAAATTTACTATTATCGAGCAGATAGCGAGCAAGGAGAAGCACAATTTGTTATTGGGAAAATTCAAGAATTAAGAAGAGAAAGCTCTTTGAATTTATCAGATATAGCTATTCTGTATCGAACAAATGCACAATCTCGTGTTATGGAGGAAATGCTTCTTAAAGCCAATATTGAATATTCGATTGTTGGAGGTATAAAGTTCTATGATCGAAAGGAAATTAAGGATACGCTTGCTTATCTTCGCTTAATCGCTAATCCTGACGATGATATTAGTTTTCAACGAGTGATTAATGTTCCAAAACGTGGAATTGGCTCTAGTTCTGTTGATAAGATTGCCAATTTCGCAGCAATGCATGATATGTCTATGTATCAAGCATTAGAAGCTGTTGAATTAATTGGTTTAAGTCCAAAGATTACAAAAGCTGCCAGTGAATTCCGTGATTTGATTCAAAATTATACAAGAATGCAGGAATACTTATCTGTAACAGAACTTGTCGAAGAAGTTATTGATAAATCTGGTTATGTAGATATGCTAAAGGCAGAAAAGTCGATTGAGGCTCAAAGTAGATTAGAAAACATTGAAGAATTTATGTCCGTATCGAAGAACTTTGAGGAAGCTAACGATGATAAATCGTTAATTGCATTCTTAACAGATTTAGCATTGGTTGCTGATATTGATAAGTTAGATGATGACGGAAATCAAGCGGATTCGGTTGTCTTAATGACCTTGCACTCTGCAAAAGGTTTGGAATTCCCAATTGTTTTCTTAATTGGTCTGGAAGAAGGTGTGTTCCCTCATTCCCGTTCATTAATGGAAGAAACGGAAATGGAGGAAGAACGACGCCTTGCATATGTAGGCATTACGCGAGCTGAAAAGCAATTATATTTAACCAATGCACAGATGAGAACGTTATTTGGACGTACCAATATGAATCCACCTTCTCGTTTTGTAAAAGAAATTCCAGAAGATTTACTAGAAGGATTAAATCCAGTTTCAAATAGGCAAAGAATGGCTTCTCCTCAAAATAGTAGTCGAAGCTCTTACACACAACAACAGCCAACAAGAAAGGCTGTTATTCGTCCTGCGGCAGTTGCAACAGGCGGTGAAGGAATCGGATGGAGTATAGGCGATAAAGCAGTCCATGGAAAATGGGGCACTGGTACAGTTGTAAGTGTAAAAGGCGAAGGCGATTCAAAAGAATTAGATATTGCTTTTCCGAGCCCAGTAGGGATTAAACGATTATTGGCTAAATTTGCACCGATTCAAAAAGGATAAGGAAAGGAAACGGATATATGGAACAAAACCTTGCAGAGAAGCGAGTAAAAGAGCTGCATAATTTATTAAATCAATATGGATATGAATATTATGTTCTGGATAATCCTTCTGTTCCTGATTCGGAATATGACGCATTATTAAATGAATTAATCCAGTTGGAGGAAAAATTCCCAAGCTTAAAAACCAATGATTCTCCATCCCAGAGAATCGGAGGAGAAGTATTGGATATGTTCTCAAAGGTTCAGCATCAAAAGCCGATGTTGAGCTTAGGAAATGCATTTAATGAGGCGGATTTACGTGATTTTGATCGGAAGGTTCGTGCAGTTATCGGTGATGATTTTTCATATGTTTGTGAATTAAAGATAGATGGGCTTGCTGTTTCTCTTCGATATGAGAATGGTTTATTTGAGCAAGGAGCTACACGAGGAGACGGAACCACTGGAGAAGATATTACAGCGAATCTCAAAACAATTCGCTCCATTCCGCTCCGATTAAATCAGGCGGTGAGTTTAGAAGTCCGTGGAGAAGCATTCATGCCAAAAAAGTCGTTTGAGGCACTGAATAAAGCGAAAGATGAAAATGGAGAAGAGCCATTTGCAAATCCACGGAATGCTGCAGCAGGCTCGTTACGTCAATTAGATCCTCGCATTGCGGCTTCTCGAAATTTAGATATTTTTCTCTATGCGATTGGAGACGCTGGGCAGACTGGTATTCAATCTCATAGCGAAGGCCTTGATTTATTAGATACTCTTGGCTTTAAGACGAATAAAGAAAGAAAAAGATGTGTAACCATCGAAGATGTTTTACATTATATTGAAGGCTGGCAGGAAAAACGCCCTCACTTGCCATACGAAATAGATGGTATTGTGATAAAGGTAGATAATTTAGTACATCAAGAACAGCTTGGAACAACCGTGAAAAGTCCAAGATGGGCGATAGCATATAAGTTTCCAGCTGAAGAAGTAATGACGAAGCTTCTAAGCATCGAACTAAATGTTGGAAGAACAGGTGTGATTACACCTACTGCTGTACTTGAGCCAGTAAAGGTTGCGGGTACAACAGTGAAAAGAGCTTCCTTGCATAATGAAGACTTAATAAGAGAAAAAGATATTAAGCTTGGCGATATGGTCGTAATAAAAAAGGCTGGAGACATTATTCCAGAAGTAGTAAATGTTTTAGTAGAAAAAAGAACTGGTGAAGAAGAAGAATTTCTGATGCCAACTCATTGTCCTGAATGCGAGAGTGAACTTGTTCGTATCGAAGGGGAAGTGGCCTTACGATGTATTAATCCAAAATGCCCAGCACAAATTAGGGAAGGCTTGATTCATTTTGTTTCTCGAAATGCAATGAATATAGACGGACTAGGTGAGCGAGTAATCAGCCAATTATTTTCCGAAAAACTAATCGAAGATGTTGCTGATTTATACACTTTACAATTCGACCAATTAATTCAATTAGAAAGAATGGGCGAAAAATCTGTTCATAATTTATTAGAAGCAATTGAAGCATCAAAGCAAAACTCCCTTGAAAGGTTATTATTTGGTTTAGGAATTCGACATGTAGGGGCCAAGGCGGCCAAAACAATTGCGATGGAATTTAAAACAATGGACCAGCTTATGGTAGCCACTAAAGAGGATTTAACAGCTATTAACGAAATTGGTGAAAAAATGGCTGATTCGATCGTTACTTTTTTCGAACAAGAAGAAGTAATTGAATTAATTACTGAGCTTAAAACATATGGTGTTAATATGGAATATACCGGTCCATTACCAATAGCAGTAGAAGAGAGTGATTCAGTCTTTTCTGGCAAAACAATTGTATTAACAGGAAAGCTAGAGCAGCTTTCTCGTAATGAAGCAAAAGAACAAATTGAATTATTAGGTGGTAAAATAACAGGAAGTGTTTCAAAGAAAACAGATTTAGTGATTGCAGGGGAAGAGGCAGGAAGTAAACTGACAAAAGCGGAACAGCTAGGCATTGAAGTTTGGGATGAGGAAAGACTTATGGCAGAATTGAAGAATAAAGGTGTGTTTAACGAATGAAGAAACACGTATTGATGGTGTTGGTACTAGTATTGGTTCTATCAGCTTGTGCACCAAACTTTAATAAAGAAGAAAAAGTAAAGACAGAGGATGTAGATAGTAATACGACGGAAACAGCTATTCTGCCGAACTATAAAATCTCTGATGATTATTATAAGGTAGTGGTTCCATTTAAGCCATCTGAAGCAAGAGGATTAGTAGTAAACAATTTAAATACTCGTTATGATATTGCTGAATTTGAAACAGGCTTAATGAGAATTGCACAAAATGCCTATGACCCTGAAGAATATTTTTTTCAAGAAGGTCAGTATTTAGATAAAGATTTAATCACCAGCTGGCTGGGCAGAAAGTCAGAAAAGAATCCTGATGGGCTAAACCCAGCAGGCAAGGACAAGGGTAAAGTACCTGTTTATTTAGCTCATATACTGGAGCATGATTATTTGGTGAAAACGGATGATAAGAGCTTAAAGCTTGGGGGAATTTCCATTGGTTTAGCAATGAATTCTGTATACACCTATGAAGAAAAGGGCGCGGCTAAGGAGCTTAAAATTGATCGAACAAAGCTTGAAAAAGAAGGAAAGAAAATTGCAGCAGAAGTAGTCAAAAGAATAAGAGGAGTCGAAGGTCTTGGACAGGTTCCGATTATTATCTCTCTTTTTGAGCAAAAGGAAAGCTCTTCAGTTGTACCTGGAAACTTCTTCGCTTACGCAAAGATTGCAGGAAACAGTAATAGTATTGGTGATTGGGAAAGTATTAACGAAAAATATGTATTATTCCCAAGCTCTGATACAAAATATAAATCAGAAGTAGATGCATTTTCTTATTTCAAGCAAGATATCGAGAAATATTTTCCTAACTTTAATGGTGTGGTCGGAAGAGCTTTCTACGTGAATGATAAAATGCAGAATTTAAGTATCGAGATTCCGATTCAATTTTATGGAGAAGCAGAAGCGCTCGGCTTCACACAATTTGTCGCAGGAAAGGTGATGGAGCATTTCCCTCCAAATAATTCTTCTTCTGTACAGGTTAGCATTACATCTGTTTATGGACCAGAAGCATTAATTGTTCGTGATGTAGATGCAGAAGAGCCGTATATTCATATTTATCAATAATGATGGAGAGTGTTCAGCATCATGCTTCCCTTAAACGAGTGGAATGAATGATGCTTGTCACTCTTTTTTTTGTATGATGACAAAAAAAGTTCAAAAAGGTACAAGGTTTTTTACTAGCGGATTAGAGTATAGTATGGAAAGAGGAATCTATTTAAAGGAGTTGTGAGTATGTCATCAAACCCTAACTTAGATGATTATATGCAAAAGGGGATGTATGGGGCGAAGGAAACAAAGCCAGAAGAACGAAGAAAATTTCTCAGTACCTTAAGAGAAAGAGTGGTGATTGCATTACAGCAATCACAAGTAATGGAACCATCCCCCTATAAGGAAATATTAGATGCGATGAAACAGAATCCGGGTGCGAAGCTATATTTAAATGGTCATCTAGACTATTCGTACTTATCGAAGTATATCAAGGAAGCTAACGAAGCCCATATGGAATACACGATTGTAACCAATAAGGAGGCAGACAGTGATATTGGTTTATTAATTGCTTATGATCATGCGATTAATAAAGAAGATATATATATCGGAGAGCCAAAAACGGATTTAGTTGCAGAGGAATCTTCAAAAACAGATCAGAAAAAGGGATTGCTTACGACGATTGGAAAATGGTTTAGTAAATAAGAAATGGCCCAAAAGAAAATCTTTTGGGCTTTTTATTATGGATTAACATTGCGTGCATGTTTACTTCTCTTGAAATAGGTAAATAAAAAAAGAAAGAAAGTAAAAAACATTTGTGTTGTCCAATTATATTGTGTACAATGTAATTGTGAAAACAAAATTTATTGGAGGAATGAATCATGAGCGATACAATTCTTACAACGTCTGTTACAGCAACTGGAGGAAGAGAAGGAAGAGTAGAATCTGAAGATTATGTTATTCAATTTGATACAGCTATGCCAGGTACACAAAGAGCGAAGGAATTGGAAGATGCGACAAATCCAGAGCAATTATTTGCAGCAGGATATGCAGCATGTTTTGACGGGGCGCTACAATTAATGGCACAGAGAGAAAAAGTTAATTTTGAATCTGAAACAACAGCTAGTGTCAGCTTATTAAAGGATGAAACAGATCAAGGATTTAAACTAAGTGTTAAGTTATCTGTAAAAGGAACTGGAATTGAAAAGACAGTACTAGAGAATTTAGTACACAAAGCTCATAATTTCTGCCCGTACTCAAAAGCAACAAGAGGTAATATCGAGGTACAATTAGAAGTTGTTACAGCTTAATATTTTGTAAAAGAGAGAAGAAGGAATTTGAAATTTCTTCTTCTCTCTTTTATATTTCCTTATGTTATTTCGTTAAATTTTGCAAAAGCAATTGAAGGGATTGCTTTAAATCATTGATTTCCTTATCCGATTTTTCGAAAAGTTTTAGGATCTCTGTTGGAATACACTCAGCTTTTTGTTGTAAAGAAGCACCTTTTTCCGTTAATGTAATTAGTACCGAGCGCTCATCTTCAAGGGAACGTTTGCGTTCTAGTAGTTGTTGCTGTTCCATTCTTTTTAGCATCGGTGTTAATGTACCCGAATCAAGATATAAATGATGTCCCATTTCCTTTACACTAAGGCTTTTATGCTCCCAAAGTAGTAAAAGTACTAAGTACTGTGGATACGTTACATCGAGCTCTTCCAACAATGGTTTATATTTTTTCGTCAATTCACGAGAACTTGCATATAAAAGAAAACAAAGTTGATTTTCTAATTTTAATGCATCTAATTCATTCATTTTTGTCACCTAGCTTTTTAGTCTTCTTCTAAATATAAACTATTGTAGCGGATTTTGCTTCCTTTTCCTATCTATTTGCAGAGAATAACCTGAAAAAGAAGGAGTTTATAAGTAATTAGCGAAATAAAGTAGGAAAAGGGAAAAAATGGAGAGTGAATATGGATATCACAGCGTTAAGACCAAAAAAAAGATCAGCCTTGCGCCTTTATGTCGGAAAGAAATACTATATAACCAAAAGATATGCCCAATGGATCATAGCAAGAAAACAATATGCGATGAAAAAACAAACCGCTTTATTACCCCATTCTTATTTTACCCATAAAACAATGCTCTTAAGAGAACTAAAAGATGTAGATATGAAACTGCAATATAATAAAATTGTTAATTTGAAAATAGCTGTTTCAAAAATAAATCAGATCGTACTAGAACCAGGAGAAACCTTTTCCTATTGGAGAACAATTGGAAGGCCGACATATAAAAAAGGTTACGTTGATGGCATGGTTCTTTTTGCAGGAAGTTATCGGACGGGCGTTGGCGGGGGACTATGTCAGTTGTCTAATCTTATTTATTGGATGGCCTTGCATACCCCGTTAACCGTAGTGGAAAGACATCGGCATAGTTATGATGTTTTTCCGGATTCTAACAGAACACAGCCGTTCGGAAGTGGAGCACCTGTTCCTACAATTATTTAGACCTGCAAATTAAGAATGAAACAGATACCTCTTTTCAACTATGCCTCGAAGTGACAGATTCTCATTTGAAAGGAGAATGGAGAGGAGCATCGCCAAGTTTATATCGTTATGATGTATTTGAAAAGGCACACCAAATAACCCCCGCTTATTTCGGAGGTTATATCCGCCATAACCAAATTTATCGGAAAAAGTATAACAGGAGAGGAGTATTATTGGAAGAAGAGTATATTACAGAAAACCATGCAATAATGATGTATGAGCCACTCCTTACTTCTGATGAGGAAAATACACCATAAAAAAAGAAGAGAAAACTGCTCTTCTTTTTTTGTATTTAAAGGAAGGGACAATCATCTTAGACAAGATGGTATAATAAGAGAAATGATACTGATTAAATGTAAAGATTTTTTATTTTGGAAATAGCTAATGGAAATTCAATTAGGTTAATGGTAGTGGAAAGACATTATTTTTTGTAGAAATCGCCTTCTGACAAGATATATTCCTTCTTTCGGTTGCTTTCCTATTGATTTGTTTGCTATTATCAGATTATTGTGTTGTACGTATAATGATGGAGGTGACATACATAATGTCAAGAATAACAAAGGAAGAAGTAAAACATGTTGCCAATCTTGCTAGACTTGAAATATCAGAAGAGGAAGCAGAGCTTTTTCAAAAGCAATTAGATGCTATTATTTCTTTTGCAGAAGAACTAAATGAGCTAGACACAGAGGGGATCGAGCCAACTTCCCACGTTTTAGATATGAAAAATGTGTTGCGTGAAGATGTACCAACAAAAGGTCTGCCTGTTGAGGAAGTTTTACGTAACGCACCAGATCATCAAGATGGGCAAATTAAAGTTCCATCTATTATGGAGTAAGGAGGGGAAACTACATGAGTCTTTTTGATCAAAAAATGACAGATTTACAAGAACTATTACATAAAAAAGAGATATCTGTATCGGATTTAGTAAAGGAATCGTATAGTCGTATAAAAGATGTAGATGAGAAAGTACAAGCATTTTTAACATTAGATGAAGAAAATGCTTTATCTAAAGCTAGTGAATTAGATAGTAAATTAGTGAACGGGGAACATTCAGGCAGCTTATTCGGAATGCCAATTGGTATCAAAGATAATATTGTTACGAAGAATTTAAGAACAACCTGTTCAAGCAGAATCTTAGAAAATTTCCAGCCGATTTATAATGCTACAGTTATAGACAAGCTGCAAGCAGCAGGAGCAATAACAATTGGAAAACTTAATATGGATGAATTTGCTATGGGTTCTTCAACTGAGAATTCCTATTATCAAAAGACGAAAAACCCTTGGAATCTTGAGACCGTTCCTGGTGGATCATCAGGTGGATCAGCAGCATCTGTAGCAGCAGGGGAGGTATTATTTTCTCTTGGATCAGATACTGGTGGTTCTATTCGTCAACCAGCAGCATTTTGCGGAGTGGTCGGCTTAAAACCTACATATGGAAGAATTTCTCGTTTTGGCTTAGTAGCATTTGCCTCCTCATTGGATCAAATCGGCCCAATTACACGTACGGTAGAAGATAATGCTTTCTTACTTAATGCTATTTCTGGAGTAGATCCAATGGATTCTACGTCGGCAAATGTAGAGGTTCCTGATTTTACAAAGGGGCTTACTGGAGATATTAAGGGCATGAAAATAGCTGTGCCGAAAGAGTATCTAGCAGAGGGTGTTAGCGAAGTTGTGCGCCAATCAGTTCTAGATGCTTTGAAAGTATTGGAAAAATTAGGGGCAACATGGGAAGAAGTATCCCTGCCACATAGTAAATATGCCCTGGCAACTTACTATTTACTATCTTCTTCAGAAGCATCAGCAAACCTATCTCGTTTTGATGGAGTTCGTTATGGATATCGTGCGGATAATGCGGAAACGTTAATCGATCTATACAAACGTTCTCGTGCTGAAGGGTTCGGAGATGAAGTGAAGCGTAGAATTATGCTTGGTACTTTTGCTTTAAGCTCTGGCTACTATGACGCTTATTATAAAAAAGCACAAAAGGTACGTACTCTTATTAAAAAAGACTTTGAAGATGTTTTTGAAAAATATGATGTAATTGTTGGTCCAACTACACCGACTCCTGCCTTTAAATTGGGAGAAAAGGTAGATGATCCTTTAACTATGTATGCAAATGATATTTTAACAATTCCAGTGAACCTTGCTGGAGTTCCAGGTATTTCTGTTCCTTGTGGATTCTCTAACGGTTTACCGCTTGGTTTACAAATTATCGGAAAACACTTTGATGAAGCATCTGTTTATAAAGTAGCGTATGCGTTTGAACAGGCTACAGACTATCATAAACAAAAACCAACGCTGTAAGGGGTGAAAAAAATGGAATTTGAAACAGTCATTGGGCTAGAAGTCCATGTAGAGTTAAAAACACAATCAAAAATATTTTCCGCAAGTCCTAACCATTTTGGCGCTGCACCAAATACAAACACAACAGTAGTAGATTTAGGATATCCGGGTGTACTGCCTGTTTTAAATAAAAAGGCTGTAGAATATGGCATGAAAGCTTCTCTGGCATTAAATTGTGAAATAGCTACAGAAACGAAATTTGACCGTAAAAACTATTTTTATCCGGACAATCCGAAAGCTTACCAAATCTCTCAATTTGATAAGCCTATTGGTGAACATGGATGGATTGAAATTGAAGTCGATGGCTATAAAAAAAGAATTGGCATTACTCGTGTTCATTTAGAAGAGGATGCTGGGAAATTGAATCATGAGAAAGGATATTCGTTAGTGGACTTCAACCGTCAAGGAACGCCATTAATTGAAATCGTTTCTGAGCCAGATATTCGTACACCTAATGAAGCATACGCATATTTAGAAAAATTGAAATCCATCATTCAATACACAGGTGTATCTGACTGTAAAATGGAAGAAGGTTCTTTGCGCTGTGATGCCAACATTTCCATTCGTCCAGTAGGACAAGCGGAATTTGGAACAAAGACAGAGCTGAAAAACTTAAACTCCTTTAACTTTGTCCGCAAAGGATTAGAATACGAAGAGCAACGTCAAAGAGAAGTTGTTTCTTCCGGTGGTGTTATTAATCAGGAAACACGCCGCTTTGATGAGGCAACAAGTACGACATTGTTAATGCGTGTAAAAGAAGGTTCTGATGATTATCGCTACTTCCCTGAGCCGGATTTACCAGATTTATATATTGATGAAGACTGGAAGGCAAGAATCCGTGCGGAAATTCCAGAGTTGCCAGATGCAAGACAAAAGCGCTATATGGAAGAATGGGGCTTACCAGAGTACGATGCAAAAGTATTAACCGTTACGAAGGAAATGGCTGACTTCTTTGAAGGTACTGTGTCAAATGGAGCCGAGCCAAAGTTAGCTTCTAACTGGGTAATGGGAGATGTCTCTGCTTATTTAAATGCCGAACAAAAGGAGTTGGCTGAAGTAAAGCTTACTCCAGAAAACCTTGCTGGCATGATTAAGCTGATTGAAAATGGGACAATCTCCAGTAAGATTGCGAAACAAGTTTTTAAAGAACTGATTGAAAACGGCGGCGATGCGGAAGCCATTGTAAAAGAGAAGGGGCTAGTGCAAATCTCTGACGAAGGTGCATTACTGAAAATTATTGGTGAAGTGTTAGATAATAATCCGCAATCCATAGAAGACTTTAAAAACGGAAAACAAAAAGCAATTGGTTTCCTTGTTGGGCAATTAATGAAAGCAACAAAAGGCCAAGCAAATCCACAAATGGTCAACAAGTTATTAGTTCAGGAAATGAATAAAAGATAATAAGAAGATTTATCTCTTTAGCTGCCAGCAAATGTTCTTTGTTGGCAGCTTTTTTTATGGAGAAAGGAGGATAGTATGGAAAAAATAGCTTTATTAAGTGGAATTAAGTGAATTTCGATAGTGGCTGATATAAATGGCATTTGAGCGAGGAGGGAATCAGCCAAAGCGGGGAGGAAATCAGCCAAAGCGGGGAGGAAATCAGCCAAAGTGAGTGGGGAATCAGCCAAAGCGGGGAGGAAATCAGCCAAAGCGGGGAGGAAATCAGCCAAAGCGGGGAGGAAATCAGCCAAAGTGAGGAGGGAATCAGCCAAAGCGGGGAGGGAATCAGCCAAAGTGAGGAGGAAATCAGCCAAAGCGGGGAGGGAATCAGCCAAAGCGGGGAGGGAAGCAGCCAAAGTGAGGAGGGAAGCAGCCAAAGTGAGGAGAGAATCAGCCAAAGCGGGGAGGAAATCAGCCAAACAGAGGAATATCAACCAAACCACCTCATCCCAGCAAGCACTCCCTACCACCAAAAAACTACAAAAATAAAGGAGCTGCTCTCCAAAGAGCAACTCCCTGATTTGATTTCCAACCATTCGACAGTATTTCCCAGGAAAAGTTCATAATCAACAATTTCTTAAAAAGCTTGTCCAAAGAAGGGGATTAGACAATCTTCTTCGGGTTAATTCGATCCTTTTTTACGTTTTTATCGTTTACTTTAGGTTCTTTGTGATGAATAAAATTTATAATATTAGAGCGATGTAAAAAGATTAATAGTAATAAAAACAAGAAAAAGAGCCAGTCATGCTGGATATCGGGTGAAAATAGCGCATATAAGAAGATGGTTATTCCAACAGAAATACTACCAAGAAACACATATTTTGTAATAATTATAATAGCAAAGAAAGCGAAATAGGAAATCAAAAATAGAGCAGGATTAGCAACGAGTAAGGTGCCAGCAGTTGTAGCAATTGCCTTTCCGCCGCGAAAACCTGCAAAGATTGGAAAACAATGACCAACAACAGCTATCAATCCAGTATATAAGGGATTAACATCTACCATTAGTAAGTAGGGCAGACTTGCCGCGAGTGCTCCTTTTCCAACATCGAGTAGAAGAACAGCAATTCCGGCTTTTTTGCCTAATACGCGAATCGAATTAGTCGCTCCTGGATTATTGCTTCCATGTTTCCGAATATCAATGCCGTAAAAAACTTTACCAATAATTAAGGCGGTCGGAAAAGAACCAATTAAGTAGGAAGCTAATAGTAGAATAAGCAAATACATTACTCCTTTCCTATAAATGAAATTTACTAGTTTAAAACACTATCTTTGTTCTCCTTTTTTATTCTATGCAGAAAGAGGGAGAAGTTTGTTCCCTTCTCCCTATATTATAAACAATAGATACTATTTTTTTGTTAAATTCCAGTCTTTTAAGGTATTTGCATAGGAAAGACTTTTAATTATTTAATTCTTGATTGCTAATTTTTAATTTTTCAACCGTAACGATCATTTCTTCTGTATCCACATAATCTACGGTTAGCTGCATCCCTTTTTCTAGGAAAATACTATAAGGGAAATCATTTGACGAAACTTGGAAAATGGTTTTATTTCCTTCTAACATAAATTTAACAATCGTGCTATTTTCTACTTCTGCTTTATATACATAGTCGACAGTGCCAGTGATTGTTTTTTTGTCCGCGATATTGTTAGGAACTGTTTTATCATTCTTTAACAAGGTGACAAGCGCATATTTATAATCATTAAACAGCTTTGTTTTTTCTGTATGATAACTATAAACTTTTTCATCCTTGGCGTTGATTAACATAATTTCTCTTAATACATGATTGCTGTCCATGAGCGGAACAACCCATGTGAACTGACCATAAATCGTATAGAGTAGCGGAGTACCAGCCTCGTATTTTTGAGCGCGGAAGGTTTTCTCTGCAACATTTATGGCGGATTTTCCATTTAAAGATCCATTTGCCTCTGTGTAGAAGGTAAGAGCCCCAGTACGAGCATTAAGCATCGAATAGCCGACCATACTTCCACTATCTGATTTTGGGCGTGTGAAGTCGGTAAACCAATGCAGTTGTAAATCTTCATTAAAAACACCATTTACTTCATTCATATCTTCCCAAGCAGTTGGTAGTTTCATATCTTCTTTTGCAAATAGTGTATTCCAGAAGCCGTGAATATATTTACCATACCATTCATTCCAATCTTCCGCCACACTTGTAGGAATGACATGATCAATAAAATCAGGTATATTGTCCATTCCATAATCCTCTATTTTCCCAGTGGCAGGGTCAATAATATATATTCCTTTAATATCTACTATCTCGCGGAATTTATTATACTGACCATATGGTACGACATAATATGGTTTATCATTATCGTCTGGCTCAAAGCTGGCTTCAAGTAAAATTGTATCTTTATGCTTACTTCTTACTAATCTTTTTAAGTCTTCTTGGAAGAATGCAGAAGGTACATATTTCATGGATGATTTAACCAAAATGGCATCCTCATTTTCATCCTCTGCACTCATTTTAATAAAACCAGGCACGTCGTCTCCTTTGATCCATTTGAAGAAGCCAGTATATTCAATCGGTGTTACCCAATACAGATGATCATTAATCTTTTGCAAGGTAGAGGTTCCTAAATCGTAATAGGAAGGATGAGAAACCTCTCCAAGTTTTTTCTCACTTCGATAGCGTGCGTAGCTTTCAGGAACAACAACAATATGCTTTTCATTTGTGGAAACAGCTTCTTTATCAATAACGGTTGCTTTTTCCTGAACAAACTGATATTTATCTCCTGTAATCGTTAAAGGATAAATAAATTGGACATATAGGCTAAATAAGACAAAATACAGGAATAAAATTCCAGTTATTCTGTATCCCTTTACCTTTCCAAATAGTAAGTCTAAGAGTAAGAAAAAGGCAAGAAAAATAGAGCCGAATTTAAAGAGAGCCTGCAAAGAATGATCAATTAGTTGAAAATAATCAAGACAAAATATGATAAGAATCCCAGTGAACAAGCGACTAATTTGAAAGACAAGAAATCTTTTTTTATGAAAATGACTTTTCCATATAAATGGATTCAGTGTTAAAGCTAGTAATGCAAATAAATAATGCATGCACATTCTCCTTTTGATAATTTGCTATAGATGAAATACGAAAGTAAGGCTAAAAAGTTTCATGTAATAATGATACTATTACAAAAGAGAGTCTATAAGCATGAAAAAATAAAAAAACTGTAGGGGTATGACCATCCAGTACCGTCTATTATTATAGAATGGCAGGAAAGGGGGGAGAGGCCATTAGTGATCAAGTATTAATTGAAAAGATAAAAGCAGGAAATGATCACGCATTTCGTTTGTTAGTAGAAAAGCATCGGGACTACTTGTTTCGTTCGATATACAGCATTTTAAAGGACCAAAAAGAAGCGGAAGATGCTACACAAGAAGTGTTTATTAAAATCTATACCTCTCTCCCCAAATATGAGAATCAAGGATTTAAAACATGGATAACAAGAATTGCTATCAATCATGCTATTGATATGAGAAGAAAAAAACAAAGAAGAAAAGAAGAGATGGCAGAGGAATTGAAATCCCATATAGGAGGCTCTCAGACTGATGATGTAGAACTAGAAGTGTTGAGGCGCGAACGACAAAGACTTGTGCAGAAAAGACTGGAGGAAGTCCCAGCTAATTACAGGGACGTCATTTATGGTTTTTACATTCAAGAAAAAAGTTATCAAGAAATGGCAGCAGAACAAAATGTTCAAGTGAAAACAATTGAAACGAAGCTGTATCGCGCAAGACTCTGGATCAAAACGCATTGGAAGGAGGAAGAATTTTTATGACAGCACATTATTCTAAAGATTATTGGATGAAGTATGTAAAAGATGAACTAGGTGAGAAGGAAAGATCACTACTCGAAGATCATTTGTATACATGCGATCAATGCTTAGAATTATATATAGATGCAGTAGACAAGCAAGAGGAGACACTTCCTTCAATTTCAGATGAAGCAGCTTTTATGAATGATATTATGCAAAAAATATCCTCTGAAAATATGGAGATAAAAACAACAGAAGAAAAGAAACGTCCTATTTATCAGTCATCCATATTCCATTATGCAATTGCCGCGAGTCTTACTTTGATTCTCATGTCGGCAGGATTTTTTCAGTCCATTGTAAAACATACAGAAACAATTCAAAAAACGGAAGTATCTTTTAAAAATGAGCCAAAATCAGGTGGCTTAGTGGATAAGACATTTGCCTGGATGGATTCATTTGATGGTAGTAAGAAGGAGGAAGTTAAAAAATGAAAAACCCGATTGTCGCGACAATCTTAGCATTTTTTCCAGGAGGCGGGCTATTCTATATTGGAAAAAAGCTGCGAGGCTTTTTTTATGGGCTAGCAGTATTTGGACTAGCGTTTGTGTCCATTGTGATGCTTAGTGCAGGATCTCTCAATGAGTTAACATTTATAGTAGTTTTTATTGGTTTTATTATATACTGCATTAGTTTTATCGACACATTAATTACAACCAGCAGCTATTTAAAGAAACGAGTAAGTTTTGCAGCGGATTCTGAAACTGGGGAGGCTGCACCTATACTGGCAAAAACAACGGAGTCTGAGCGGTTTTATACGATTGTTTTATCGTTTTTCCCTGGATTAGGTCATATCCAATTAGGATTAGTTTATCGAGGAATAACCCTCCTAACGACATTTTTAGGCTTAGGAATTATGATTATATTTATCGCGTTTTTGACCTATACAAATGAGTTTCTTCTATTTTTAGCGATTTTGCCAGTAATCTGGGTTTATGGTTTTTACGACGTTTCTCAGCAGTTTAATAAAAAACTAAAAGGAGAAGCATTAGAAGATATTACAATTTTTCAAGACTTTGAAAAGAACAGAGAAGAGGGAAAGAAAAGCAAATTTATTGCGACCTTCTTATCAGTGTTTCCTGGTGCAGGGCATTTATATTTAGGGTTACAGCAAAGAGGGATTCAGCTAATGGCTGCATTCTTGTTCTCTATTTTTATTCTTAACGAATTAAGATTAGGGCTATTTTTATTCGTTATTCCGATTATCTGGTTCTACAGTTTCTTTGACGGATTACAAAAGGCCTCGAAAGTAGGAGAAGAAGAGTTGGAGGACGTCCCTGTTATTGCTTATTTGATTAACTATCAAAAATGGTTTGGCATTGGTCTACTAGTAGTTGGTTTATATTATTTAATGATTAATATTATTTTGCCGATCTTTTCCCCTATTATCCAAAAGGAAATAAATATTGATTTACACTTTTTCTTTTATCAATATTTCCAGACAGGAATTGTGTGCTTAGTTCTTATTATCGGTGGTATTCATCTACTAAAAGGGACGAAAAAGAAAAAAATCTAAGTTATGGCCTTGCTTTTTTGTAGCTGTTTCAAAATAGCTAAGGCTTTACATAAGGAGAGAAGAGAATGCGAACATGGCGAGTGGGCACTTTTTCGATGGGCTTATCTTTAGTATTTCTTGGTGTATTTCTATTATTTACGCAGTTTTTTGATTGGAAAATAGTGACTGTTTTAAAAGTTTGGTGGCCAATTATTTTAGTTATTCTTGGAATAGAAATTTTATTATACTTGTTTTCTTCTAAACAAGAAAAACCATATTTAAGCTTTGATCTTTTCAGCATCATTATCGTTGGAATAATTGGGACAGCTGGAATTGCAATGGTCTTTCTCCAATCCTCAGGGATTATGGATTTAGTAGAACAAGGGTTAAAAAGAGAGGAAGTAACAAGTGATTTACCTGAATTTAATTATGCAATGAAGGACGATATTAAAAGAATTGTCATTGAATCTGACAATCGGCAAAATCCAATTACGATTGAAGGAACAAACGATGATGTTCTTTCTCTATTTGGAACCTATCGAGCTGTTCAATCGAAGAAGGAAGATGTTTTAAAGCCAGAGGATTATTTACTTGTATCGCAAAAGGGTGATACGTTATTTATCCGTTTAAAGCAATTGCCATATCGCGTTTCTGAATTTTACAGAGACTATGCTTCTATAAATACTACTATTCTTGTTCCAACGAGCAAAAAGTTAGATATTATTGATTTGCAAAATGACATTACAGTAAATCCGCGTAATTTAAAAAATAATTGGACAATCAATAATGTTCCACAAATTGATTTAATATTAGATGAAACAAAAAATGTGAAAGTTTCCGTAGATGATACACTCATTAACAATCAGGAACAGGAGGATTGGGAATTTCCAAATAAAGAAAAGAAGCATATAGAAGAAATAACTAATGCATTTTTGCAAAAAGGGAAGGGTGGCTCTTCCATTAACATTTTTGATAGTGGTACTTTAAATGTAACAAATCATTAATAAAAGGAGGAAAGATTGGACTCAGATGATTAAATATGGAGGAAGATCTTTCTTTTGGAATAAGGCATTGTCTAGCAATTTCTGTCTTTCTATTTTGTCAAAATTCCTCTATAAAGGATGAATAGCTGTAAGGAATGGCGAAAAAAAGTTAATCAAACGTTTGATTAATAGAAAAAAACAGGAATAAGAATGAGAAAAGTATGATGAACTAATAGATTGGGTTATAATGTGGGAAGATGCTTGAGACATGGACATTTATCATGAAAAAAGATACATATCATGGTAATAACTAGAGTTAAACATTGCCTAAGCAAGTAGTATCGTATATGATGTTATTGGTTATGGAAAAAATTGAATCTTGATTATAGGATGATGAATATGAAAAGGGCAAGAATAATATATAATCCTACTTCAGGTCGGGAAGCTTTTAAAAGACATTTACCAGAGGTGCTAAAAAGATTAGAAGAGGCAGGGTATGAAACTTCCTGTCATGCAACGACTGGACCAGAGGACGCAACATATGCAGCGAGAGTAGCCGTAGAAAGACGATTTGATCTCGTCATAGCTGCAGGCGGTGATGGAACGATTAATGAAGTAGTCAATGGAATGGCAGAACAGGAATATCGTCCAAAGCTTGGAATTATTCCAGTAGGAACGACAAATGATTTCGCAAGAGCATTGCATATTCCTAGAGATGTCATTGGTGCAGTAGATGTTATCGCAAAAGGTGATACTATTCCAATTGATATTGGAAGAATGAATGACAAATACTTCATTAATATTAGTGGTGGCGGACATTTAACAGAAATTTCTTATGAAGTTCCTAGTAAATTGAAAACCATGCTTGGACAGCTAGCATACTATTTAAAAGGTATCGAAATGCTGCCTTTCATTAAAGCTTCGCATGTCAGAATCGAGTACGACGGCAAGTTATTTGATGGAGAAGCCATGTTGTTTCTTGTAGGTCTGACTAATTCTGTTGGCGGTTTCGAAAAATTAGCCCCTGGCGCATCTATTAATGATGGGTTATTCTCTCTATTGATCTTAAAAAAGGCAAACCTTGCAGAGTTTATTCGAATTGCGAGCCTTGCGTTACGTGGAGAACATATAAATGATCCTAATGTCATTTATACGAATGCGAATTATATAAAGGTTAGCTCAGATGAGAAAGTACAAGTAAATCTTGATGGAGAATTTGGCGGATTATTGCCAGCTGAATTTATTAATTTGTATCGTCACTTTGAGTTATTTGTACCGCTTGACGCGATTCGCGATGAAGACCGACCAGATGTCAAGGATTATAAAGAGATGTTACAAATAGACAATAATAAGGAGTGAGTGGAAGAAGAAATCCCCTCACTTTTTGTTTTGGGTAACATTCAAAGATTATGCATATACCAATGAAGCTTTCCTCATAATATGATACAATTACCACGCTTATTTTTTTCGGAAATATCGACGTAAAGGAAGACGATAATGAGTAAAACATTACCCGTTCAAAAGAACGATATAATAGATATAGTTTTTGAAGATTTAACCCATGAAGGTTCAGGTGTGGCAAAGATAGATGGTTACCCCCTCTTTATCCCCAATGGACTTCCAGGTGAAAAAGCAACTGTAAAAGTAATTAAAACAAATAAGAATTACGGTTTTGGTCGTCTGCTAGAGATTAAAGAAAGAAGTCCCTATCGTGTAGAAGCGCCATGCCTTATATACAAGGAATGCGGTGGCTGTCAATTACAGCATTTAAGCTATGAAGGACAATTGAAAACAAAACATAAACACGTGAAGGATGTTTTAGAACGAATTGGAAAAATCAATACGATTGTTCATCCAACACTCGGGATGGAAAACCCTTGGCGTTACCGTAATAAATCCCAAGTTCCAATTGGAGAACAAGAAGGTGGCCTCATTGGCGGATTTTATCAACAGCGCTCTCATCAAATTATTAATATGGAGCAATGCTTCATCCAACAAGAAGAAAATGATTATGTCGTAAATACAGTAAAAGATATTTGTTCAAAATATGGGGTTCGTGCATATGACGAAGCTCGTCATAAGGGAGATTTACGTCATATTATGGTAAGAAGAGGATTGGTTACGAAGGAAATCATGATTGTCTTAATTACCCGTACACAGGATATCCCCAATCGCAAAGCAATTGTTGATGAAATTGTTCAAAAGGTGCCAAATATTAAATCGATTATCCACAATGTGAATAACAAAAAAACAAATGTGATAATGGGAGATACTACTCGTGTACTTTGGGGAGAAGAGACGATTACGGATTATATTGGCGATGTAAAATTTGCTATTTCAGCTCGTTCTTTTTATCAAGTAAATCCGGAACAAACAAAGGTGCTTTATGAGAAAGCATTGGAGTATGCTGATTTGAGTGGAGAAGAGAAAGTAATTGATGCCTATTGTGGAATCGGCACCATTTCTTTATTTTTGGCAAAAAAGGCAAGGAAAGTATTTGGAGTTGAAATTGTCCCACAAGCAATTGAAGATGCAAGAAATAACGCTGTGTTAAATGATATCCACAATGTCGATTTTGCAGTAGGAGAAGCAGAAGTAGTTATCCCCAACTGGTATAAAGAAGGAAATGAAGCAGATGTTTTAGTAGTAGATCCACCCAGAAAAGGCTGTGATGAAGCATTACTGCAAACAATTCTTGATATGAAGCCAAAGAAAGTCGTCTATGTGTCCTGTAATCCAGCGACTTTAGCTCGTGATTTGCGCATATTAGAGGATGGTGGCTATAAGACAGAAGAAGTACAGCCTGTGGATATGTTTCCTCAAACGATGCATGTGGAGGCGGTGGCGAGATTAACTTTGGTATAACAAGGTTTTTAAGCAAGGTATGTACACATTGACCACATACCTTGTAAAGACTTTTTTCCCAAAGTGGTTCAACTGATTTTTTTGATTCAGTGAAAAGCTGCAATCCTAATAAGTATTCCCGGAATTCTTTCCATGTTGTACTAGCTTTCAGACTTGGTTATACTTAGGATCATAAAAATGAATTTTGCCAATATTGGAAATTTTTATTGCTTTATTAAATTCTAGGTCCTCGTTGTTAACGAAGGACTAATTTTATTTTGTTTTTTATGCTTTTCATCCCGTTTCTCTTAATTCCCCTCAGTCTTTTTGGTTTTATTGCCCATTTATATTTAGTATTTTCTACAACTCCGACTTGATTAATTTGTGGATAAATAATTAAAAACAATAAAAATGGATAGAAGTTTTCCACAAAAAATTACTTTGATCTAACAGAATAATAAAATTTCTTATTTTTCAATTTAAGGTTAATAAAGTACAACTGTTATGGAGGGAAAAGATTAATAAAGCTGATTTAGCTATATGTTATTATTCATTTCAAAAAAAGATGTTATATGGAGATTTAAACTCAACAAATAGCATTTTATTTATAATGTTAATCTTGATGAACGGAGAAATAGGGGGTGGGGGTTACATGACATTATCATAATAGATTAGATTTTCACTCTCCTTCCATCCGTTGGGAGAGTGAGGGGAGAAGAATCCCTAATGAGATTTTTTTTTCCCGCATCTAATACAACTATTTGAGTAATAGCTGTATTTATGATTCCGTCTAAGGAAACAGATTATAGATTTAAACTTCAAGGAAACCACCTCGATCAGACTTTTTTTTTAAGTTTAAAGTTAAGTATTCATAAAGTAAATCAATAATGGGAAAATTGTTAAAAACAGGGAAAAAGAAGTGGTGAAAAAGCAGGTATTAATGCCTTAATTAATTGTGGTAATAGGTATATTTTAGTAGGTTTTTCATCAAGAAAGCCGTTAAGAATGGTGAGATTGATTTCTACGGTACTTTGCGATGTCATACGCTGCTCTAAGGGAAAATGCGAGTATGGCGACCACATTAAACAAAGTACCTAGAGTTGTGGAATGGAAAAGGAAAATAAGAGGGATTATATAGCATACTAGATTGGTAATCAAGCTAGCAAATTCAGATTTAAACACAGATAACATCACCCTTTGGATTATTAACTAGTGATACGGTTGATGGTAAGAAAAGTTTCATTAGAGGAAAATAGGATGCCTCTGACGGGATTCGAACCCGCACTCCTTTCGTAAGCATAGGCTAGGGGGAACACGCTTCCCTACGGACTTTCACCGGCTAGGAATTTCACCTGCCTCAGCTTTTTTGCTTTTCGGTGCTTCTGAAACCCTTGCCTTGCGACCCGGTACCAACAATGTTTTCCGGCGCTCTTCCCTTCTATAGCTACAGAGGCATATTGATATATTTTATTATACAAAGAAAGCGAATAGAAGAAAATGTTTTGATTATCAAGAATTAAAATTTATCCACAGACTCAGGCGTCCACAGATTTTGGTGGAAGTAAGAAATGGATACATCGAAAAACAAACAAAATGAAAAGTTGTTGGAATTTTGTATAGAATTAGTTGTTTGTTATTGTTGATGGTATAAAACTAATCAGATAAGATATTTTAAACTTTTCCAGTACAGAGGGGACTTCTAACAGGCAAGAGAGATACTGATTTGACAGAGGAATTAAAGCCTTTTAATATAGAAGACGGTATAATTTTAAAAGATTTACTAATAAATGATAAATTTTCGATTTAAGTAATCGATGATATAACTTGTTGAGACGAAAAGGGTCAAGTAGGCAGGGATATTTTTCGTTTTAATTGTGAGACGAGAAGTTTAACATTGGATTTATATGAAAGGAACTGAGTTTTATATGATAGATAATTTTTGGCGGGAATTACCACGGCCATTTTTTGTATTAGCACCGATGGAAGATGTGACGGATGTTGTTTTTCGTCATGTAGTCAGTGAGGCGGCTAGACCGGATGTGTTTTTTACGGAGTTCACTAACACGGAGAGTTATTGTCATCCCGAGGGAACACAGAGTGTACGTGGACGTTTGACTTTTACAGAAGATGAACAGCCAATGGTTGCACATATTTGGGGAGACAAGCCTGAATATTTTCGACAAATGAGTATAGGCATGGCAAAGCTAGGTTTTAAGGGAATCGATATCAATATGGGCTGTCCAGTTCCTAATGTCGCAGCAAAAGGGAAGGGAAGCGGACTTATCCTCCGTCCAGAGGTTGCTGCGGAAATTGTACAAGCAGCAAAAGCAGGTGGACTGCCTGTCAGTGTTAAGACAAGACTTGGTTATACGGAGATAGAGGAATGGCAAGACTGGTTAACACATATCTTGGAACAAGATATCGCGAATCTTTCGATACATCTGCGTACAAGAAAAGAAATGAGTCAAGTGGATGCACATTGGGAATTGATTCCGGAAATCAAAAAACTTCGTGATCTTGTGGCACCAAATACACTTTTAACGATTAACGGTGATATTCCTGATCGTCAAACTGGCTTGGAGCTGGCTGAGAAATATGGAGTGGATGGTATTATGATAGGGCGCGGTATTTTTAAAAATCCATTTGCCTTTGAAAAAGAACCGAAAGAGCATAGCAGTAAAGAAATGCTTGATCTATTACGATTACATCTTGATCTTCATGACAAATATTCACAGGAATTAGAAACACGATCTTTTAAAGCCCTTCACCGTTTTTTCAAAATTTATGTGAAAGGATTTAGAGGGGCAAGTGAATTGAGAAATCAATTGATGAGTACACAATCGTCTGATGATGTCCGTGCTATGCTTGATGATTTCGAAGCGAAGAATGCTGATGAGACAGGGATAGTAGGCTAATGTAACTTAAAAAGCATAAATTGAAATAGTAAATTGGTTGGCATGAATCGGTAATACCCGAACTTTTGCCAACCAATTTTTTTGTATTCTAGCACTGCTTTATAATTGTGTGAAAAGCCTCTCAAATGGAAACGAAATGGATTCCAATTGTCGCAGCGGCACGATTAAGTGAAAATGTCTCGGAAGAAAATTTAGATAAGCTTTTAAAAATAATTCATCATTATTTGTATCGATAGAAATGAAACTAAATATCGTATTACTTCGTAATAATAAAGGAGATGATAAAACAGAAACAAAGATATAACAAAAAAAAGGAGCGTAATAATATGGAAAGCAAAGGCTGTGTAAAATGCGGGGGAACAGATATAGGAACAAAAGATGTGGCCATGACAGGAACGGGTTTATCCAAGTTAATGGATATTCAGCATAATACATTTACGGTTGTCTTTTGCAAGAAATGCGGGTACTCAGAGTTTTATAATAAACAAGCATCGAAAGGTTCCAATATTTTAGACTTATTTTTAGGATAAGTAGCACAAAATTTAAACAAATAGAAAATTAGTTAAAATCTAGAGACCATATTAGTATATCGGGTCTCTAGATTTTAAGGGCAGATAGGAAAGAAAGGTTAGAGATTATCAAGCTTTATTAAATAAAATATAATTTGTGAGTGAAAAAAATGTACCGACTATTCTATTTTGTTATAACCATACTCATGATGTTATTAGGATTATCTTCTAGAAAATTTAGTAATCATCTTCCTGATTTTATAGCTGTTCATGCAGGAGATATGATTTGGGCGATGATGGTTTACTTTGGGTTTCGGTTTCTATTTATTAGAAAAAGCCTCCTATTAGCAGGAGTACTGAGCATACTATTCAGTTTTGGAATCGAAGGCAGTCAATTATATCAAGCGGATTGGCTTAATCAGCTTCGAGATACAACAATTGGAGCGTTAATTCTCGGAAAGGGCTTCCTATTTATGGATTTAATACGCTATTCATCAGGAATTTTACTGGCTTGTATAGTAGATACATTCTTTGTTTGGAGAAGTAAAAGAGACTGATCTACAATTGATTTTTCTGGTAGTTATACCATCCTTATGGCCATTTCAGCTATAATGATAGGTATAAACTAAAAACGCAGGAGTAGCTTTCAAAATGAATAAGACAATTGGAATATTAGCACATGTTGATGCGGGAAAAACTACTTTTTCAGAGCAGCTTCTATATCATACAAATAGTATAACTAAACGTGGCCGTGTAGATCATAAAGATTCCTTTTTAGATAGTCATATAATTGAAAAGCAACGAGGGATTACGGTTTTTGCAGACCAAGGAATCATTGAACATGGAGATTCTACTTATTATTTAATTGATACTCCTGGACATATTGATTTTTCTCCAGAAATGGAAAGAGCGATTCAAGTAATGGACTTTGCTATTGTGATTATTAGTGCGGTAGAAGGGATTGAAGGGCATACCGAAACGGTGTGGAATCTATTAAGGAAGCATCAGATTCCTACATTTTTCTTTATTAATAAAACAGATCGGACAGGAGCGGATGCAGCGCGTGTTCTGGAAGAAATTCGTTCCCAATTTACGACAGATGTATATGATATTTCCTCTTTAGATAATAGCAGTATGTCGGAAGCGCAAATAGAATTTATTGCAGAGCGAGATGAAGAGCTCTTGGATTACTATATGGATAATGGCTATCGACCAACATTGTGGATGGAAAAAATCCAAGAAATGATTATTTCGTCGCGGCTATTTCCTTGTGGATATGGTTCAGCCCTTCAGGATATTGGGATAAAGGAATTTTTCGATCAGTTTCATCAATTAACAAAGACAAGGTATAGGAAGAATCAACCTTTTGCAGGAAGAGTATTTAAAATTCGTTATGATCAAGCTGGGACAAGAATAACTTTTCTAAAAGCAATAAGTGGTACTCTACATGTCAGAGATGAACTTCCATATGGAAATGGAATGGTAGAGAAAATTACGCAAATTCGTAAATATACTGGAAAACAATTTCAACAAGTGAATGAAGCCGGTGCTGGAGAGATTTTTGCTGTAACAGGTCTTACAGAGGCCGTTGTGGGAGATGGAGTCGGGGCAATGCATGAAAAAACAGTATATGAATTGGTGCCAACGCTTCGTTCAAAAGTGGTAGTTGAAGCCGGAGTAAATAAAAAAGAGGTACTAAAGCTTTTTCGGATATTAGAAGCAGAGGATCCATCTCTTCAGATAACATGGGAGGAGAAACAGCAAGATATTCACTTGCATGTGATGGGAAAAATACAGTTAGAGGTTCTTCAGGAGCTAGTATTAGAAAGATTTTCTTTAAATGTGCACTTTGGTCAACCGGAAATTTTGTATAAAGAAACAATCGAAACAGCTACTGTCGGATATGGACACTTTGAACCATTACGTCATTATGCGGAGGTACATCTCCATATAGAGCCAGGAAAAAGAAATACAGGTATTACATTTGAGAGTAGATGCCATACAGATGACTTATCTATAGCAAATCAACATCTCATCTGCCAGCATCTTTTTGAGCGAGATCATCATGGGATTTTGACTGGTTCCCCCTTAACAGATATAAAAGTGACATTATTAACAGGGAGAGCCCATAATAAACATACACACGGCGGTGATTTTCGGGAAGCTACTTTTCGAGCATTGCGCCAAGGACTGGAAAAAGTACAGAACCGGTTATTAGAGCCCTATTATGCTTTCAAAATAAAAGTAGCTATTGAACAAATGGGCAGAGTGCTGGCTGATATACAAATGGCCCATGGAGCATTTGATACGCCCGAAACAATAGATAATAAAGCAGTTATTACCGGAAAGGCTCCCGTTTCCACATTTATGGAATACAGCACAACTTTAGCATCATTTACGCAAGGAAAAGGCCAGCTTTCCTTTACCTTTGCGGGTTATTACCCTTGTCATAATGAACAAGAGGTGATTGCTGGACTAGGCTATGATAAAAATGCCGATCCAGCATATACATCCTCGTCTATTTTCTGTGCGAAAGGCGCAGGATATACGGTTCCTTGGCAAGAAGCGGAAAAAATGATGCATTGTCTATAGAAAGGATGAACGATTGATGAAGATTCGTAAGCTTAGAGAAGGAGAAACTCCCCCTTTTGATTTATTATTATTAGCAGACCCATCTGAACATTTAATCAGAGAATATCTTAAAAAGGGCATTTGCTATATGGCGGAAGATAGGGATCAAACTATCGGTGTCTATGTTTTATTACCAATGGAAGAAGAAACAATAGAATTAATCAATCTAGCTGTTGGCGAAAGCTATCAAGGAATAGGCTTAGGGAAAAGGTTAGTTATGCATGCCATTGAAGAGGCGAGAAAACTAGGATATAACAGAATAGAAGTAGGGACTGGGAATAGCAGCATTTCACAACTTGCTCTCTATCAAAAATGCGGGTTTCGGATCGATCGAATTGAGAAAGATTTTTTTCTTCAACACTATGAAGAGGAAATCTATGAAAATGGAATTCAGTGTATGGATATGATAAAGCTCACACAGGATATATAATCCAATTTTGAAAAGGTTAAAAATTAAAAATTAACAGAATTATTACAAAGGTAACAAAGGGTTATTCTCCCTTCTAGACTTACAGAATGCTAGAAAATATACGATATTTAATAACTAGCTTGTAAACTAATTTTAAAAGGATTGACTTATTATTTTAATAGAATTGTAATTTAGAAGCCTCTTTCATGTGTTATAACAATAGAGAAAGGGGTTTTTAGATGCGTTCCTTAAAAAAACTAATGGCCATTTCGTTAAGTAGTGTCATCTTTTTGACATCAGCGATTATGGTACAAGCAGAAACGAGTCAAGAAACACTGAACAAGGCAAAAAATCAGTTGGATCAAAATCAGCAATTGATTAATGAAAAAGAAGCAGAAAAGCAAAAAACTTTAAAAGAGTTGGAAGCTGTTCAAGAGGAATTAAATTCTATTGAAACAGTAATGCAGCAAAATAAAGATAAAATAGCAAATCTGCAGGTGAAAATTGAAGAAACGCAACAACAAATAGAGAAAAAGAAAGAAGAAATTGTTGTTCTAGAAGATAAAGTATTGGCACGTAAAGACGTGATGAAAGATCGTCTCGTTTCCTTGCAGAATACAGACCAAACAAATGTTGTTTTAGAAGTGCTGTTTAATTCAAAGGACTTCGCTGACTTTCTTAGTAGAGCAACAGCTATTTCGATGATTTTTGATGGTGATAAAGATATATTAGAGCAGCAGCAAGCTGATCTTCAGAAAATTGAAGAAGAAAAGGCAGCAATTGATCAGCAAGAAGAAGAATTAACAGGACAATATGATGAATTAGCAGCTACTCAAAATGAACTGCAGCAAAATGTTGCTCAAAGACAAGAGGCAGTAACGGCTGTTCAGAAAAAATATGCTTCTGTTTCTAAAGAAGTAGAATTGGCTGAGAGCCAGAAAAAAGCAGTACTTGATCAAATAGGTGCAGCAGAGTCCGCATTGAAGAAAGAGCAAGAAGAAGCGAAGAAAGTCGTAAAGGTAAATAGTCCAGCTAAAAAAGTTGCTAGTGCATCGACTAAGTCAAAACCTACTACGAGCAAAGCATCTTCTAGTAAGTCTTCAAGCAGAAAAGATGTTATTTATGTAACCTCAACTGCTTATAGTCATCAAGATACAAAATCTGATTTTACGGCACTTGGATATAATATTAAAAAGAATAAGAATATGAAATTAATTGCAGTAGATCCAGCAGTCATTCCATTAGGTTCTAAAGTTTGGGTAGAAGGTTATGGAGAAGCAGTGGCAGGAGACACAGGCGGAGCAATTAAAGGACATAAAATAGACGTCTTAATGCCATCAACTAGCAAAGCAAAGGCGTGGGGACGGAAGACAGTCAAAATAAAAATCTTGGATTAATTTAATACTATTCTTCTTATTATATAGACTCTCAGGTGTGAAGAGTCTTTTTTTTGCTAAAAAAAGAGGAATGCCTTTTATTTGGCATTCCTTCATACTGTCTATTTTCAAGGGGGGACTTGAAAAAGCAATTTAATGACTATAGCTATATCATACCCATCTATTATGAATAATATATGACAAAACTATCAATAAATCTTAAATAAATTGTTAAGATAAGATAAACGTATAAATATTAGCTAGTATCTTATATTGTGAATCTACTATTTTTTAAGTTTAGCCCATGTATCGTCCAATGCTTTCATTGTTTCCTCGCGTGATTTTTGACCTCCTACATATGCTTGAAGACTAGCACCGAACTCCTGTCCAGCACCATCAGGATATTTCGTGAATTGCCATGTATATGTTTTGCCTTCTTGAGAGTAGTTTTGAATCTCTGCGCCTAAGGGACCGATATCTTCAGCCGTGGCAGTGATTGTTTCAAATGCTGGAACATATTTAAAGTCCTTTACAATAGATTCTTTTGCGAAATCGGAAGTAACCATCCAGTTTAAGAAATCTAATGCTGCTTCTTTATCTTTTTTAGGAGCATCCTTATGAACAACCCAGTTTGTAGGTACATCCACCATTAGCTTATCCGATTTTTCCTTCTCATCACTTAATGGCATTGGGATAAAGCCTACTTCCAAGTTAGGAGAAATTTTATCAATCATCGGCTGAATCCAGTTTCCTTGCTGGATCATTGCAGCTTCACCTGTTGCAAAAAGAGTTACTTGGGTATTGTAGTCTGTTGTTAATGGATTCTTATTACCATAATCAATGGTTAAATCCAATAAATCAAAGTATTTGTCAAAATGCTCATTCCCTTCGATTTTTGCTGATCCGTCATTTAATCCTTTAATAAAGGCGTCGGCATCTTCTTGATAAGCAAAAGGAACATTTAATCCATGGTTAGCTAAAACCCACCATTCACCATAACCGATTGAAAAAGGTGTAATTCCAGCAGCTTTTAACTTTTTAGCAGCCGCTTCTAGTTCAGAAAATGTTGTTGGTATTTCCGTAATACCTGCCTTTTTAAATAATGCTTTATTATAGGCAAATCCATATCCCTCCAGGTTAACTGGCTGGCCATAAATTTTTCCATCTACTGTCATGGGAACTAAGGCACTTTCATATGCGTCCTTTACCCATGGTTGATCTGACAAATCCTCTAATTTATCCAGCCAAGTTAAGGCCTCTTGATATCCACCATTTCCAAAAATATCAGGAGCTGTATTGGAGGCGAATTTTGCTTTTAAAGCAGCCGTTCCATCTGCTCCTCCACCGACTGTTTCAATATTAAAGGTTACATCTGGATGTTCTTTTGAATATTGATCAGTCAATGCTTTTAATTGATCCGCAATTTCTACTTTTCCGTTAAACAAGTCCACCACTACTTTATCTCCTTTGCTTGAAGAGGTGTTACTTGAGGCACCCTCATTTGAACAAGCACTTGCAAAGAGCAGAGAAGCAGATAAGATACCAGTTAATAAGGAATACCTTTTCATTTTGTTAAATTTCATTTGATTTCCTCCTGTTTATAGAAATAGCTTATTTATATGGAAGAGGTGGCTTTGTGAACACAGCCTCTTAGCTCCCTATTTAATAGATCCACTAGTAATCCCTTGTATAATATGCTTTTGCATCGAAAAGAAGAAGATTAACAGTGGGACAATTCCTATCATTAGTGCTGCTAGAGCGAGATCCCATTGCTTTGTGTATTGGCCAAAGAAGAAGAAAGTAGCAAGTGGGATTGTCCGCAGTTCTGGATTTTGTAGGACAAGTGATGGTAATAAGTAGTCATTCCATATCCAAAGACTATTTAAGATAATGATTGTTACGGTAATTGGTTTTAATAATGGAAAAACAATTCTCCAGAACACCCCAAAACGAGAGCAGCCATCCATAATAGCAGCTTCTTCTAATTCAACTGGAATTCCTTTAATAAAACCATGATATAAAAAGATAGTCATCCCAGACCCAAAACCTAAATACATAAATACTAGCCCCCAAATACTATTAAGTAAGTGTAAACTTGAGGCTGTTTTAATAAGTGGAATCATAATAGATTGGAAAGGGATAATCATGGCAGCAACAAAAGCCATGAAAATGATCGTGCTAATTTTCTTTTTCGTCCGGACCAGCATATAAGCAGCCATCGAACAGAATACGACTAATACAATATTGCTAGCTATCGTTATAAGAAGAGAGTTGCTAAAAACCTTTAGGAAATTTAACTTTTCAAAAGCATTTAGATAGTTTCCAAATTCAAACGTACTTGGTAAGGAAGAGGTATTTGTTAGTATTTCTGAAAAAGGCTTGAGTGAATTAGAAATCACATAATAAAAGGGAATCAAGAATAATAAGCCTAGTATAATACCAAGCAGTTCCATTAAGAAAGTTTTGCTAGTATACCTGTTTTCCATCAAGATTCCACCTCTTTTCTCTTAGTAATTGTAACCTGTAAAATGGAGATGGCAGCTACAACAATAAAGAAGATAAGTGCTTTGGCTTCCCCAATTCCGTAGCGATTGTTAACAAAGGCTTCGGTATAAATATTAAGTGCCAGCATTTCCGTTGATTTAAAAGGACCTCCATTGGTTAACGAAAGGTTGGCGTCGAATATTTTAAAGGAAGATGCAGTTGTTAAGAATAAGCATATTGTCACAGCAGGAGCAACAAGTGGAACTTTAATATTTCGCAGCACTTGAAAGCGGTTTGCTCCATCCATTTTTGCTGCTTCAATTAGCTCTTTTGGAATGTTTTGCAATGCAGCTATATAAATGAGCATAATATATCCTGCTCCTTGCCATACACTGACAATTACAATTCCCCAAAAGGCGGTATTTTTATCTCCTAACCATGCTAACTCAAATAGTGGTATTCCTGTAAGTTCTCCAATAGAAGCGAATCCTCTAATAAAGATAAATTGCCAGATAAAGCCGAGTAAGAGACCGCCGAGTAAATTAGGCATAAAGAATACAGTACGTAATAGATTGCTGGATTTTAGTTTTTGAGTAACAAGCAGTGCCAGGCTAAAACCAATGGCGTTTGTCAAAATAATCGCTACAACAGTGTAAACAGCAGTCAGCTTAAAAGATTGGAGAAACTGTTTATCGTCTGTGAAGATATACTTAAAATTATCCAATCCAACCCACTTAATCTCTCCAGTTATGCCATTCCAATCGGTAAAGGAATAATAGATGCCAGAAAAAAATGGAACAAGCACCACAATTGTAAAGGCAATAAAAACGGGACCTACAAATAGAGAAAATAAACCTGCTTCCTTCCAGTTCTTTTTCTTTTTGGTAGAGAGTGATTTTTTTCTCATTACACTTGTCTGGTGTATAGGGGGAGTTTCTACTTTTTCTATATTATTTGGATTATTCACTTTCTGCACCTCCTAATTTTATAATATAATGGTTATACCTTTTGAGGTAACCGCTTACATTGACAAGGAAGGTGTAATATATTGACCACTCCTTTTGTATTCTTTTTATAAGGAATGGTTTGGAGAGGAGGAGAGAAAGATTAGAATAATATCCACTTTAGACGTATATCAAAAAAACGGAGTTTATTTAAGGCTTCTCGACCGAAAATGAAATGGGGTATTCGAAAAAAATTAATGATTTTCTTGCTTCTTGCTACTATTCTTCCCTTTGGAAGCAGTATCGTCCTTACCTATTTTCAAACAATCCATCATGTTAACAAGGAATCAGTTGCATACAATACAGAGTTAATGAAGAAGGGAAAGGAAGAGTTAGGTACGTACTTAGAGGATATTGCTTTAATGTCTACCGTATTATATCGTTATACTCCTTTCATGAATGTACTAACACAGGGAGTGGGAGAAAATAACAAGGAGAATATGGAAGAGGTACGTCGAGTGCTGGCATATGTGTACAATTCTCGTTCAGAAATAGAGCAAATGCATTTATATATTAATAAAGGGAGAGATTCTGTTACAAACTATCACTCACGCATAAGTGGGAGAGGTGAAAATAAAAATATCTATTTTCATCCATATTATCGGAGATTAGAGGAAAGTGAAACAAACTATTCGCTTATCGAACCACCACATACGATATACAGTTATAATGGCTTATCGATTATTCCTAACTCTGAGAAATCAACTGTTCTATCCCTTCATAATAAGATTAGAAATGTGCCATCTAATGATATTTTGGGATTTATGTCTATTGATATAAATCTTTCCATAATAGATGGAATCGTGAATAGACTATATAACGATAAGGAAGGTATTTCCATTATAAATGAAAATGGAACTGTAATTTACTCTTCCAATAAAGCTGTAATCGGCAAAAAAACAAAGGATAAATGGTTTTATAAAGTTCAAACAAATCCCCAACAAAATAACATGAAGTGGGAAAGTAAAGATTTTTCAGGGGTTATTTTTTATGAAAATATTGCTGTGCAAGATAATAGTTGGTATATGGTAAAAAGTATCCCTTACTCTAGTCTCTATCAAGGGGCGAAGGCAACAGCATTTATGAATACGATGATTGCCCTAGTGGCTTTAGTTATTGTATTAGTTATAACAATGATTATTTCCTTTAAGATTACTGCTCCAATTAAAGTTTTAATGGAAAATATGAAAAAGGTCGAGAAGGGGATTTTTGTGGCAAACTTTGAGGCGGGAGGATATGATGAAATCGGAATGCTTGGTAGGCGTTTCAAATCGATGGTATTACAAATCAATAGATTAATAGACAAAGAATATAAGCTGCAAATTGAAAATAAGTCAGCTCAATTAAAGGTATTGCAGTCACAAATAAATCCCCATTTTCTATACAATAGTTTTCAGTCCATTGGCACACTTGCTCTAAAAATGAATGCAGTTCCTGTTTATACATTATTGACTTCTCTCTCGGATATGATGCGATACAGTATGGATATGAGAGAGGACGTGGTGCCGCTAACGAAAGAATTAAAACATACACAATCTTATCTGAGTCTCCAAAAACAGAGGTTTGAGGAGGATTTGAATATAATATTAACAATCGAACAAAGTACGCTTGAAATTCCTGTTCCGAAAATGCTGCTACAGCCAATTATTGAAAACTGCTTTAAACATGGTTTTAGTCAAAAAATGGAGGATGCAGGAATCACAATCCGTGCTTATACAGAGGATGGTGATTTAGTTATTATTGTCCAGGATAATGGGATTGGAGTAAGCAGTGAAAGACTTAAAATGATTCATGAAGAATTATATGATGAGGAACGTAGAAAGGAGAATAAAGAAAGAGAATCAATCGGATTAATTAATATTTACGATCGTTTGCAACTTTACTATGAGGGACAAGCAAGCTTTGTCATCGATAGTATTGAAAAGAAAGAATTTACCGTAATGATTCGTATTCCTATATTTTTATATGAAGGAGTGATTGATGATGAAGGCACTAATCGTTGATGATGAAAGGCATGTTCGTGAAGGAATTAAGCTTCTTGCTGATTGGTCAGGAAATGAAATTACAGACATTTACGAAGCAAGTAATGGAGAAGATGCTATTCAAATAATAGAAGCGGCAAATCCCGAAATTATTTTTTCTGATATGAAAATGCCAAAGGTCGACGGTACTCAGCTTTTAAAATGGATGGATGAGCATTACGCTCATGGGAAGACGATAGTAGTTACGGGCTATGATGATTATCATTACATGAGAAAAGCAATGCATTATGGAAGCTCAGACTATTTATTGAAGCCTATTAACCCTGAAATTCTGAATGATACCCTAAGGAGGGTAGTGAATGAGTGGAAACAAGAGGAAGAGGAAAGAAAAAGGAAGCTTAATAGAACAAAACTTATTAATAAAATGAAGCCAACATACCGTGATCACCAATTGACACAGATGTTAAATAATGATCTATTCGATAAACATGTCCTGGAGGAATTTCTTTTAACCAAAGCACAGGTCTATACAATCGGACTTTTACAGGTAAGTAATGGAATTGTGGAAGAATTTAACGGGGATAAGGATCTTACTCTTTTTACACTCTTGAATGTAATAAATGAGGAGCTTAGCAGCAATAATAAGGGAATTGCTTTTCATTATGTAACCGGAAAAGGAGAAATTGTCCTCCTTCTTATAAGAAGGAAAGAGGAAGCGGTTGTCATCATGAGAGAGGTACATACTACTATCCTAAAGTTATTAGGAATCTCTTGTACTTTATCAATGGGATTAGAAGTTACTTCGGTTAACCAGTTGAATCTTTCTTATCAGTATGCTAAGTCTATTATGATGAATCGAGATGTTTTAGATAATCAACAAGGAAAAATAATGATAGAGAAAAAAGAACATGAGATAAAAAGCTTAATGGGTTATTCTAGCTCGATAAAAATGGCGATTCAAACGGGAGAAATACATGCTTTTCACTCACTTATTGGGCAGATTCAAAAAGATATAACGAATAATCCACCATTATCATTAAGCCAGCTTTTGCATTTGGAGCATGAATATTTAATGATAAGTACAAGATGGTATAAGGAGTTCAATCTTTCGATAAGAATTCCCTCCAATATAGAGGAGCGAATTTATTCATTTATGGACAAAGAGGGGATTTTTCAGTTGGAAGCATATAAAGCAAGGAAGAAAAAAGAAATATCATTGTTTCTTCGCCGAGTAAAAAGACAGAATACCCGAAGAACGCAAAATGTTATTCACGAAATTGAAAAGTACATAAAAGCAAATTTTCATCGGGAGATTAAGCTTCAAGAAATATCGGAGCACTTTTACATCAGTAGAGAATATATTTCAAGAAAATTCAAACAAGAGTATAATATCAATATTTCTGAGTATTTAGTTACCATCCGAATGAAAAAAGCCCAAGAATTATTGAAGAGCAGTAATTTGAAAGTGTATGATATTGCTAATATGATTGGATACCAAGATGATAAATATTTTCGCAAAGTATTTAAAAAAATCATAGGTGTTTCACCAAATGAATATCGTGAGATGGAAATAAGATAAAGTGAAAATATATATTTCGGATTTTTTAGATATTAGGAAACTAGACGAAAGGTGAATGTTTTGAACTACGATAAATTATTACATATTGGAACAGAAGAAGTACAAGTAGGATTCCATAAGTCCTATCATTATCATCGATATGAACCAACTCCATATGAGCATTTGGAGCAATTATTTCGCGAATTTCCGCTTCGGGAAGCAGATCATATAGTTGATTTTGGATGTGGGAAAGGGCGTTTAAACTTTTATATTCATTATGTATTTCAGTCGACTGTAAAAGGAGTTGAAATCAATGAAGATTTTTATCATCAAGCGCTTCATAATCTAGAACGATACGCAAAAAACAGGAAGAAAAAGAAAGAAAAGATACATTTTTATTTAGGAAGAGCAGAGGATTATTTGGTACAGCCAGAAGATAATTATTTCTATTTCTTTAATCCCTTTTCCTTGCCTATCTTTCAAAAAATTATTAGTAATATCATATACTCACTGGAAGAAAGTAGTCGCAAGGTCAACATTATTCTCTATTTCCCCTCAGATGAATATCGATTTTTTATGGATAATCATGCATTATTCAAACAGCAAGGAGAGGTGAAAGTCGGGAATAGGACAGATAAGGATACGTTTATCATTTATCAATCTCTCTATTAGGCGTTATTTCTTGCCTGTTAAATCTTTAAAGATTTAACAGGCTTTCATTTATTTTAAATAATTGGAAGATGATACCATTATTGAAAGGTTGTCTAAAGTGGATTTTTCCTTTATATTCAATTTATACAAGCGGAAAGTCTTAGGTAAAAAGTTTTGAATATACCATGCGTTAATCAAAAGTGAAAAGAGATAACCAGGAGAAATCGCTTATAAGAATATTTTTAGAGGGGAAATTACTATTTTTACGTTGCCTAGTGCTGATTCAGTAACTTATTTACAAGTGGAATATTCCATTCCTATTATTCTATTATCGATCTTAATCGCATGTTTAGCATCTTATACGGCGCTTTCCATGAATGAGCGGATTGTTTACAATAGTTTTTTTCATCGATATATTTGGTTAGGATTAGCGTCTATTACGATGGGATTTGGAATTTGGTCGATGCATTTTATTGGAATGAGCGCCTCTATGCTCCCAGTAAATATGAAATATAATATTCCATTAACGATACTTTCAATAGTACCAGCTATTCTAGCTGCTTTTTTGGCTTTCCTCCTATCAAGTAAAGCTAGAAATTCTAGTAGATTAATTGTATTCGCTGGGATATGTATGGGGATTGGTATTAGTGCTATGCACTATATTGGAATGAAAGCAATGATTATAGAGGCTAATTATGCCTATCATTTTGGCTATTTTACTTTATCTGTTGTTATTGCCATGCTTGCTTCTTTTGCTTCCTTATTTATTTTTCTAAAGTTACAGCCATATATGAGTAACTTTATTGTGAAGTGTATTACCTCCCTTTTGATGGGAATTACGATATCAAGTATGCATTATACTGGAATGTATGCTGTCAGGTATTATGTGGATTTAGAAAGAGATCTTATTCATTCCCACACAAATCATCTTAGTATAAAATCAATCATTCTCGGTGTATCAATTAGTATGGCTATTCTTTTTTTATTTTCTATTTTATCTAGCTTGCTGGATCGCTATGTCGACTATCGTTTAAATCATTTTGATGCATTAACGAAGCGTCCAAACCGCAGGCAGTTTGAAAAAGTGATAGATTCTGCTGCTTATTTAAGTGGGATAGCAATTCTTCATATTCATAATATAAATAAATGGAATAGTAAGTATGGCTACTGCTTTGGTGATAAAATCATTATTTATATAGACGAATTATGTAGGAAGCTAGTGGGCCATAATATAGAATTGTTCCGAATAGAAGGAAATCGTTTTGCGTTCTTAAGTAGGACAAATGAGGATCTAGAAAATTTAATTTTAGAACTTAATCAGCTAACAGCCATCATATCTAGTCCTGTAATAATTGATGATCAAATAATCAAGATAGAGATAGCTATTGCATTGTCTGTTAATGAGAAAAAGGTTTCTGCCAAACAAATATATATAAATGCTGTAGCAGTTTTAGCCCATTATTCGCTTCGCTATGAAAATGAAATAATAAAGTATGATTCAGATAAACATAAACGAACATTTGCTAATCACCTTGTGAGTGAGATAGAAGATGCCCTTATAAAAAAACAATTATACTTAGTTTATCAACCTAAAGTAATTTTACATTCAAAGGAAGTAGCAGGAGTGGAAGCTTTATTAAGATGGAAACATCCTAAGTATGGGGAGCTTTCTCCAGGGATTTTTATTCCTATCTTAGAAGCGTCTGAAAAAATGTGGGAAGTTACCGACTGGATTATGGAAGAGATCTGCAAGCAAATGGCTAGATGGCAAAATCAAGATAGAAGACTACCTGTTGCGTTTAATATTCCTGGTCCCTATGTTACTTCTCCACGATTAATGAGAAACTTAGTAGCGTATGTGGAGAAATATAGGCTAAGTCCGTCATTAATCGAGTTAGAGATTACAGAAACAAGTGCCGTTGGTAATATGGAAGGAGCGATTCAATCCGTACAAGCCTATAGAAATGCAGGCTTTTCTGTTGCTCTTGACGATTTTGGTACTGGGGTATCTTCCTTGTCCTATTTAAAAAGAATTCCAGTCAATACATTGAAAATAGATAAAACCTTTATTGACGAGGTTCCAGAATCGCAAAAAGACGGAGAAATTATTAAAGCTATTATTGCCTTGGCAAGTTCTTTGCATTTAAGCATTGTAATAGAGGGAGTAGAAAGAGAAGAACAGATTGAATATTTATCTTCCATAAATAAATGGCCGATTATACAAGGATACTACTATGCTAAACCAATGAATAACCTTGCTTTAGAAGAGTGGCTTTATATGTTTGCAGAAGAAAAAACAGGATAGAAGTAGAAAAATAAGATCATCCGCTTATATGTTAAAAGAAAGGATGATCCTTTTCTTTTCGTGTTATCTTTGAGATGAATAGAAATGATAAGTGAAATCTGTGGTTAATATACGTGACTATTCTGCAGATAATTTAATATCTTTAGAGAAGACTCCTGTATTTTCTAATTTACAAGAATCATTTTCTAATTTAATAGTTGGTGAAATGGGAGCACTTGCCTTTCTAGTTTTAGCGAAGAAAGACTGATAAAATATGAAAGAGAAACAACAAAAGATCATTACTAAAAATAAGCTGTTTAGAACGAAACTCATTTATTTATCCTCCTTTTGATGGGGCCGATATGGTAACTATACCGTTTATTGATGAAGGGAGTATAAAGAAAGAGTTAAGTTTAAATGGAGTCAGTGTAAAGATGCATAGCAAATAGATGAAGAGAGGCGTTTTTATGTATTTATCCGTGCAAGAAACCGCAGAACTGCTGTCGATTTCAGAAATAAAAGTGAAAAACTTGATTTTACAAAACCAGATCAGAGCCATTTATGATGGGACGGATTATCTTATTAACAAGGAGCAATTTAATACGCATTTCAAGCAAGTGGAAAAATATAAAACGTTTGTAGAAGAAGTATTAAGTGAGCCGATTCCTGAGGATTTAGACATTAAAGATGAGGATTAGTGCTTATTTAGATTGTCTAATAATAAGGCTGAGAAACAACAAATTTACATTATTGCGTTGCTGACACTCTGTTCGCCAGGGCGTGCTGTTGAGAGGTTTAGAGCGTCTATCCTTATCGTAGGAGTGGAGTGTCTTTATCTCCACTCCACTTTTATTTTGTTCTATAATTATTTGGGTTATCCACGACCGGAAAACTTTTGTCCCGGTATCTCTATATGGTTATACTTCTAGCCACGAATGAGACCAATTTTCGATTTCTTTCATAATTGGTTCTAATGAGCGCCCTTTTTCTGTTAGAGAATATTCAATTCTAACCGGCGTTTCAGGATATACCTCTCGTACCACAATATCTGCTTGCTCTAAATCCTTTAATCTCTCCGATAAAAGTCTTCCGCTTATTCCAATGGAGGATTCTATAGAACAGAAACGTTGAGGACCGTTTAACAGCTGATAAATAATTAAACCAGTCCAGCGTTGGCTTAAAATACTCATTGCTTTTTCAAACCGTGGACAAATCGTTGAATGGTTCATCTTACATCCCCCCCTCGTAATAATTATACAATAATTATTATTTTAAGTAAAAATATTATGAATCATAACTTGATTACTTTACAACTGTTGTTTATTAAAATAAAATTACTTACATAAAGTAACTTATTGAAGGAGGAAAAAGAATGACATTTCATAACGAGTCAACTATTTATGCAAAATCAATAACTTTAAAAGTATCTAATCTAGAAAAGTCTCTTTTGTTTTATACGAAAATAATTGGTTTTTCAGTTGTGAGTCAAGATAAAATGACGGCATCTTTACGTGCGGGAAAAGGGGTACCTTTTTTATTTTTAGAAGAATTAAAAGAAGTGGAGCCTAAAATGGTACGAACAACAGGACTCTATCATTTTGCTATCTTGGTGCCATCAAGAGAAGAATTAGGGATAATATTGAACCATTTGCTAGAAACAGGTTATCCACTACAAGGAGCTTCTGATCATTATGTTAGCGAAGCGATCTATCTAGCAGATCCAGATGGAAATGGTATTGAAATCTATCGAGATAGAAAGGCGACAGAGTGGGAGTGGGAAGATGGATTTGTGAAGATGGATACAGCTTATATGGATACAAAAGGAGTGCTTGCATCTGCCGGAAATCGCCAGTGGAAAGGACTTCCCGAGCAAACTATCCTTGGTCATATCCACTTACATGTTGCGGATTTAACGGAGACAGTCGATTTTTATGTGAAGGGATTAGGGTTTGATGTTGTTCAAAAATATGGTTCCCAAGCATTCTTTCTTTCAACAGCACAATATCACCATCATATCGGCTTAAATGTTTGGAATGGGATAGGGGCTCCTGCTCCAGAAAAGAATCATGTTGGTTTAGCTTACTTTGATTTGAAAATACCTGATCACGAAAAACTAGAAGAAATAAAACATAGAATTGTGCAGATAGGGGCATTAGTGAAAGAAAAAGAGGGTAAATGGTATACATGGGATCCCTCTGGAAATGCGATTCATTTAACAGTTATTTGAATATATAAAGCAATGCTTAATTTCTATTTTCTTATTAAACTTTTAATTAGAGTACGCCATTTCAGAGTTGAACGATAATCAACATTTATTAGGGGTGAGGAATTAGTTGCACTATAATCAAGGTGTTTATCAATATTTCATCGACAATACAGAAAGATTAACAGCAGAATGGTATAAAGATTTGACAAAAAATGATCCAAAAGGTGTGTATGCAACAACTGATACATATGCGATTGAGACAATGAAAAAGCAAAATAATGATTTTCATCTTCGACTTGCTGGTCTCTTCATTAAAGATAGGGAAGAGTTCCTCGAAGACATTAAGGAATGGATTTATCAAATTGCAACCGATCAGGCGCATTTAGATACACCTATTCATTTTATTATTCGTGAATTTATTCGAACAAGGGAGCAATATTTTCAGTTGATTGAAGAATATGCAGTCAAACATCATGTTGAGCAGGAACGTGTCACGGAATGGAGCCATTCTGTTGTAAAGGTTCTCGATAAAATTATCTTGAAATATACCGAGGAACATCATAATTATTCTAATAGGCAACTTATAGCACAACAGGAAATGATTAATGAATTAAGTTCACCAGTCATTTCTTTAAGCAAAACAAGTGCACTCTTGCCTCTTGTTGGAGATATTGATACAGCACGTGCTGCTTTTATATTAGAAAATACGATTAAGCAATGTGCAGAGAAGAAAGTATTCAGATTATTTATTGATTTATCTGGTGTAATTATTATTGATACAATGGTTGCCCATCAAATATTCCAACTGATTCATGGTTTAAGCTTAATTGGAGTGAATACGACATTATCAGGTATTCGCCCAGAAATAGCAACAACCGCAATACAGTTAGGATTATCCTTTGCAGATATTTCAATTGCTTCCACGCTTTCTAAAGCAATTGAGCAAGATGGTAATTTCGAAAAATAAGTAGTAAGATTATGAATCAATGGAAGGGACGAGTGCCGTATTTATGGTGCCGCTAATCGCTGTTGCCCAAAATTGTCGACTTGTATGCAGGTTATCCTATCGAGGGGACAAGCAACTTTTGTCTTAACATTATCGTTCATGTATATTGGTAGAGGAAATTTTACGCCAGGATTACCTAGCTGGCTTACGCAAATTCCAGCTCGCCGTAAAAAGGTTTACCTGACGTACTTGATCTCTTTCATCGATTTAGAATTAGTAAAGAATGTACATATTATTTAAAGTGAAAATCAATCGTTTTTGCTTCTCCTAATATTTTGTCTTGTTCAGTATAGGCATCACTAGTAGTTAACTGGACTTTATTAATGGCAGAATCTTTTACAATAAAACCTATATTCCCTTTTTTTCGTTCTCCTGGTTTTAATACTCCATTAAGCTCTTCTAAGTAGATATCCTTTTCCCAAGTAATCATTTCATCCTTATTTGTTTGAATGAAAGCAACTGGAGAGAATTTCTTTCTTTCATCCGAGAGATTTTCTATTTCCACAAAAAACTTGATGAAGGTGAATTGTTCATCATGTGTATAAGTATGATAAAAGTCTATTAAACTATATGCGGGTCGATAATCGATAAGTTTGACGTCTTTTATAGTTAGCCTTATGGAATCAACCTGAACGTTTTTTGCTTCTTTCATAATGGCTTTTAATGTAGCTTCTCCTTTTCTATCACGGTAAAAGTCACCAGCAGTTAGTAAAGTGGCATCATCAATTACTTGCGGATTGGGAGCATAAATGTCTGTTGATACAGTTCTTATATCATCAGTCTCCGTGCTCATTGCTTCTTTCTTTAAATTATGCTTATTTGTACTGGTGTTTGTCTCCTTACTGCTACAGCCTGCTAATAAAAGGAAGATGAATAAATAGATCATAATTTGTTTCAATGGTGTTCCTCCTAATGGAAAAGCTTCCCTTCTAAATTGGAGGGAAGCACTTCTTTTATTACAATAAAGAAAGTACAAGTTTATAGAAGGCAGCAGTCCCCACGGGAAATGTCGCTCCAGCCCCCACGCTCCAAAACAGGTACCCTGTGCCTTTCTATTTGTCTAGCTCCGGGTACCTAGGAGCTGCGGTGCTTCGCGCCAAGTCCCTACGATAAGTCAACATCGGTTCACTAACGTTCTCCGTGTTTCCTATATCTCGGGAAATGTCGCTCCAGCCCCCACGCTCCAAAACAGGTACCCTGTGCTTTTCTATTTATCCGTTATTTTTATTTTTGTGTTTAGTAGGTTGAAGATAATTTTTGCATGATCTGTATTATCCTTTTGCCCTGCAAAAAGGTTGCTAGATGGTCCGTAGGCATAGACAGGAACGTCTTCACCTGTATGTCCTCCAGTTGTCCAGCCTGTATTGGTACGTTTATTGAAGATATCTTCAATAGCATTGTCGATACTAGTGAGATCCTTTGTATCAGCAGCTTTTTGAACGGCCTGAATTTCCTCTGAAGTTAATGATAACTGAATATTATCCTTTAAGGTCGACTCTACATTCGCGCCATTTACAATTAATTCTGCCATAAAATCAGGTGTTTTCTTTGCTGCTTTGATTGGCTCGCCATACCAGTTATAATCCCCATTCGCTGCAATAGAGAATCCGCCAGTTGAATGGTCTGCTGTAGCAACAACTAAAGTATTTTTATCCTTTTTAGCAAAGTCAATTGCTGCTTTATATGCCTTTTCAAAATCCTCCATCTCACTCATTGCAGCGACAATGTCATTATCATGGCCCGCCCAGTCAATTTGACTACCTTCCACCATAAGGAAAAATCCTTTTTTATTTTTATTTAAACTATTGATCGCAGTTTTTGTCATTTCCTCTAATGAAGGTGTATCCTTGTCTCTATCTATCATTTTCGGCATTCCTGCCTCCGCAAATAGACCGAGCAATTGTGTATCTTTATTCTTCAGTAAATCTTTACGATTCTTTACATAATTGTAGCCAGCCTTCTTAAATTCCTTCGTTAAGTCTCGATCTTGACGAACGAAAAGGTCTGTTCCTCCACCTAAGAGAACATCCACTTTATGCTTACCATTTATCATCTCATCAAAATAATCATCTGCAATAGCATTCATGTTTTTACGATTGATATCATGTGACCCAAAAGATGCTGGGGTTGCATGGGTAATTTCAGAAGTGGCAACAAGACCTGTGGATTTGCCTTTTTCTTTTGCAGCTTCTAAGACGGTTTTCACTTCCGAATGGTCATTGTCTACAGCAATAGCATTATTGTATGTTTTAATACCAGCAGACATTGCGGTCGCGGCTGATGCAGAGTCTGTGACATTTTGTTCGGGATCTTCTGGGTATGTCATTTGCTGTCCTACTAAATAAGGATCAAAATATGTACTTTCTGCCGTTTTTGTTTTCGGATTATCTTTTAAATAGCGATAGGCGGAAGTGTATGAAACACCCATTCCATCTCCTATCAGAAAGATAACATTTTTCGGTTTTCCGTTATTGTTTCCCTTGTTTTTTGCTTCTGCATCTGTTCCTGTTAGTACAGTTGCTAATCCAGCAACAGTTAAAGAAGAGATTACAGCGATAGGCAGCAGCTTTTTTTTCCATGATTTTAAGTTCAAATTTTTTCCCCTCCATTATTTAGACTCGCTTTATTATCACGGAAAAAAGTTAAGCTTGTTTTACAGTAGTTTAGAAAAAAAGTAAAAAAAACTAGGATAAATGTACCCTAGTTCGATAGTAACGATATAGATTGTTTGCCTATGGCTAAGGAAAAGAAAGTTTTTTACTTTAAAACAAAGTTTTGACCGAGTGCATAGGAAACGGCTGCTTTAGCATGTAAAAAAGTTGTATCAAATAATGGAATAGAACTGTCTTCTTGTTTTATAAGTAAGGGAATCTCGGTACATCCTAAGATTATCCCTTCAGCGCCTTGAGCTTGAAGTTTCTCTATAATACGCAAATAGATAGCCTTTGATTCTGGGAGAATTATCCCTTTGCATAGTTCATCAAATATAATTTGATGAACTGCTTCTCTATCCTCTTTGTCAGGAATAATGGTTTCAATTTCTTGCTGAAAAAGTGCGTCTTTATAAAAAGACTGCTCCATTGTAAACATCGTTCCTAATAAGCCGACCTTTTTTAAGGCAGTTTTTTTTATTTCATTTCCAGTAACATCTGCGATATGCAGCAGAGGAATATTGATAGCTGCTTGTACTTCTTTTGCCATTTTATGCATAGTATTGGTACAGATAATTACGATATCAGCACCGCCTGCTTCCAATGTTTTCGCGGCATTTATCATTAATACAGTGGCCTCATTCCAATGTCCAGCTTTTTGCAGAGCAACAATTTCTTCAAAGTCAAAGGAATATAGAAGCGATTTAGCAGAGTGTAATCCACCCATTTGTTCTTTTACGAATGTATTTATATAGCGATAATAATCAGCTGTTGATTCCCAGCTTAACCCGCCAATTAGTCCAATTGTTTTCATTGTGTACTCCTTTATCTCCATTTTTTCACATCATAACATGGTATACTGGTATAGAGTAGAGCCAGTAATTACCAGTTTGTCTTTTTAGGAGGATTCTGCATGATCTTTATTACGATTGACCGATCCCATTCTATTTCTTTAACACAGCAAATTTATGAACAAGTTCGTAATGGAATATTGGAAAAGCGATTAAAAGAGGGGGATAGGCTGGCTTCTTCAAGAGAATTAGCAAACTCAATTGGAGTTTCGCGAAATATTGTACTGGAGGCGTATGAGCGTTTAATTGCAGAAGGATATTTAGAAGTGAAACCAAAATCTGGAACCTTTGTAGCAAGTGGGACTTCTCTGTCGTTTACAGAGAATACAAGAAGGAAAGAAACTCCTAAAAAAAGCGATGCAAATAAAAAGATGTACATTGATTTTAAAGCAGGGAATCCAGCAATCGATTATTTTCCAAGGAAGAAATGGGCACAATTGACAAAGGAAATTTGTTTGCATTCCCCTGAAGCAGTCTTTGGATATGGAGAAGCCTCGGGAATGAAAGAATTAAAGAATGCTCTTGTTGACTATTTAAAAAGAGTTAGAGGGGTACAATGCAGTGCAGAGCAAATTTTTATTACATCTGGCGCTACACAAGGATTGAAGCTAATCACAGAAATGCTTGGGAAAGGAAATAAAACGATAGCAGTTGAGGATCCTGTAACAGATGAAATGAGAAATATTTTTACTTTTAGCAATGGACAAATCATTCCTGTTCCTGTAGATGAAAATGGGATCGATCCAAAGGAATTACCGACGCAATCGCCAAGCTTTGTTTTTGTTATTCCTTCCCATCAATTTCCTTTAGGTGGTATTCTTTCTATTCAAAGAAGGCTGCAATTAATCGAGTATGCGAAAAAGATGGATTGCTATATTGTAGAAGATGATTATGATAGCGAATTTACCTATGAAGGGGCTCCAGTACCATCTATCCAAGGAATTGCACCTAACCGCGTTATATATGTAGGCACATTTAGCAAAATTCTTTCACCAGGTTTACGGATTGGATATGTCATTTTACCAGAGGAATTAATAAGTGATTTTGAACAAATTAAGTGGTTTTCAGACAGACATACTTCCTCCCTCGAACAATTAGTATTAGCCCGTTTTATCAGGGAAGGCTATCTAGATCGGCATGTTCGCAAAATGAAAAAAATATATAAAGAAAAACGAGAACGGTTAGTCTTAGCTATTCAGCAAAATTTTAAACATGCTACCATCATTGGTAAATCGGCAGGAATGCATTTAGTTGTGGAAATTCCAGATACAGATTTTCATTCCACATTCATACATAAAATCGAGGAATATGGAGTAAAGGTATATCCGATTGAACAGTATAGTTTAGTTAAAGGAAAGCATAAGAGTAGAATTGTAATGGGCTATGGGGGATTATCTCTCGAACAGATTGAAAAAGGGGTGCAATTATTGCGAGAAATTCTTGAGAGAGATAAATAGCCTTTTTAATGGAAAAACTATCTGAAATTCATTCTTTTTTAATATGATGTATGTAAATATAGTTTATATAAGTAAAATTAATATCCTAAGGAGTATGTAGATATGAATAAATCAAGAAAAAGCATCTTTTCAAAAAAGTGGTTAGCCATACTTTTTGGGGTACTCATTATTCTCTTATTTATTCCGACCCCATATTATTTAAATCAACCAGGATCGATTGAAGCACTTGCATCTAAAGTGACGGTAGAGGATGGTACGAAGTCGGAAAAGGGAAGTCTCAATCTAACAACTGTTTATTCGATTAAAGTAAATAATCCCTATATTTACCTATACGGATTGGTCGCACCACATACGGAAATTCGAAAAGAAGAAGAAGTTAAAGGGAATTTAAGTGATGAGGAGTACAACAAACTGATGCTTCATATGATGGCTACATCGAAGCAAAATGCGATTGTTGCCAGTCTGCATGCAGCAGGGAAAAAAGTAGAGTTTACTTATAACGGTATTTTCGTTGCACAAGTATTAGATAACTCTAAGGCAAAATCAATTATTCAAGTTGGAGATATTATCAAAAAAGTGGATGGAAAGTCGTTTGCAAAAAGCGAGAAGTTAATTGCTTATTTAAAGGAAAAGCAAGCAGGAGATATAGTCCATCTTGAATTTTTACATGGCAAGGAAAAGAAAGAAGCAGATGTAGAAGTAATTGAATTAGACAAAAGGACAGGGCAGGTGGGCATTGGGATTGCTCCAGAAGATAATATGACTATCCACCCTTCTGTTGATGTAGAAATTAATAGTGAAAATATCGGAGGTCCTTCCGCTGGATTTATGTTTTCATTAGAAGTCTATAATCAAATTGTCAAAGAAGATTTAACAAGAGGCTACAAAATAGCCGGTACCGGAACGATGGATGCCGAAGGAAATGTGGGGCAAATCGGTGGAATTAAGCATAAAATCGTTGCGGCACATAAAGAAGATGTGGATATATTCTTCTATCCACGTGATATAACAGAATATGATACGAATGAAAAGGAAATTAAAGAGCAAGTAAAAGAAGAGGGGTATACAGACATTAAGATCGTACCAGTAAGCACGCTGCAAGAAGCTATTGATTATTTAGAAAAACTTCCAGAGAAGAAATAAATTTATGGTTAAGAGAAGTCTCCATACATAGTAGGGAGATTTTTCTTTTTATAAGAAAGGAGACAGGGAGATTTCTGTAAAATTCTAGCGTTTAGAAAAGCCTGAAATGGGAAAGTTATATATAAGAAATGAAAAGCACGTATAGTCGGTAAAACGGCATTTATAAGGAGGTTCACGATGTCAGAATTTTTCAGTGGTTTTTTTAATATTCTTTATGGAGCTTTCGGAGTTCCTCTACTTTTAATCGTTCTTATTATTCTTGTTATCGTTGTTTCACAAAGAAGACGAAAAAAGAAAATGAAGCAAGAAGACTGGATGGGGCATTCGTCAGTAGAGAAAATCGAAAAAGATAATAAGGAGAAGTAGTAATAACATTTTCCTTCCTTTAGATGAAGAAAATTTGTCCATAAAATTCAAGTATAAGAAGAACCTGAACAAGTATCCATTTTTGCAATCTGGATACTTGTTCAGGTTTTGTAGGTTGTTATTTAAAGTTTGTTGCCAAAAAAGGCTGTTATCAATAAAGCTAGAAACTGAACTCACTGAATATTAAATCTTTAAGACCTTTTATCCGATGTTTGCTCACTGGTAAAGTTTCTTTAGAGTCAATTAGAACCAGATTATATGAATTCATAAATTCATCTTTTTGAATTTTTTTAACTCTTTCTAGGTTGACTAAATAGGATTTATGGATACGGTAAAATCCGTGCTTTGCTAATTTTGCTTCAAGAATTTCAAGTTTCTCGTTACTTTCAATAAGTTCTCCGGTTGTAAGATGTATTGTGGTTTTTCGAATAGTTTTACCAATAAAGTTGATCTCATCCTTTTTAATTAATAAGTAACCAGTTGATGTCTTAACCCCTACCCGAAGGTCGTCTTTATTTACATAATTAACTCGAGTTAGTGTTTGGAATAATCTAAATACATCAACAGGCTTTACTATATAATCTAAGGGATAAAAATTATATGCATCCAATGCAAAGGATTTGTGATTACTGATGAAAACAATTTTTATATTTTTGTAATACTGATTGATATGTTCTGCTAGTTTAAATCCAGATTGAGATGCAATTTCTATATCTAATAATGCAATATCTACTTTATTCTCACTTAAAAAAATTGGAAGAGAATCACCATTTGTAGAGGTATATACTAAATTATATGGTGATTCTTTGAAAATATCTTTATATAGTTCTAATTGTATCGGGTCATCGTCTATAGCTATGATACTTAATTTAGACATTTTTATTTAGAATCATTCTTTTGGTCTTTACTAGGAAGCTCAGGTTCGTATGTAAACCAGTACGATGCTAGAGTACCCTTTGAGGCCATAAAACCAACCTTACCTATAATTTTTGCTAGTACTTTCGTAAATAAGTTCATAAATAATCCACCTTTCTTGTAGTTTTTTTATCTAACCAATCGGTCATGTCATGATGCCATTTTGTAAGTGAAATCGATTGGAAGAGAACAGATAGCCAAATACTTGAGATAATACTTGATTTACCTATAGGTGATAATATCGTGAGGATGAACAGTGTTGTAATAAAAAATAATGAAATATGTTTGAATAACATTTTCTTATTGTTATTAAATAAAGCTCTAGTTTTATGTAAGACAGGAGCTTTTTTATTATAAATAAACATAGAAATTAAATAAATTATAAGGACAGCGATCATATTAAGAGCTAGAAAATGCTTGGTTGCTATCGAAAGTATAAGGATTAAAATAGTACTGTAGACCACACATTTTAAATAACTTTTAAAGTGTGCTCCTCCACCAAAAGTTCTTAGAAAAGCTCCTGTAAAAAGAGATACGGTGGCTTCAATAAAAACTCCAAATAAAGCCGATAGTATTAGAATAACTGAAATTTGAATAGTTAATGAGATTATCCACTCTAGTCCGTATCGTATATACTCTTTATTATCTTTGTATTCTGGGGCATGTTTGATAACAAAATTAGTTACTTCATTACTAATTATATTAGGATTAACCATAAATTATTTCCTTTCTTTAGGTGGTATGAGGACAAACATACTTAAAGTTCGATTATTAAGTTCTGGATATATGTATCCGTTATATCTCTCTAAAGTCATCATAATATTGCTTAGTCCTAATCCATTTTCATAAGTAGTTTTTGTACTATAACCATCTTGAAATATGTTTTCCAAATCTAGCAGCTCTGGATTCACTTCATTTAACACTTCGACTATTAAATACTGATTTTTGTAAAATTTAATGACTATTTCTCTAGAAGCTGTTTCGTTTGATTTTATAAATTCATATGCATTAGAAATTAAGTTTCCGATAACATTGTTAAATTCATAAACTGGCATAGGAATGAGTTCAAATGTATCGGAGATAAAAATATTAAAATTAATACCGTCTTTTTTTAAAACCTGTTTGTATTGAATAAGTAAACCGGCTATTGACATGTAATGTAAAGGTAGAGTTTCAGAGGTTGTCTGAAACTCTTCCGTGAGTTCACTCAGATAAGCTTTTAAATCATTTATTCTATTTAGATGGACTAGAGAATTGATAGTGTTAAGTTGAAAGATAAAGTCATGCCTTTGTGCTCGTATACTTCTTAGATAGAATTTAGCACTTTTCTCTTGCTCAGTTAATAATTTTTTTTCTGCTTTAATAGTGTTTAGATAAACTAAGTACCTTGTAAGGTAAATAAATGCAATACTCGAGGTAATTATTAAATAGGCAGAGGTAATCGATATACCGTCATCTTGAATGACTTTAATTACAATTAACATGAATAACACAACAAATAGGGGGAAAATCCACCAAAACTTTGGGGTCTTAGCTTGAGAAATGTCATGGTTAGGTATAAGACTCCTCCTAAATGCTCTTAGAAATAATAATAGTAGAGTTAATAATGAACCGTTAACTAATCCAGAGATAAATCGTATTTGATTAAATGTTGAAGAGCCTGCAAAAAGTAGATCAAAAATAATAATATTTATCAATTGTACAATCAAAAGAAGAGTCATACTTAATAATAGGGATAATATTGAAAAAGTGAATTTCACTTTATAGAGCTTGGATATAAAAATAGCTAGAATTACTACAGCTAAAGGCAATTTAATAAAGGGATAACTTAGTGATAGTGTTAAAAATATGGCTGTTCCTAGACTTATAGAAAATAAATAAAGTATCTGTATTTTACTAAAATGAAATTTATTTAATAATTGTAGGGTTATTAAAAGCATTGGGATTGTTTCAAACAGAGCTCCAAAAAAATCAATAAAAATCAAGGTCTTCTTACACTCCTATAATTAAGTATAAAAAAGTTGGAAAATTTAAAAATCAAATAACGAAAGTATTCGAGCCTATTTTTATGATGATTCAAACAATTAAGCGTTACCCATTTTAAATATACCCTTTTATGTACTGTAAATGTCCTAATATGCAGCTTTTTATCCCTTTTATAATTTTCGAGGTATTTATAAACCTGTTTCATTTTATAATGGAAAATATAGGATAAAAGGGTGGTGGTTTAAATACTAAAATACATTTCTATTTATTACTGAATAAAGAAATTTAAAAATGTAAGGAACAAATAACCTCTGAAAAAAGGTTGTATGGATTGGATTTATTTTCCTATTCCTTAAATAACAATGTAACATCAAATTTAAAATAAATCAATTTTTTTACACAAATAGTAAATAATGTTCTCGGATACTCGATGACCTTATGTAAATATATTAGTACTGTTATAATCCATATGATTCCAAGGAATTAATTGCTGATAATTAATTCTTAATATTCTGATATTAGGATACAGTGTTAAGTTTAGTACCTTTTAATACACAGATAGTATTAAATAAATTATAAACGCTGGTGATAAATTATGAATGCACAGTTTAAAAAAGGTGTACTAGAATTAATAGTCTTAATAATAATAAACAAAGAGGATGAATACGGTTATTCACTAATAAAGAAGATCTCGAATAAGATCGTTATATCGGAAGGTACTGTTTATCCGATTTTAAGAAGATTAGTTAAAGAAAAGTATGTCACGACATATCATGAAGAATCAAAAGAAGGACCATTTAGGAAATACTACAGAATTACAAAGGAAGGTATAGCTAAACTTGAATCCTTAAAGATGGAATGGAATGAGTTTTTCCTAACAATAAATCGTTTTGTCGAGGAGAATGATAAACTTGAACAAAAATAATTTTTTGAAACTACTCAAAAATAGTTTGAAGTTTATGTCTGAAAAAGAAAAGAAAGATATATTAGAAGAGTATAGCATGCATTTTACGGAGGGATTAAGTGAAAATAAAAGTGAAGAGGAAATTTCTAAAGAATTAGGAAATCCTGAAGAAATCGCTAAGGAATTAAACGCTGTTTATGCGATTAATAAGGTCGAAGAAAAGAAAAGTATAAGAAGTATGCTTACAGCAATGATGTCCATTATGGGTTTAAGTTTAATGAATTGCATTATTATAATAGTGAGTTTATTCTTTATGTTATTATTAACTCCATTTATATTGGCTTATGTCATTGGTGTGCCTATAATGATCCTATCTCCCATTATTTTAATCGTAATGGGGTTTGTAGATGGTTCTACCATTGGAATTGGGGAAATTCTCGAGTCTATAAAAGGAGTTATTATAGGAGCTATTTTAGCCATCCTAGGGTATTATATTGGGAAGTCATTTATTAAATTATTTATTAAATATCTAAAATGGAACGCATCAATAGCAAGGGGGAAAAATGGATTATGAAAAAAATTTTTTTAAGTATCCTATTTCTCTTTATATTAAGCGCGTGTTCAAATGAAGAAAATATTAGCACCTCTGAAAACCAAATACCCGATACAAAGAATGTAGAAATCCCTAGTATTATTTTTTCTTCTGACAAACAAAACAGTGTAATTGATGAAAAGGAAATGAAATCAAGTATAAAAACGTACCTAGACACTTATGAAGCATTACAGCTTGCTAGCTATCCATTTCAAGAAATGATCGATGAAGAAAAGGAATTGACTAAAAGTGAATTGGAGAAATTAGACCAAATTTACAGACTAACAAAAGAAAATGATGAAAATTTCTCTAATTATATTTCACAAAATACATTACCTGAAGGATATCTAGAGGAGTCTGAAAGAATTAGTAGATATATTACAGGTGTAAATGAGATTATTTACGAAATAGATACAATGCTTAATCAACTTACAGACGACATCGAGAAAGAAGTTATTCCGACAGTAAACTTTGATTCAATAAATAAAAAAAGTGATGTAGTGAATGGAAGAGAACAGAAAAAAATAGAAGAGTTTCTTGAGAGGAAGAATATTGATACTAAAGCATTCGGGAAGAATTCACAAGGAAAAACAGAATAACTTTATAGATATAAAAAAAGGTGTACCGAATTTATTTTTAGGTACATCTTTTTTTGCATGAGAAGTATTCTAGCTTAAGATTAACCTCGATATTTATACGGTAATTCCAAAGGGAAATGCGTGTAATGTCCGGGTTTTTTTAGATGTTCTAGGAAGTGTGCTGCTGGGACCCAGTCCAGTTATTTCTTATTTAGTATTATACATAGAATGATATTATCCTTAAAACATTACTATGAAAATAAAATATTGAATCTCTTATATTTTGGTAGTATTGTTTTTTTATACCAGTCAAAGGAATGAAGAATAATGTTCAAATTATCTATGAATGAAAATCAAATAATGAACACAGGAATATTGAAAATAAAACAAAATAAAACCAAATTTATAAGTAATGCTTCACTAATTATGGGATGGAAATATCCATTAGTTTGTACTGCTGCACATTGTGTTTTTGATTGGTATAAGCAAACAAATGCGAATGAGATAACCTTTATAACTTATGATAACCAAGAATATGAAGTGGAGGAAGTCTACGTCAGTAAGGAGTGGGTTCAAAATGGAATAGTTGATTATGATACTGCTTTTCTCACTTTAAAAAAACCGCCTTTAGAAACAGACAATATAATTAAGCCTATATTTAATAACACCTCGAAAAAACAGCATGCATTAATACCTTACATACAGAAAAAATTTTTCCGGAAAAATAAAATTGAAATAATAAAAAACATAACTTTTGAGGACCATATACACAATTCATCCTTGTTAGGAGTAAAAGGAAAAGCTGGAGTAGGTAGCTCAGGCAGCCCTTGGCTACTAGAAAAAGATCGTGATTACTTCCAATTTTCAAATACAAGTTTATCTTTTAATAGTGTTAAAGATATAGTGTGGGGCCCTTATTGGGGGGAACATATAGAAAATTTATATCTACATGCAAATAAAAAAGGGAACAACTTAGAAAGTATTAAAACCTATAAATTATAAAACTAGAAAGGAGGTGTGACTATGTCTAGAACGGATGTTTTATCTCTGCAAAGTTTAAGATATAAAAAGAACGATGAGCCGCCAATTGGTTCAAATGTTAGCGTTAACTGCAAAACACATAGTGGTTTAAGCCTTTTTTTCTGTGTAGTTCCTAGATAAGAAATTCAAAAAATTAAGCACAAATTAACTTGGTTAATTTGTGCTTATAATGAGGTGAACTAATGGATAATAGATATATAAAGTACATAAATGAAGGCTATTATTATAATGTTGCTAGTGAAAACAATCAAAGATTGCTCCATTTAGACTGCCCACCAGATAACTACATAGTAATTGATGGAGAACATTGGATAAATGTTTTGGAAAGAAACATTAAACTACCTAATCAGGGCTGGAAGATTCATATTAGTACGAACATGAAAGAGGCGCAAACAACTTTAGATATTGTATCTAAGTTAATGATAGAAAGAAATATATCATTTAAGTACGTAAAAAGTATGACAGAGCTACTAATGAAAGATTCCAAATATGGCGATAGAGGTTCTTCAGGGAAGTTTATTACAATATATCCTGTAAATACTAATCAATTTATCGAGTTATTAAGTTTACTAGAGAATAGCTTATCTCATTTAAAACCTGGCCCGTATATACTAAATGATAAAAGATGGTATGATTCTAACGTCTATTTTAGATATGGTGCCTTCGCGCCAAGATTTACATTTATAGATGGAGTAAAAGTCGATGCTATAGAAAATTTACAGGGTGAACTTATTGAAGATAAAAGGGTTCCTTATTATTATCTGCCTGACTTTGTAGAAGAGCCTCCAGAAATTATAGCCATGGATAAAGCAATGGATCAAAATGATACTTATTCACCCCTTGAAAATTATGATATTAAAGAGGCTCTACATTTTAGTAATGGCGGGGGCGTATATATATGTGAGAATAAATTAAAAAACAATACAAAGGTTATTCTAAAGGAGGGAAGACCACATGCCGCTGTAGATGCACAAGGGCGTGATGCATTTTCTAGGATTGTAAATGAAAGTGAGATACTTGATAAATTAGAAAAAACAACATTCCCAGTTAAAAAAATAAGTTCCTTTCGTGCGTGGGAGCATTATTTTATCGAAGAAGAGTATATCGAAGGCGATTCACTGTCTGAGTGGCTAGTTAAGAACTACCCTTTCAGCTCTACCCTAAAAAATGAGTCTTACACTGAAGCATGTATAAATATTATTAATCAACTTATTGAGGCTATACATGAAATTCATGAGCATAATGTAGGAATGGGCGATTTACAACCTGCAAATGTTATAGTCACTCCCGAAGAGAAAGTAAGATTAATAGATTTTGAAACAGCAAGTACAACAAATGATTCTCTTTCTGGATTAATGACTCCTGGTTATATAGGCCATCAAGAAATGAATAAGGAACAAAGTGATTGGTTTGCATTACTAAGGATAGCAAAACAGTTATTTGTACCAATTGGAAGTGTTCAAGATATTTCCTGGAATTTGGATACCATTCATAGTAAATGGGTGCATGTTGTATTTGGAGAAAAAGCGACTAAAATAATTGACAAAGTTAAATCGCTGTGTGACTTCTATCAATCACGTCCTATGGACGAGTTATTGAGTACAAATGGCCAGTTAAAACAAGATTTTGATTTATCTATCTTAAAATTAAAATTACGTAATTCCATATTAAAAGACGTTAAAATGGAAGATAGACTTTTACCGGGAGATATTCGTCAATATGAAATGGAAGCAGGAATAATAAATGTATTGACCGGCGGCTTTGGTACGGCAATGGCTTTACATAGAACCGGTGGAATAAATCAAACAGTAAAAGATTGGATTGAAAAACAAGAAATCAATCAATTACTTCATTTAGAAAATGGCTTATATACTGGAAAAATGGGGATTGCTGCAGTTTTATGGGAATTAGGTTATCAAGAAAAGGCAAAAGCCCTATTTGATTCAGATATTGATATTAAAAACATGGAAGATATTTCTCTTGCAGCAGGTTTAAGTGGGATTGGATTGGCATACTTAGGACTTAGCTACGAATATGATAATCCTAGATATCTAGATATTTGTCTCTCTATTGGAGAGATATTAATAGATAAATTAAATTCTAATGCACCTATCATTACTTTTGATTACGATGTGGTTGATAAGGGAGTCATGACAAGTTGGTCAGGAGTTTCCCTGTATTTTACTGCATTATATAAAAAAACAAAGGATCAAAAGTGGCTGGAATTATCAGAAAAGGCATTAGAAAAGGACTTGAAGTTAGGGGTATTTGATGACGATGGCTTGTATCATATAGATGATGATTTTAGAATTTTACCATATCTCGCTGGTGGAGGAAGTGGACTGGCTATTCCTATAATTGAATTAGAGCTGAATGCAGACATAAAGAAATGGGATAAAGAAATCGATGGAATTTGCAAAATTTCGAAAAGTAAATGTTTTTATAACGCTGGGTTATTTCAGGGAACTACTGGTATTTTAGCTATTGCAAATCTCTTAGAGCTATATACCAATAAAAACAGTTTAGTCAGCTCAGCTTTATTTACCCTTAATCTACATTTATTAGAGAATGATGACTGTATATTCGTTCCTGGGGATTCATGCTTTAGACTTTCTGGCGATATTATGTCTGGTTCTGCTGGCCTACTGTTAGTAATAAACGATATTTTAGAGAATAGAAACTACTCCTGGTTACCAATACTCAACTTAGAAAAGGTATTTAATTCCTCCATCTTAAAAGGGGGAAATTCGCAAAGGAAGGTAGAACTATCCTTCTCTGGTAATTAATTGACTCTCTATATGTAAAATATATCATTTTATGTAAAAAAAAGGATTAAAAGATGATGAGAAAAATTATTTATTATAGGAGGTGATAAAAATGAAAAACGTTCTTGGTTTACAAAAAATAGATAAGAAAGAACGGAAAAATGGAGATATATTAAAGTCATCTGTGAGTTTAGGCTGTTCTCCATCAAGTAATACTAGCTGGTTCTTTTGTTAATTCTTAAAAAATACTATTTAGAAAGAAGGAATGAAAAATGAACAAAGTATTGTCATTACAAAAAGAAGCTGTATCAAAAGACGTTCAATTAAAAGCGAAATCACTTGCAAGTATTCAATGTAAAGGAAGTAGCAACGCAAGCTGGTTCTTCTGCTAATTCTTAAAAATACTATTAAGAAAGAAGGAATGAGAAATGAACAAGGTATTATCATTACAAAAAGAAGCTGTATCAAAAGATGTACAACTAAAAGCAAAATCCTCTAAAAGTATTCAATGCAAAGGAAGTAGTCACGCAAGCTGGTTCTTCTGTTAATTCTTAAAAATACTATTAAGAAAGAAGGAATGAGAAATGAACAAGGTATTATCATTACAAAAAGAAGCTGTATCAAAAGATGTACAACTAAAAGCAAAATCCTCTAAAAGCATTCAATGCAAAGGAAGTAGTCACGCAAGCTGGTTCTTCTGTTAATTCTTAAAAATACTATTAAGAAAGAAGGAATGAGAAATGAACAAGGTATTATCATTACAAAAAGAAGCTATATCAAAAGATGTACAACTAAAAGCAAAATCACTAGCGAGTATTCAATGTAAAGGAAGTAGCAACGCAAGCTGGTTCTTCTGTTAAGGCTAGTAAATGATTTCTGTAAAAGACAATAAAGTTTGGTCAATCAAGCTTTATTGTCTTAATTAATGAGGTGAATCTTAATTGAATGCGTATAAAATGCTCCTATTAGCAATTAATGATACAAAGAAGAAAATACTTTTGTTCACAATTATAATTGCATCTATTTTATTTACAGCAGCAACTTTATTTTTCCCACTTTTGGTAAAGGATATTGTTGATGAATTTTCAATGAATGAGATTAGCCTATGGATGGTTGGAGGTTTAGTTTTATTCTTAGTAATAAAATCTATAATTGAAGCAGTTAATCAGTACATAATATCTAAATTTGGTAACATGGTAATTCGTGATTTACAAAAAAATATCTACAATAAGGTTATTTATTTTAAAGTTGATTTTTTTGATGATTACCACAGCGGAGAATTATCAAGTAGAATCGTAAATGATACAGAAATTGTTAAAGATTTAATCACATATCACATCCCTAAATTAGTTACGGGAATTATAATGATACTTGGTGGATTAGCATTAACAATTATCCTTGATTGGAAACTAACGGTTGTGGTACTAATAATTGCCCCATTTATATTTGGGATTATATTTCCTCTGATGAGGAGAATGGAGAACACTGGGGATAGACAACAAAAAGAAACTTCTGTTTTTATTTCAAAAACGCAAGAGACTTTTAAAAATATAAAGATGGTGAAGGCTTCAACGGCTGAAAAACAGGAAAAATCATTAATGTATAAGTGTATTGATAGATTATATAATGCTAACTTATATGAAAGTAAAGTTTTTGCTATAGTAGCTCCTTTAGTAAATTTTTTACTTATTCTAGGCTTATTAATAGTGGTAGGGTATGGAGCATATAGAATCTCAGTAGGAACATTAACTATAAGTACATTAATTGCGTTTGTAATCTATGCCTTTCAAATGATGACCCCAATGAGTTCCATTAGTGGATTTATTGGAGAGTACCATAAAGCTAATGGTGCAATTAAAAGTTTAAATAATATAATGAATAATAATGAAGTGGAATTTACTGGCAATATCGAGTATAAATTTCTACATGAATTATCCTTTAATCAAATTACTTTTGGGTACAAAGATAAACCTATGCTTAGTGATATCAGCTTTACTATTAAACGAGGGGAGTCTCTAACGATTGTTGGTCCTTCAGGATCTGGGAAAACAACTTTAATTAACCTATTGGAGAAGTTTTATCACCCAGAAAGTGGTTCCATAACAATAGACAATATCAATATCAGTCATTTGAACACATATGAACTTCGAAAAAACATTGGGATAGTAAGCCAGGGTTCATCTTTAATTAGCGGTACCATTTTAGATAATTTGCTATATGGGCTTGATGAGGACCAAATTGATGAATCCAAAATAAGAGAGGCCTTAAAATATGCGAATTTACAAGAGTTTGTTGATAGACAGAAGGACAAACTTAATACGAATATAGGGGAGAGTGGCGACAAATTATCAGGGGGAGAAAAACAAAGATTAAATATAGCTAGGCTATTTTTGAAGAACCCGGATATAATTTTATTGGATGAACCTACCTCAAACTTAGATATAGAATCTAGAAATTTAGTATTGGAATCAATAAACAAACTTACTAAAGATAAGACAGTGATTAAAGTAACTCATAACCTAGAAGAAGTAAAACCAGGGGACAATGTATTATTCATTGAAGATGGAGAAATTGTATGTGAAGGTTCCCATGAAAGAATGAGTGAGATGAATAAAAGATACAAAGAGTTTATTTCTACAGCTGCGGTGTAGTTTGTAGTTTTGGGGTAACAGTAAGTAGATTAAATGTTTATCTACTTACTGTTTTTTAATGTTGATTTTGTGCAAATTCGAACATTTTTTCCACGATCTATTCTTCCTTCTTCTTAAGTGATTTTTGCTTATTCCTTAAACTTCTAAGAGATTACTCACCTGCCATATCACCGTTATTGGCATATTAACACTGTCTTTTTCGTTCTGCCATAGATATTGCCCATTCCATTTGGAACAATATAAAAAAGCATCAACATTAGCAGAGTTACTATCGGACTCTTTTTTCTCCTGAAGTCGTAATCCTCATAACCAACGACAATCTTCATGATGTCTAGATAAATCACGCCATTCACTTCCATAAGTTAGTTTCTAGAGAATAATTTCTTATTTGAATGGGGAGTTTCTTCTACTTGGAGATAGATGGAGGAATAGGATGGGCCAAAAGCGATTATTTTCCAAAGAGTATGTTCCTTTATAATTTAAAGGTCTATTGCTATTTTCCCTTGAATAATCCACACTCTGTTAAATGCGAAAGTGAACTAGGTAAAAAGACGGAGAGGATAAATAAAAAACAGGGAAGAAAGGTACGATGGACACTAGAGGATGGGGGTAATAATCAGTAATCTAAATATAATAGTACTTATAAAATAGCACTAAATATATGAAGGAATACCAACATTCTAGAACGATTACTTAGCCTGTTATTATATTGTAAAGAGATTGAATCGGTTTCGAAATCCATGAAATAATCTGATTTGCTACAATGAAGGATAGCCTACATAAGACATAATGATGACGGATGAGCATAAATATATTATTTAGAATGATAAAAAACCACTCTAAATGAATAGCAGGGGGAAGTTATGACATTAGAAAAAAAACTAATTGAAAAAACGTATTATGAAGGATACTTACAGGATAGAGACGAGTCGCCAATTGAAGTTTTAGGCCAATTATATATAGCGGAACAAAGAAAGAATGTTCCAGATCTAACTTCCATCCGTTTCGCACAAGGTGAATTATATTTTCAATACCATGACTATGAAGCGGCAATTTTTAAATGGGAGAATATTGGCAATGAATTAGAGCCATGGGCAAAGAAGAACCTAGCAGACGCATACTTGGAATTAGAGGAATATTCAACAGCAGAAAGCTTTTATAAATCCGTTGTGACAGATTCAGAGCTTTTACAAACAGAAATATCTCTGCAACTGTTTTCATTGTATTTCCAAAAAGAGAATCATGAAATGGCATTAGGGATTATCAATAATCTGGTCCTTACCAATCCAGACTATGCCAATATACCAACTATTGCGAAGTCTTATTATGAAGAACAGCAAAATTGGGAGAAGGCAGTAGAGCTTGCTGTTAACGAAGGTAAAAGAACGGATGGATTAAAGTGGTATGAAGCATTAATTCATTACAGCAACTTAGGAGTGATTCAGCAGTTTGAGCCTGCGTACTTTATAGAGAGCTTAAAAAATCTTCAAGAATTAGACTTTGCTACTTTTGAGAGATTATCTATCTCATTATGGAAAAACTATGAAGACACAGCCTATTATCTAACATGGGTAACGGCATTTAATAGCATTTATGAATCTGTTCCTTGCGAGGGAGAAGAAGGATTAGCGCATATTTTGGAAAGTGCGTACGCTCATTTAATTGATGGCAGTTATTCGATTAAGGAAGTGGAAGAAATCGTTCCGACTCTTTTATCCAATTACTTCTTATCTTCAACTGGACAACAGATTGTATCGGCAGCATCGGCAGTTCTAGCTTGGAATGAAATGTATAAACACTCGATGGAACAATCTGTTGTATCAAAAGCAGAGATGGTGATTAATGAAACAACAGAAACAAATGTATCATTCCAGCAATTTATGAATTTATTTGAATCTATTATCGAGTGGGCAGATAAGCATGATATTCCATTAGACAAGAAGTTTACACAAAAGGTACATGATTTTCTTCCATCAGATCATTATCAGTTATTAATGGTGGGATCTGCTGGAAGTGGTGTAAATGCCTATATTAACGAGCTAGTAGGAGAGACTATTTTAGCAGAAGATACAAATGCTATTTTGACGATAAAGGATAATGACTATCTTGAAATAAACGAAGTAACCAATTCTGGTTTAGAATCAATTGATACACTCACAAATTTTTATAAGGAATTGCTTGTTCAACAGGAAAGCCCGAGAGTATTTCAATTAGACACTCCTTCTCATTATTTAAACCAAAATAGATGGACAGTTACCACTGCTCCATTTGTAGAAAATGCATCTTATGCTATGCTTGCTGACAGTCTCTTATTTGTTATTAATGAGCGGTCTGTTTTTTCTTATACGGAATATGAACAATTAAAGCAATGGAAGGAAAAGTCGCCATTTTTAACACTGCAATTTTTAATTTATATCGATGATTTAGATAATGAAAAAGTAGCATCCAAGCGTTTGCAAAAGGCGATGTCTGCAATTCAGCATTATTTTCCAGATAGCAAGATCTTTATTTATTCCAAGCAAGAGGAGAGAGAAGTTCAGCTAGATGAAATTAGCCGTTATTATTACCACCATTTTGCAGCCAGAAAGATGAATGAAGAACGATTGCAAAGCTGTATTTCTATTATTCAAGATTTAATTACTAATCTATTGGATAAACGATTGGATATGGAAGATAGTTTAAAAGCATCACTCCAGCTTTATGAGGAAATGGTAAGCAAGCTGACTGGGGCAAAAAATCAACTGATTGATATGGAAGCCTCTAAAAGTGAGATCATAACAAAGCAGTTTGATGAAATTAAAACAGAAACGCATGAGGCAATAAAAAAAGAAATTCCAGCCATTTTAAAAGGATGTAAGGATTTTATAAAAGAAGATAGTGATTATAGTAAAATGCATATTTCTCTAAATAAAGAGATGAATAGACGAGTAAACGAGTATTTAAATGAAACCTTATCACCGAAAATCCATCGAAGCATTGAAGATTGGATTCAAGCAGCTCATAAACAATTAGAGGATGGCCAACTATTCCTTAATGAGCTAAGCCAAGGCTTTAATGGAATTTACAACGAGCATCCAATAGAGTTATCTTGTGATTTTGTGATTATAGAAGATTGGAAAAGAGATGCACGCCGGTTATCAAGCGGACTTCGCATCGAACCATTAAATATTTTCAACCGTTTTAATGCATCTCAAGTATTTCTGAAGAGTGCTGGAAAGTTACTTGGTGCAATTCAGCAAAATAATAAAATGCTTCAATCAAGATACCAAAAGTATCTGGAAACAGAGGATTTTTCTGAAGTGGCAGCATCTGTTTCGACAGCTGTTTTACAGCATTTTGATTTCTATGAAAAGGGATTGGAAAATGATATTAAAATGTTCTTTGTTCGTCCAAAAGTAACATTAGAGCAATTTGCTGAGGAAAAATCAAAAGATATAGTAGAATATAAGAATTTATTAGAACGATTAAAGAATAATCCAGAATTGTTCCATGACCCATTGAAGTTATTCGAACTACGGCTCTTGCAGTATGACTGGCTTGCCAATACAACCAAGCCAGCAACCACATGGATGTAAGTCAATATAAAAAAGGAGGAGAATAGTCGACTTTTTCGATTATTCTCCTCCTTTTATTGTATTGCTTATAGTTTAAAGGAACTTTTCAAGGAAACGATACGGTTAAATACCGGCTTTTCTGGAGTGGAATATTTAGGATCCACATTGAAGTATCCGTGACGGAAAAATTGGAATTTATCTTGTGGTTTAACATCCTTCATATTTGGCTCAATAAATCCTTGAATTATTTCTAGAGAATTTGGATTAACATAGTCTAAGAACGTTTTTCCTTCTTCCATTTCCTCATCTTCATCTGTAATTAGTGGTTCAAATAAACGGAACTCCGCAGGGATAGCCTGAGATGCTTCGACCCAATGCAATGTTCCTTTTACTTTTCTACCAGTAAATCCACTTCCACTTTTTGTTTCTTTATCATACGTACAATGAAGCTCGATTACATTGCCTTCTTCATCTTTAATTACTTCTTCGCACTTAATAAAGTAAGCATGCTTCAAGCGCACTTCATTACCAGGGAACAAGCGGAAATATTTTTTGGGAGGATTCTCCATAAAGTCTTCTTGTTCAATATAAATTTCACGAGAGAATGGAATTTGTCTAGTTCCCATCTCGGGATTTTCCGGATTGTTTTCCGCTTCTAGCATTTCTACTTGACCTTCCGGATAGTTAGTAATAACTACTTTTAACGGATTTAGGACACCCATTGTACGAGGTGCTTTTAACTTTAAATCTTCCCGTACAAAGTGGTCAAGCATGGCAGAGTCAACGGCACCAGAGCCTTTTGAAATTCCTAATTCCATACAGAAATTACGGATTGCTTCAGGTGTAACGCCTTTTCTTCTTAAGCCAGAAATAGTAGGCATGCGTGGATCATCCCAACCATCTACATATTTCTCGTCCACAAGAAGCTTTAATTTACGTTTGCTCATTACGGTATTCGTAATATTTAAACGGCCAAATTCGATTTGTTGTGGCGTGCTTTCCATCTCACATTCGCGAACAACCCAATCATATAGAGGACGTTGATCTTCGAATTCTGTTGTACAAAGTGAGTGTGTTACGCCCTCAATTGCATCCTCTATTGGATGAGCGAATGCGTACATTGGATAAATACACCATTTATCGCCTGTATTGTGGTGAGTAGCATGGGCAATACGATAGATAACAGGATCCCTTAAGTTAATATTAGGGGAAGTCATATCAATTTTTGCACGAAGAACCTTCTCGCCATTACCGAATTCGCCATTGCGCATTGCTTCAAATAATTGAAGATTTTCTTCAACTGCGCGATTACGATAAGGACTTTCCTTTCCTGGCTCTGTTAACGTTCCGCGGTATTCGCGAATTTCATCGGCTGATAAATCATCAACATAAGCGAGTCCTTTTTTTATTAATAAGACTGCACGGTTGTACATTTCCTCGAAATAGTCAGATGCAAATAATAAATTTTCCCATTCATATCCGAGCCATTCTACATCTTCCTTAATAGAGTTTACATATTCAATGTCCTCTTTTAAAGGGTTTGTATCGTCAAAGCGTAGGTTGGTCTTACCTCCAAATTCATCTGCTAGTCCAAAGTTAATAAAAATAGACTTTGCATGACCAATGTGCAGATATCCATTTGGTTCTGGCGGAAAACGCGTGATAACCGTATCATGCTTCCCAGTTTCTAAATCTTCTTTCATGATGTTTTTTATAAAATTAGAGCCCATCTCCAAGATTATAGCCACCTTTCTAATATGTATGAATACTTTTAGAATAAAATATTTAGCTTAGCCATTCGTCTATATCGAAAATATCCAAACGATCTTAGTATGATTATATCAATAATATAACCAATATTTTATTATAAACTTCACAGAAAGGAAACGAAAGTACAATAAATTTGTTAATTTTTATGGATTTGGATGGTTTCTTTACAAGTTATGGGGTTTTTGCTAGTATTATCCATTTATTAAGTGGTGATTGTTCATAAGGCGGATGAAAACCGAAAAAGAAGGAGGTAGGGGAAAAAGTGGTGTTCATAAGACAGATGAAAACCGAAAAAGAAGGAGGTAGAGGAAAAAGTAGTGTTCATAAGACAGATGAAAACCGAAAAAGAAGGAGGTAGAGGAAAAAGTAGTGTTCATAAGACAGATGAAAACCGAAAAAGAAGGAGGTAGAGGGAAAAGTGGTGTTCATAAGGCGGATGAAAGCTGAAAAAGAAGGAGGTAGAGGGAAAAGTGGTGTTCATAAGGCGGATGAAAACCGAAAAAGGAGGAGGTAGAGGAAAAAGTAGTGTTCATAAGACAGATGAAAACCGAAAAAGAAGGAGGTAGAGGAAAAAGTAGTGTTCATAAGACAGATAAAAAACCGAAAAAGAAGGAGGTAGAGGGAAAAGTGGTGTTCATAAGGCGGATGAAAACCGAAAAGAAGGAGGTAGAGGGAAAAGTGGTGTTCATAAGACAGATGAAAACCGAAAAAGAAGGAGGTAGAGGGAAAAGTGGTGTTCATAAGGCGGATGAAAACCGAAAAAGAAGGAGGTAGAGGGAAAAGTGGTGTTCATAAGGCGGATGAAAACCGAAAAAGAAGGAGGTAGAGGGAAAAGTGGTGTTCATAAGACAGATGAAAACCGAAAAAGAAGGAGGTAGAGGGAAAAGTGGTGTTCATAAGGCGGATGAAAACCGAAAAGAAGGAGGTAGAGGGAAAAGTGGTGTTCATAAACAAGATGAAAACTGATAAGGAAAGAGCTAGAAGAAAAAGTGTTCATCAAAATAAAAAGCCTCTTTATATAAACAAAAAGAAGCTTTTTACAACATAGCTACAATACCAATCTTACGACAGCCATACACACAACTCCGAATAATACGGTAGTTAATAAACTTTTACTAAGAAAGGCAACAATAAGAGTAGGAATCGTCGCAAGAAGCGCTTCCCAATTAATGCTAATACTATTGCTTCCGCCAGTTTCTAAAAGACTTTCTACGATTAAACCGGTAAAAATGCATACAGGAAGATAAGAAAGCCACTTTTCGACAGATGGAGAAATAGTAAAATTACGTGCCACTAAAAAGGGGATTACTCTCGGAATAAACGTTACAAGTGTACAACCGATTAATAAAAGAAAAAAGGTCATATTGCTCATCATTTATCTGTCACCACCCCAATTGTAGCAACGACGATAGTCGATATAATAACACTTAAGCTGCTTGATAAAAAAGTCGAGAAAATAAGCATGCAGACAATCATCAATGTGATTAACAATAAATAGTGTTTCAGTTTAGTAGGTTCAATTGTTTGCAGCTGGAGAATAAGCAAAGCAATAAACATAGCTGGCAAGGCATAATCTAATCCGAATTGTTCAGGATCAGGAAACCAGCCTCCAATATATCCTCCGCCAGTACAAGCTGCAATCCAAACAAGGTAGGCAGTAAGATTTAATCCGTTCATCCATCTATCATTGATTGGCTCTTTTCTAGCAATTTTGGTAATAGCTACTCCAAATGATTCATCTGTTACAAGACTGGCAATGCCAATATTTTTCTGTATAGAATATTGGGTAAATTTAGGTGCTAGGGCGGAGCTTAATAATAAGTGACGTAAATTTACAATGAATGTTGTAAGAATAATCGCACTGATAGGACTTGCAGCTGCAATCATCGCACAAATAATAAACTGGGAGGCACCAGCATAAACAAATGTAGCAAGCAGGAAAACATGCAGGATAGATAAGCCGGATGATACACCGACTACTCCCATTGCAAGACCGATGCTGATATAACCAAGCAAGGTTGGAATACAGTCTTTTACTCCATCCAAATAGGAGAGTGTGTGTTGTTGTTCTTGTTCTACTACTTTAATACTTTCCACAGTCAATCCCCTTTATCGCAAATTAGTAATTGCATATATTATATAAGGACGTAATGTTTTAGGCAATGTCTTATTGTATAGGGGTAAGAGGGAGAGAATGCAGCTGAAAGATTAAGATTACATAAAGAATAAATAGTTAGCAAGAGTATATGTAGAGGATATTAGCGTATCAAATAAAATAGCCATATGTACGCGAAAAAATGAAACAATCCCGGTAAGGGTAGACAATTTTAGAAAGGGGTGTAGAGAAGGATATCCAAGAAAAATATTAAATTAAAAAATAAAAACCATTCTCATCATATCTAGAAGAATGGTTTTGTTTATATTTCTTTTCATTTCGCGTTAATCGTTCTTTCTTTGTTTTCGTTATTTTCGTGATTGGTACAATGCTGCCCCAGGAACCTCTGCGCATCGTTGTATCAAATCCATTTTCACGCAGCACTTTGTCGCGTTTCTTTCTAGCCTTTGATTTAGCCATAGTTATCCTCCTTATGATGACAATTATTTTTCCATTTTATTATACATCATAAAGGAGGAAAATGGTTATTATTTACACAGCAGCTAAATCTTTAGGAAATCGAATGTTTAGCTAGCTTAGGATGGCGGTGCATCATAGTAAATAGGAAAATACCGCTTGCTAATAAGAGAATACTAGTGGAAAAGAATACCATAGAGAAACCAAAGTTACCTGCGATTAGTCCACCAAGGGCAGGACCGATTATATTTCCGAGAAAACGAAGACTTGTTTCATATCCCATTACTTCTCCTTGCATAGCAATAGGTACTTCTTGTCGAATATAAGCAATACGTACAGGAACCATGCCCCCAATTGCAACACCGAGAATAAAGCGGATAATCAGCAATTGCCAGTATTGATTAACAAATCCTCCTGGGAAATAGATAATTCCGGCAATAAACAGGAGAATAACAAGTACTTTGAGGTGACCAGAGCGATCCCCCATTTCTCCCCATTTCCGTGCCATTAGTAAATTCCCTAAACCTGCAGCTGAGAAAGCTAAGCCAGCGAAAAAGGCGATATTTTCCGGACCATGCAATTTACTGACATATAAAGACAGAATAGGCTGGATGCTGAAATGGGCAATTTGTATAAAGGCTGAGATAAGCAGAACGGTAATGAATACAGGGTTTTTAAGAATATAGGCCAATACCTCTTTGCTTGTATAGCTACTTTTTGTACCCTTTTGAGCAGGCAGAACAAATTCTTTAGTTGTAAATACTAGAATAGCAGATATAAAGATGGCAAGTGAAGTAAATCGGAAAGTCGCCGCATAGCCGAAACTATCCGCTAATACGCCTCCAAGTAAAGGACCAATCAAAGATCCAGTAATACTTCCTGTCTGTAAGGTTCCTAATACTTTACCAGCAACTTTTTTGGGAGTTTGTGTGGAGATAAACGCTTGTGACATTGGGATAAAGCCTGTGAAAAATCCTGTGAAAAAGCGAAGAATAAAGACTTCCCAAACAGAATCGGCAAAACTCATTAGAAATATGGAAATGCCTAATCCGATTGCTAAAATGATAAGAATCGTTTTTCTTCCAAATTTATCGCCAATTTTTCCCCATATCGGTGAAAACAAGAAAGCTGCTACAAAGGTCACAGAGAAACAAAGCCCCGACCAATGCTGCACAAATTCAGGTGAATATTGACCAAATGATTCAATATAAAGCGATAAAAATGGGAGAACCATAGTCATGCAGGCACTAATAAAGAAGTTAGCGAACCACATGATTCCTAAGTTTCGTTTTGAATATTTTTGGTTTTCCATTTTGTAAAACACTTCTTTCTAAATATAGTAGAAATTTTATTAAGGTTCCTCCATCTGAAATGGATGGAGTACAAAAGGAGGGATGAGGAGATTGTTAGTAATTGCACAATAAATTTCGTTTAACTAAATATTAGTTTAACGTAAAATTTACATAAATGAAAGTATTTTGGATTATTATTTCCAATAAACAACGTTAAGTGACGCTCAAATTTTTGGATGAAAGTCTTTGTTATAGGTATTTATAGTGATTAACTCAAAATGAAAATCACATTAATTACCAGTTTTATTTTAAGATTTAAGGAGTAGAAGCCAAGTGGAAAAATACATTTGTTTACTCTATAAAAACAAATGTATTTTTAGAGAGGAAATGACTTGATTATTTATCATGAAATAGTGATAATAGCCATAGTGAACAATTTAGAAAATTGTTACTATTTAACAATCAGTGGGAGTTGGCGAAATGAAGGTTGTCAAATTTGGGGGTAGTTCTCTAGCTACAGGGAAGCAATTGGAAAAAGTGTTACAAATAGTAAAGGCGGATAAGGAGAGAAGGATTGTCGTCGTGTCTGCTCCTGGAAAAAGATATGATTCAGATACGAAGGTAACGGATTTATTAATTCAATGTGCGCAAGCTGTGGTAAATGGAAGTGGTTCTTCTTCTTATTTAGAGGAAGTGTTAGATAGATATGCTAGTATTGCTAAAGAATTGGATTTATCGAGTGATATTATAACGAATATTAAAAGCGACTTATTGGATTTAATAAATACATCTTCTAATATAGATGCTTTTATGGAAGCAATGAAGGCTAGCGGAGAGGATAATAATGCTAAATTAGTTGCACATTTCTTTAAAGCTAGAGGATTAGATGCCATTTATATTAGTCCAAAGGAAGCGGGCTTGATTGTTAGTGATGATCCCGGAAATGCTCAAGTACTTTCTGAATCTTATGATCGGTTATATTCCTTAAGAGAAGAGAAGCGAATAATTGTATTTCCAGGTTTTTTTGGTTACAGTGAAGCGGGAGATGTAGTGACATTTTCAAGAAGTGGATCAGATATTACGGGAGCGATTCTCGCCAATGGCGTGAAAGCGGAGTTGTATGAAAACTTTACAGATGTGGATGCTGTTTACTCTGTAAATCCTTCCATTGTAACGCAGCCGAAAGAAATTAAGGAACTTACTTATCGGGAAATGCGTGAATTATCATATGCCGGTTTCTCTGTATTTCATGCGGAAGCTTTAATTCCAGCGTATCGTGCAGGTATTCCAGTTCAAGTAAGAAATACAAATAATCCATCCGCACAAGGAACAAGAATAGTCGCTTCTAGAAATAATACGAATGGTCCTGTAATTGGCATTGCTAATGATAAGGGATTTTGTTCTATTTATATTAGTAAATATTTAATGAATCGTGAAGTAGGGTTTGCCAGAAAAGTTCTATCGATATTAGAGGATTATCATATTTCGTATGAACATATGCCTTCTGGAATTGATGATTTAACAATTGTTTTACGCCAAGATCAATTGACAGGGAAAAGCGAACAAGAGATATTGGCTAGAATATCAGAGGAACTACAAGTGGAAGAAATAAAAGTGGAACACGATTTAGCGCTTATCATGCTTGTAGGGGAAGGGATGCGACGTAATATCGGTACAAATGCCCGTGCATCCAAAGCACTTGCGAAAGCGGAAGTGAATATTGAAATGATTAACCAAGGTTCTTCTGAAGTAAGCATGATGTTTGGAGTAAAAGAAACAGTTGTCAAAAAGGCTGTAAAAGCTTTATATGAAGAGTTTTTTGTGGAGTAGAGAAAAAAGAAGTTCCTTTTTAAAATTAGAAAGAGGGACTTCTTTTTAACTCTTAAATTTTATGAAAATTCAAAAAAGTTTTCTTGTATATAAATAAACAAAAAGTTATAATGAATGCATTATACAAGATAGTGATAAAGCAAACGGAAAAATTTTTATTTTAAATTGATTGAAAATTCTATATTATTTTAATATACAGTTTTCAATCAATCAAAAGAGGGGGATTTACAATGAGGAAAAACGGCATTTTATTTGCTTTATTTATATCGATTGTTCTTGTTTTAGCAGCATGTGGGACAGGTTCAGAAAAAGCAAATAGTGATGGAGACGGCAAAAAGAAATTAAGAGTCGTTACAGATGCGGCTTATGCACCATTTGAGTATATGGATAAAGACAAGATTATTGGCTTCGATGTCGATATTTTCACAGCGGCGGCAGAGGAAGCTGGCTATGACTTTGAAATTGTCAACGTTGGATGGGACCCACTCTTTGCAGAATTAGAAAATGGCACAGCGGATGTTGGTTTATCAGCCATTACAATAAACGATGACCGACTTAAATCCTATGATTTCTCTGTTCCATATTTTGAAAGTACGAATAAAATTTTGGCACCAGAAGGTACTGATATTAAGAAAGCGGCTGATCTAACGGATAAGACTGTTGCTGTTCAATCAGGAACAACAGGTGCAGATGCAGTCGATGCGCTCCTAGGAAATGGCAATGAAAAAGTAAAAAAGTTTGAAAATAATAATTTAGCTATTTTGGAAATGAAGAATCAGGGTGCAGCTGCTGTTGTGGCAGATAATGCAGTATTAGAAGCATATGCGAAAAATAATCCGCAAGATAACTTTATCGTGATTGAGGATAAAGAAGGATTTGAATCAGAATACTATGGATTCATGTTCCCGAAAGATAGTGAGATGGAAGCTGATTTAAGCAAAGGTCTTAATGCTATTTTTGATAATGGTAAATATGCAGAGATATATAAAGAATGGTTTGGGCAAGATCCAGATATTGAAAATTTAAAAGCACAACAATAGAAGAGTCGCAAATGAGGAAGGTACTCAGGATGGACATTACCCGCTTTGACAAGGAGGGAGCACAATACTTCTTCTAGATTGTATCTTAGTGAGGGAATGTTCCTTCTGAGTGCCTATGCTGATGAATATCAGTCATTTTGTGGTCTTTGGAGGAGAAGAGGTAATGGATTTTAATTTTACGATTATTTTAGAGTATGCTGACTTATTTAAAAAGGGGATATTAGTGACCATTCAATTATCCTTGTATGCAATAGTATTTGGTACGGTTTTAGGTTTATTAATCGGCCTTGGAAAAATAGCAAAGAATCAATTGGTTGCTTTTCCTTTCCGTTGCTATATTGCTATTTTCCGCGGCACCCCTCTTTTTGTACAAATCCTAATTATTCATTTTGGATTTATCCCATTATTTTTAAATACAACCAATGCCACGATAGCAGCAATTGTTGCATTATCGCTTAACGCAGCTGCTTATATTGCAGAGATTTTTAGAGCTGGAATTGAATCAATTGACCGTGGTCAGATGGAAGCAGGCAGATCCTTAGGGATGACGCATATACAGGCAATGCGATACATAGTACTTCCTCAGTCCTTTAAACGAATGATTCCCCCGTTAGGCAATGAATTTATTGTATTAATTAAAGATTCTTCTTTAGCAGCTGTTATTGCTGCTCCAGAGTTAATGTACTATGCAAGGCTGATGATGGGACAGTATAACCGAGTTTGGGAGCCATATTTAACAGTAGCTGTTATTTATCTTGTCTTAACCTTAACATTAAGCTTCTTCTTAACTCGTTTGGAAAGAAGGTTGAAAACAGAATGATTGTTGTTGAAAAATTAAAAAAGTCCTTCGGAGATAATGAAGTATTAAAGAATATAAGTATGACTATTAATCAGAAGGAGGTCGTCGTAATTATTGGTCCTTCTGGATCGGGAAAATCAACTTTTTTGCGCTGCATCAATTTACTAGAAAGTATATCGGATGGAACGATTCATATTAAAGGGAAGAATATTACGGATAAGTCCACAAATATTAATGAAGTACGTAAGGATGTAGGGATGGTGTTTCAACAGTTTAATTTATTCCCGCATAAGTCAGTTCTTCAAAATATTATGCTTTCACCCATGAAAGTAAAGAAGGTCTCAAAAGAAAATGCTCGGATAAAGGCATTAGAATTATTGAAAAAAGTGGGCTTAGAGGATAAAGCGAATGTATATCCTGATTCACTCTCTGGTGGACAAAAACAGCGTGTCGCCATCGCGAGAGCACTCGCAATGGAACCAAGTATTATGTTATTTGATGAGCCGACGTCTGCGTTAGATCCAGAGATGGTAGGAGAGGTATTGGAAGTGATGAAGGAACTTGCCAAGGAAGGAATGACGATGATTGTAGTAACGCATGAAATGGGATTTGCAAGAGAAGTTGGAGATCGTGTGATTTTCATGGACGGTGGATATGTAGTCGAAGAAAATACACCAGTAAAGTTATTTACACATCCACAAGAAGAACGTACCATCTCTTTCTTAAGTAAGATCTTATAAAGTGGCAAGAAGACAAGTGAAACTTCTATTGAAGGAGATTCACTTGTCTTTTGGTATAGGTGTGCTATCACATGTTTTTATAAGGTTAATCTTACCATTATTGTTTTCTTACAGCTTCAAAAGTAATGATTTGACTTGCATTTGATGGTTGCTTCTCGTAAACATAATCAGCAGAGCACGTAATATCAGAGAAACCGATATTTTCCAAAATAAGCTTAAATTCTTCGATTCCATACCAACGCAAAGCAAAACGTTGTAACTCGGTTTGAATCAACTTTCCTTTACGCCATTTCTCATATTTCAAGTAGGAAATAGTAAATTGATTGAGCCAATCCAATTCAATCGATTTGTTTTCCAGCGTAATCCCATTCCCGTTAGGTAGGGAAAAAGTTGAAGTAGAAATCTCTCCTGTTTTCCAATCATGAGGTAATAGAAGATCAACAATCAAACGTCCTCCTGGAACAAGATGTTTATAAAAGCACTTCAATGCGTTTAGAGAGTCTTCTCGTTTTTCTATTAAACAAAAGGAACCTGTAGGAATAATAATTGCCTTATAATTAAATGGCAATGAAAATCCCTGTAATTTATCTTCATATAAATTAGGGCTTAATCCTCTTTCTTCACAACGTTTCCGACAAGAGTTCAACATTTCAGGAGAATAATCAATTCCATCAATTATATATCCCGCCTCAAGAAGTGGAATAATAAAACGTCCTGAGCCAACAGCAGCTTCTAGAATACGCCCCTGACAATTTTTTAACCGTTCTTGGTAATATTCAATATCCCCATTTAAAGAGTACCCCACAGGCTTTGTTAAATCGTAGAGCTCGGTACAAAGTTCGCTATAATAACTAAACATATAGTATTTTCCTCCATTTTTGTATACGGAAGATTTTTAATAAAAGAAACTTCTAATATTAACCCCTCCGTACCCTGTATTTAATTGATAGTTGGAAAGAACGGACTGTCATAGTAAATCACTCGCTTTCAATAAGAGATAATAAAAATATAACACAATATTTTGATAATTTTTTTATTTATGCTGAATAAAGGTATATATACATTCTTAAATCATCTCTAAATGAGGTGTCGCCCCAGTATCATCGAACTTGGATAAAATTTATTTGTAATAGAGAAAAGTAATATTTTTATCGTTTTGGGGAACAAGCATTTTTTACTTGATGGGCATGTGGTAGAACACCATTAGGAGAAAGGAATTAATTTAGTAGGAGAAAAATAAATGATGTAAACGATAACAACCCTAATAAATAGGGATGATAGGAAAAATAAAAGGTTGTTGATTTAATCTGAATATTTTGATGATTAAAAAAACTTATTATACATTGCTTGAAATTACCGTTAATATAAAAGAAATCAAAATTAAGGGATATGGTTAAGCTGCATTTTTTCTAACTTTTCAAGAAGTATTCCTTATTCATAAGCAAATTTATTAGGAGGGGTAGTATGTTAAAAAAATGGCATAGTGAATTAGCCGAGATGTTTGATCAAATGGTTGAGTGGAGAAGACATTTTCATCAGTACCCAGAACTATCTTTCCAAGAGGTGGAAACACCAAGAATGATTGCTGAAATTTTAGAAGGATTCGGTATTGAAGTAAGGAGAAATGTTGGTGGAAGAGGAGTAGTTGGGAAAATATATGGAGCCAAACCTGGCAAAACGATTGCGCTGCGAGCAGACTTTGATGCATTGCCAATTCAAGATGGAAAGGATGTACCGTATAAATCGAAGGTGCCAGGAGTTATGCATGCATGTGGACATGATGGACATACAGCTACTCTTTTAGCAGTGGCGAAAGTACTTCAAGATAATAGGGATAGTATTGCTGGGAATATTGTACTGCTTCATCAGCATGCTGAAGAATTATCCCCTGGTGGAGCAAAAGCAATGATTGAAGACGATTGTTTAAAAGATGTAGATGTCGTTTATGGGGCGCATCTTTCCTCATTAAATGAACTCGGAAAATATTATTATAAACCCGGATACTCGCAAGCAGCAGCAGATGCATTTGAAATTACCATTAAAGGAAAGGGTGGACATGGTTCCGCTCCTCATGAAACAGTGGATGCGATTGCGGTCGGAACGGCGCTAGTCAGCCAGCTACAATATATTGCGAGCAGACGTGTAGATCCATTAAATCCCGTTGTACTATCTGTAGGATCCTTTCATGGAGGAAAGGCGCAAAATGTCATTGCTGATACTGCTGTGATGACAGGAACCGTCCGAACACTAGATAAAGATCTGCGTTTATTTATGGAAGAAGAGATCAAATTAATGGTAAATGAGATTTGTGAGAGCATGCAGGCTACTGCTGAAATTAATTATATAAAGGGATATCCAGCTGTATATAATCATGAGGAAGAAGTAGAAGTTTTTGAAAAGGTTATAGAAAATTCATTAGATAAGAATATGTTAGTTCGTTCCGTACCAATCATGGGAGCAGAGGATTTTTCTTATTATTTGCTTGAAAAGCCGGGCATGTTTTTTCATACAGGAGCAAAAGCCTCAGAGGGAAAAGCTTATCCTCATCATCATCCAATGTTCGATTTTGACGAAAGAGCAATGATTTATGCTGGAAAAGCATTTTTGAGTATTGTCGATAATTATGTATCGATCCAAGTAAAAGAAAACCTTGCTGAACCAGTTCTATAAGAAAGAGCTTTTCGAAAATTAATGTAATGGGATGGGAGCGATTGAGATGCTAGAGAAATGGTATGAAGAAATTGAAGCTATGTATGAGCAAATGGTAGAGTGGAGACGATATTTACACGAAAATCCAGAGCTATCTTTTCAAGAAATTAATACAAGTAAGATGATTGGTGATCTGTTGGAAAGCTTCGGAATTGAAGTAAGACGAAATGTTGGTGGAAATGGGATTGTAGGTAAGATTTACGGTGCTAAGCCTGGAAAAACGATTGCCTTACGAGCAGACTTTGATGCCTTACCGATTCAGGATGAAAAGAATGTAGCTTTTAAATCGAAAGTTCCAGGTGTGATGCATGCATGTGGACATGATGGGCATACAGCTACATTGCTGGCAGTAGCAAAGGTTCTCCAGAATAATGCGGAAGAACTGGCTGGGAATGTAGTTCTATTACACCAGCATGCGGAGGAATCACCGCCAGGGGGAGCCATTGCCATGATTGAAGATGGCTGCTTAGAGGATGTAGATGTTGTCTATGGTGCCCATTTAGCCTCTGGCAGTGACCTAGGGAGTGTCCTTTATAGGATTGGACCAGTATCCGCTGCAAGTGATGCATTTGAATTGAAAATTCAAGGGAAAGGTGGACATGGTGCATCTCCTCATCAAACAATTGACGCTGTTGCAGTTGGCGTCCAAATTGCCAATCAACTAAAGCATATTGTAAGCAGAAGAGTAAACCCACAGAAGCCCGCAGTTATTTCCATTGGATCGTTCCATGCAGGAAATGCAGGAAATGTCATTTCAGATACAGCTGAATTAACTGGGACCGTTCGTACATTTGATGAAGATGTACGATCATTGATCATAGAAGAAATGGAGCAGCTAATTAAAGGGGTATGTAAAGCATTCCATGCAACTTATGAATTTAATTATACAAAAGGCTATCCCTCTACTGTAAATACAGCGGATGAAACAAATATACTCGAAAAATGTTTGATAAATACCTTGCCAGAAAGCAAGCCTGTCATAATAGAAAAACCAGGAATGGGTGGAGAAGATTTCTCTTATTATCTACAAAATCGACCTGGATGTTTCTTTTCAGTAGGGGCTAGAAACGAAGATATAGAGGCAATTTATCCTCATCATCATCCAAAGTTTACTTTTGATGAAAGGGCCATGCTCCATACAGCTAAGATATTTTTGAGTCTAGTAGATTACTACACGAATACAGAAAGGAAAGAGGCTTTGGTGAACAGCTCTACAATATAAAGTCTAGTATTCTAACAAGCGATAAGCGCCTATTAGCTAGCAAACTTCCAATCATCTCTGTTGCGTAGTCAACATCAGTTCACTAGCGATCACTGTGTTTCCTTTATCTTAGTCGGTGATCTTCGACGTACAGGGATGTACTAGTGTCGACGTTGCAACAGGACGTTGCGTAGTTAGTCGACCAGTTTGTACGCTGATGAGCAAGGCGCTTACGCTTTACTTGAAGGAGGGGAAGTATGGTGCGGAATATTTTAGAGGTGGAGAAATTGCAAACAGCTTTTCGGACGGATAAGGGGGAGGTTATTTCGGTAGAGGAGGTTACTTTTCAGCTTAAGCCAGGAGAGACTATTGGTATTGTAGGAGAGTCAGGCTGTGGTAAGAGTGTTACTTCCCTATCGATTATGAGACTATTAGGAAAACATGGTTATATCAAAAAAGGAACGATAAATCTGAAAGGAAAAGAATTAACGACACTAACGGAAGCAGAGATGCGAAAAGTTAGAGGAAATGAAATTTCGATGATCTTTCAAGAACCAATGACTTCTTTAAATCCGGTTTTTACAATCGGAAATCAAATGGTGGAATTAATTCGTCTACATATGGGCTTAAATGCCAAAAAAGCAAAGAGCTATGCGGTAAAAATGCTGAAAAAAGTAGGAATTCCAAGAGCAGAGGTAATTATTGATGAATATCCACATGCTCTTTCTGGAGGAATGCGGCAAAGGGTAATGATAGCGATGGCTCTATCTTGTAAACCGAAGCTTCTAATTGCAGATGAACCAACAACAGCATTAGATGTAACCATTCAAGCACAGATTCTTGAATTGATGAAAAGTTTAAAAAACGAATCAGAGACAGCGATTATGATGATTACCCATGATTTAGGAGTTATTGCGGAAATGGCTGATAAGGTTATCGTCATGTATGCCGGGCAGGTGGTAGAAGAGGCAGATGTCTTCACTCTTTTTGATGAGCCAAAGCATCCTTATACCAAAGGCTTAATCGAATCTATTCCACATTTAGAGTATGATTCCCAAGAAAAATTATATTCTATTCCAGGCTCTGTTCCGACATTACAGCAAATGCCAAAAGGCTGTAGATTTCATACTCGCTGCCCTCATGTCACTGAAAAATGCATTGCCGAAAAGCCTCCCCATATTAGCATAGACAATCAAGCAGATCACAAGGTTCGTTGTTGGTTGTATGAGACACAGCAACAAGGAAACATGCTGGAAGAGGAAAGGGAGGTTAAGATATGAGTGTAGAAATCTTGTCTAAAAAAGACAGAATATTCAAAGAACAAATGCAGCCATTAGTAGAAATCCAAAATTTAAAAAAATATTATCCGATTAAAAAAGGGATATTATCGAAAACCGTTGGCCATGTAAAAGCAGTAGACGGTCTTGATTTTTCCATTTATTCTGGGGAAACAATTTCCCTTGTTGGTGAATCAGGGTGTGGGAAATCCACTACTGGAAGAGCTATTGTGAAGCTAGATCCTCCGACAGATGGGAAAGTTTTATTTGAAGGAAGGGATATGGCTGCCATTCAAAACAAGGAATTAAGAAAAATTCGCACAGATATGCAAATCATCTTTCAGGATCCCTATTCTTCTCTCAATCCGCGAAAGCGAATCGGTGATTTATTGGCAGAGCCTCTAATTGCCCACAGACTTGCGTCAAAAGAAGAAGCAAGTAAAAAGGTAGATCGAATGCTTGAAATAGTAGGATTAACTAAATTTCATAAAAGCAGATATCCTCATGAATTTTCTGGCGGTCAAAGACAAAGGGTAGGGATTGCTAGAGCCCTTATGCTAAACCCAAAATTGATTGTTTGCGATGAACCGGTATCAGCATTGGATGTTTCTATTCAAGCGCAAGTACTAAATTTATTAAAGGATTTACAAAAAGAATTTAATTTAACCTATTTATTTATTGCCCATGGTCTAGGAGCAGTTAAGTATATTAGTGATCGAATTGCCGTCATGTATTTAGGCAAAATTGTGGAAATTGGAAAGACCGAAGAAATTTTTAGGAATCCAAAGCATCCTTATACACAAGTGTTGCTGAGTGCCTATCCGATTCCTAATCCTCATCTTCGAAATAGAGAGCGGATTGTGGTAGAAGGGGATGTTCCAAGTCCGGCAAATCCACCAAATGGCTGCAGGTTCCATACTAGATGTCCTATGGCACAAGCTATGTGTAAGGAGAAGGAGCCGCTATTAGATGGAGCAAATCATTCAGTTGCCTGTCATTTTCCACTAAGTTAAAGGAGGGAGATTCATTTGTTCCAATATATTATCAGGAGATTATTGATTGCTATTCCAGTGTTGTTGGGGGTAACGGTATTTAACTTTATTATTATTAACTTAGCTCCTGGTAACCCGGTGGATATGTATATTAATCCAGATACTACTCAGGCTGATATTGACGCAAAGAAAGAAGCATTAGGTCTTAATGATCCTATTTATATTCAATACTTTAGATGGCTTGGAAATCTTTTGCAAGGAGATTTTGGATTTTCCTATACAACATATGAACCTGTATTAGATTTAGTGCTAAATCGTGTTGGTCCCACGTTGCTCCTTATGAGCACTGCCTTAATTATTGCTTATATTATTGCCATTCCAATAGGAATTTTGAGTGCGACAAAGCAGTATTCTTGGATTGATTATTTAACTACTACTTTTTCATTTTTAGGTGTATCCATTCCTAACTTTTTCTTAGGATTAGGAAGTATTTACGTATTTGCACTTGTTTTAAATATCTTACCGACAGGTGGCATGTTTACGTTGGGAAGCAGTGGAGGATTTATGGATACATTGTTTCACCTCATTATGCCAGCCGCTATATTAGGAACCGGGATTGCAGGCAGTACGGTTCGCTATGTCAGAAGCAGCATGTTGGAAGTAATGGGGCAAGATTATTTGCGGACAGCAAGAGCAAAAGGATTAAAAGAGTTTATCGTTACCAATAAGCATGGATTAAAGAATGCATTAATTCCTATTATTACAATTATTGGAATGGAAATACCAATTTTAATAGGAGGCGCAGTAGTAACGGAGCAAATTTTTCAATGGCCAGGCTTAGGACAACTAACAATCCAGTCGATTTCCTCTCGTGACTATCCTACGTTAATGGCGATAAATTTTATTGCAGCACTTGCTGTCCTATTTTCGAATTTACTTGCTGATATTTTATATGCCGTAGTAGATCCGCGAATAAAGTATAACTAAGGAGGAGTGCATATGAGTATTCCTAATGTGAAAGTGGATACGGAATTACAAGTTAATGTGGTGATTCCTGTTCAAAATCAATTGGGGAATGAAGAAAGCTATCTAAAACTAATAACAAAACGTTTTTTTAAACATAAGTTGGCCGTTGTTGGTCTCATTATTTTTTCATTAATGGTTCTAATTGCAATCTTTGCTCCAGTAATTGCACCGCATAATCCATATTCTGTCGATGGCGAATTTGCGTCTGCTCCTTCTGCTAATAATATTCTTGGTACAGATGAAGTGGGGAGGGACTTGTTTAGCCGACTATTATATGCTGCTAGAGTCTCTTTATCAGTAGGAGTTGGAGCAGTGGCAATTTATGTTGCTATTGGTACTATACTAGGAGCGATTGCGGGGTATTTTGGGAAATGGGTGGACATGGTTATCATGCGTATTACAGATGTATTCATGTCATTTCCGTATTTAATGGTAATTTTGGTTCTTGTAAGTATAATGGGGCCAAGTCTATTTAACGTTATTTTAGTATTAGGTTTGCTCGGATGGCCATCGATTGCAAGATTAGTAAGAGGGTGTGTATTAACAATTAAAGAAATGGATTATGTTAAAGCAGGTGTCGCTTTAGGGTATTCCACGCCAAAAATTGTTTTTCAACATATTCTTCCGAATTGTATTGCGCCGATTCTTGTTAATGCTACATTTGGCATTGCATCTGCCATTATTATGGAAGCATCCTTGAGCTTTTTAGGGATGGGTGTTCAGCCTCCTACAGCAAGCTGGGGGAATATGCTTAATGAAGCTCAATCCATTACTGTATTGGCAACACAGCCTTGGTTATGGATCCCGCCTGGAGTCATGATATTACTTGCTGTATTATCCATAAATTTTATGGGGGACGGTTTGCGAGATGCAATGGATCCCAAGAGCCATAAATGATGAGGAGATGCATTTATTACTATTCTAGAACAATAGATGGGGGAACATTCAATGAAGAAATTTAAAAAGATATTTGGTCTATTTTCCATTTTCATTTTAGTATTACTTTCAGCATGCTCGGGTGTAAATAATCCAGCTTCAACTGGTGGTGGTGCAAAAGAAAATACGATGTATTTGGGGCTTGTAAATGCTCCAGTTAGTTTTAATCCCATTAATTCTTCAGATATTGCGGCATCTTGGTTAGAAAAATTTATGTTTGATACTTTTTTAGAGATGACTGGTCCTTTGGAGTTTACACCAAAGCTAGCTGAGTCCTTTGAAACAGAGGATAATCAGACATTTACAATCAAAATTAATAAGGGTGCAAATTGGACAGATGGAACACCTGTTACGTCTGCGGATGTTGCTTTTACGCTAAATTTAGTTGCTAATCCAAAGACGGAAACAGCTGTTGGAGCCTATTTAACTGTATTAGATGGATTAACAGACAATGGCAAGCTTCCAGAAGGAGAAACAGAAATACCATCTATAACCATTGTTGATGAGAAAACAATTCAATTTAAAACAAAGGCCCCAGTTGATCCAAATATGGTGAAAGAACAATTAGGTTCAAAATTTATGATTCTTCCAGAACATAAGTTAAAGAATATTGCTCCGGAAAATCTCCAAAAGGATCCTTTTATGATGAAGCCGACCGTAACGAATGGTCCTTTTAAGTTTGTTAAATATGCAAAAGATCAATATGTAGAATATGCTAAGAATGATGACTATTATTTAGGGGATGTAGAACTGGATAAACTATTTGTGAAAATCATGCCAGCAGCAAACCTTGTCGCACAATTGCAGACAGGAGAAATTCAAATGAATGCTGCAGGAGGGATTGGAAAAATTGCAGTGCAAGACTTTGAGACAGTAAAAGGATTTGACAATGTAACAACCACAACAGATAAAACATATGGATATCAGAATATGAGTTTTAACATGGAAACCATCACAGATAAGAAAGTAAGACAAGCAATCGCTTATGCCATTGATCGTCAAAAAATTGTCGATCAATTACTAAAGGGAGAAGGAGAAATTGTAGACGGTCCGTATACATCCATCAGCCCCTATCTTGATAAAGAATTAGAAGCATACACATATGATCCAGAGAAATCGAAGCAGTTATTAGAAGAAGCAGGCTGGGATTTCAATAAGACAATAGAATTTGTTGTTCCGATTGGAAATAAAGTGCGAGAACAATCAGCCAATATTATTGCCGAAAATTTAAAAGCGGTTGGATTAAAACTAAATACAACTACGTATGATTTCCCAACGATTATGTCGAAAGCGAGAGCAGGAGACTACGATTTAATGCTAATGGGCTTCACTAATACCATTGATCCAGATTTAACAACGATCTATGGTTCTACGGGATCAAGTAACTATACAAATTATAACAATCCAAAGGTAGATGAGCTATTAGTAAAAGGTAAACAAGAACCAAATACAGAAAAACGTAAAGAGATTTATAATGAGCTTCAAGCAATTTGGAGCGATGAACTGCCGATCTTTACATTGTATTCTGACTATGACTTTGGAGCAGTTTCTAAAGATGTAGCTGTGGGATCACCAAAGGTATTTGGTTTCCATCATGAATTATATAAATGGTCGTTAGCTGGTGTAAACTAAAAGCGGCTCGAGCATAAGTATTTCCAACAAATTTAAACCTGAACAAATTATACAGAGATTCTAATCTGGAATTTTCGTATAATTGTTCGGTTTTTTTGATTTTAAGAAAGAAGGTTTGTGGTAAGGAATGGGCATGTGTACATGCAAGAAAATAATACTGAATTAATTTTATTCTGAATGATGTTTTCTAACTTACTAAAAAGAGGTATGATAAAAATAATGTTTAGCAAATCTAAATAAATTACATCGATGATTGGATATTAAGTAGTAAATTCAATTAGAGTAAAGGCTGGAGGGAATAATGTCAAAAATATTTGGTCGACTTCGAGTATATAAACTAAGTATTACAATAGCCCTTATACTAATGTTAACCGAACTTGCGGTAGAACTGGTTCAGCCATTGATTATGGCAAAGATAATTGATGATGGCTTGGCTCATCAAGATACAAAAGTTGTGTTAATTTGGGGAGGATTGTTGATATTATTTTCGCTTGTAGCCTTTGCTGCTGGAATTATTAATACATTCTATTCTTCCCATGTTTGTCAGAATTTTGGCTATAGTCTTCGGAATGAGTTATATCAAATCATTCAGTATTTTACGTTTTCAAGCAGTAATGTTTTTGCAAGTTCGTCTTTGATCACTAGATTAACGAATGATATTACACAATTACAAAACACGATATTTATGGGATTGCGATTTCTATTAAGGGCACCGCTTTTAATTGTTGGTGGAATCGTTATGTCCTTCTTAGTTAATATGAAACTAGCGTTTATATTGGCGATTACGATTCCTCTTATTGTGGTTATGTTTATTTGGGTTATTAAAATAGGAAGAAGTCTGTTTCAATCTGTTCAAAAGAAACTTGATCAGGTAAACAGTGTGATGTTGGAGAATTTAACAGCAGTTAGGCTTATCCGAGCATATATCCGCAAGCAGTTTGAAAGAAATCGTTTTATGTATACAAGCGAGGATTTAAAAAATCTTACCCAAAAGGCGCTCCGAATTATGGAAACTACTGTGCCGCTCTTATTATTCGCTATGAATCTATGTATTATTGCCATACTTTGGATTGGCTCTGGACAAATAAACACAGGTGAGGCACAGATTGGTGAAGTAGTTGCCGTTATCAATTATACATTAAGAATCACTACATCGATTTCTGTAGTAAGTATGTTAGTAATGGTTATTTCTCGTTCAAAAGCTTCAGCTGATCGAATCCAAGAGATTATTGATAGGAAAGAACAGGATAAGGATAATCCAGATGAAAGTATGGACTCAAAACTGAAAGGGAAAATGAAGTTCCAGCATGTATCCTTTCGTTATCCATCTAATAGAAGGAATACAATAGAGAATTTGCACTTTACTATCCACCCTAAAGAAACAATTGCTATATTAGGAGCAACAGGTTCAGGAAAAACAACACTCTTCCAATTAATTCCACGTCTTTATGAGCCAACAGAAGGAAGCGTTTTGATCGACGATAAACGAGTGGATTCATATTCATTAAATACGCTAAGAAAGCAAATTGGATATGTGCCACAGGAATCGATGCTCTTTACGGGTACCATTCAAGAAAATATTAGATGGGGAAATCCTGATGCGACCTTTGATGAAGTAGTGCAAGCTGCAAAAGATGCCCAAATTCACGATACCATTATGTTAATGCCTAATACATATGATACGAGAATTGGACAAAAGGGAGTTAATTTATCCGGAGGACAAAAGCAACGCCTTTCCATTGCAAGAGCACTCGTCAGAAAGCCAAGTATTCTCCTGCTAGATGATAGTACAAGTGCATTAGATTTAAAAACAGAAAAAAAGCTGCTGGATGCAGTTGCTGATTATCAATGTACCCTTCTGCTCATTACGCAGAAAGTATCTACCGCGATGAAGGCAGATAGAATAATGCTGATTGAAGATGGAAAGATTGTAAGTTTTGCTTCCCATGATGAGTTATGGAAGACAAACAACCTTTATCAAAAAATAGTAGAATCACAACTAGGGGAAGGAGAGTGGGAGTATGCAAAGGGAACTAACCGATCCATTTCGCTATCCTAAACCTAAATTAAAGCCAGATCTCACAGTTGTTAAAAAAGGGAAAAAACCAAAAAATATGGGAAAGACCTTATACCGATTATGGAGCTATCTTGCACAAAAAAAGGGATTATTATTTCTTGTTTTAGTGATGGTAGCAATGAGCTGTGCATTAGGATTATTGGGACCATATGTTTTAGGAATGTCTATTGATCGTTTTATTGTCAATAGAAATTTAGATGGTTTTACAGGAATGCTTATAGAGCTTGGTGGTATTTACTTTTTTTATTCTGTTGCATTATTTTTGCAAAGCTATTGGATGGTTGGTATTTCACAAACAACTGTTTTTCGCTTAAGAGCGGATTTGTTCCATCAATTTCATGAGCTGCCGATAAGTTATTTTGACAAAAAGCAGCATGGGGAATTGATGAGTCGTGTTACAAATGATATTGAAAATGTCAGTTCTACTTTAAATAGCTCTGTTATCCAAATCTTCTCTAGTATTATCACTTTAGTTGGGACAATAGTTGTCATGTTTTTACTCAGTCCGTTATTAACAGTATTGACGTTAACGATCGTGCCAGTTATGTTTATTGGAATGAAGTGGATTACGAGTAGAACAAGTATATTGTTTAAGGAACAACAAAAGAATTTAGGGGAGTTAAATGGATTTATTGAGGAATCTATTTCAGGACAAAAAATTGTAAAAACTTTTTCTCTAGAAGAAAAAATGATTTATGATATGAAAGAAAAAAGTGATAGGCTTAAGAATTCTGCGTATTGGGCACAAGTCTATTCAGGCTTTATTCCAAAGCTCATGAATATGTTAAACAATGCTAGCTATGCAGTAATTGTAGGGGTTGGCGGGCTATTAGCTCTCAAATCCGGTACTGTATCTATTGGGGTTATTGTAATCTTTGTTGAATATTCCCGACAGTTCACTAGACCCTTAAATGATTTATCGAATCAATTTAATACATTGTTATCTGCCATTGCAGGTGCAGAGAGAGTATTTGAAGTGTTAGATGAAGAAAGAGAAGAAGTAGATGAGAAGGAAGCAGCCGTGATGAACGAAATGAAAGGAGAAGTTCAGTTTAAGCATGTATCTTTTTCTTATGAGGTAAATAAAGAAATATTAAAGGATATTGATTTTAAGGCAAACCCTGGTGAAACGATTGCTTTAGTTGGGCCAACTGGAGCTGGAAAAACGACTATTATCCAGCTTATCACGAGATTTTATGATGCAACCGCAGGAAGTATATTAGTGGATGGCCAGGAGATTACAAAAGTAAAAAGAGAGAGCCTCCGTTCGCATATGGGATTTGTTCTTCAGGATAGCTATCTATTCGAAGGGACCATCCGGGAAAATATCCGGTATGGTAGGTTGAATGCTACGGATGAGGAAGTGGAGTATGCAGCAAAGCAAGCCAATGCTCATGGCTTTATTGAACATCTTCCAGAAGGTTATGATACGATTCTTTCTGCTAATGGAAACGGAATTAGTCAAGGACAAAAGCAGCTGTTATCCATTTCTCGAGCAATTTTAGCAGATCCATCTATTCTTATTCTGGATGAAGCAACAAGTAGCATTGATACAATCACAGAGGTGAAAATTCAAGATGCTTTAAAACGGTTGATGAAAGGGAAAACGAGCTTTGTTGTTGCTCACCGATTAAACACCATTAAACATGCGGATCTGATTCTAGTATTGGATAAAGGGATGATAGCCGAAAAGGGGTCTCACGAAGAATTATTGAAGAGAAAAGGCTTTTATTATGAACTACATCAAAACCAATTCTCAGAGACAGTTGATTAGATTATAAAAATAAAATGGGGATGCACCGGTTGGTCAGTGTAGAAAGTAGATATATAAAGAACAGCACTTCTCTCCTTAGAGCTGATATTAAAGGAATAAGGGAAGTGCTGTTTCTTATTTTATAAATAAAAGATATTTGTTTGAAATGATATTTGACTGACCGGTCATTTTTGTTTACAATAAAGATAGATTCGGTGCATGTCAACCATCCGAAAATAGCTCGTTATATACAAAGGTGGATGTTGAAAGTGAAAACAATTGACCAAATTATTGAATTTTTGAAGAGTATCGGAGTAGACGCAGAAAAGGTTTATAGGAATCCAAAGGAGACTTACTAGTTTATGGAAAGCGTAAAACAACTCAAGACATACATGGAAGATAATAACTTCAATTTACATGAATTATCAAATGAGCTTAATGAATGGAAAAATAGCTTAATTATTTATAACTTCGCTTTAGATGAAATAAATACGAAATTAAAAATATTAAATGAGGAATTTCAATTTATTCATGATCATAATCCAATCGAGCACATTAAATCACGAATTAAAGATCCAAAAGGTATTATGCAAAAGCTGCATCGAAAAGGGCATGCTATAACAATTGAAAATGCCAAAAAATATATACATGATATTGCAGGAGTTCGAATTACTTGTTCCTTTATTTCGGATATTTACGAAATTTATAATATCATTGAAAAACAAGCTGATATTAAGGTAATGCAGGTAAAAGATTATATTAAAAATCCCAAACCAAATGGCTATAAAAGCTTACATTTAATTATCAGTATTCCTGTTTTCCTAAGTACAGGCATGCAAGAAGTGGTTGTCGAAATTCAAATAAGAACGATTGCGATGGACTTTTGGGCAAGCTTAGAACATAAAATTTATTATAAATTCGATAAAGATGTTCCTGCACATTTACTTAGTGAATTAAAGGAAGCAGCAGATGCAGCTCATGAATTAGACGTAAAAATGAAGCGAATCAAAGATGGTGTCGATATCGTTCATACAGTAGGGAAGAATCAGCTATTCATATAGTATGAAAAGGAGCTTCGCAGGAAACGGAGCTTCTTTTTTGCGGAAACAAAGAAATCCTCGGAATCCAGCATTTTTAACTTATGTTCAGCGAAAAATATAATCTCCCCCTAATGAATAAGGTTTCATATCTATTTTTTCGTAAATAATTTATAATAAGAAGATATATTTTAAGGTTAGATGCTATTTGTCTGACTTTGATGAAAAAGGAGAACGAAATGAAAGAACAGCTATTTTGGAGTACATTTAAACCGTTTATACAGGAAAATTGGGAAAAGGCACATTTTAAACAAGCAACTTCTATTCAAGAACAATCTATCCCACTAATATTAGAGGGAAAAGATGTAATTGCTGAATCCCCAACTGGCACAGGAAAAACATTGGCATATCTATTACCAGTCTTAAATAACTTGGATACAGAATCGAAGAATATTCAGGCAATCTGTCTTGCTTCCTCTCAAGAGCTGGTTATGCAAATTTTGGGAGAAGTTCAAAAATGGGGAGAGGGCAGCGGAGTTCGGGCGGCTTCTTTTATTGGAGGAGCAAATGTTAAAAGGCAGTTAGAAAAACTGAAAAAGCATCCTCATCTTGTCATTTGTACACCTGGAAGAGCATTAGAATTGATTAAACAAAAAAAATTAAAAATGCATGCAGTAAAAACAGTTATTTTAGATGAAGCAGATCAATTGTTAGTACCGGAGCATCTAGAATCTGTTCGCCAAATTATCAAAGCCACTTTAAAAGACAGACAAGTCGTTTTATTTTCTGCAACATTACCAAAGCAAACAGAAAATATTGCAGCTGAACTTGTCCAAGAGGCAGAAATTATTCGCATCAAAAAAGATAAGGTGATCGAAGCAGCTGAAGTAGAGCATATTTATTTCCAAGCGGAATATCGAGATAAAGTAAAGCTATTAGAACCGATCTCTCGTCTAAAGAATGCGAAGATTCTTGTGTTTGTAAAGGATATTGGAAATTTAAGTGTGATCCATGAAAAATTAGCATTTAAAAAAATTCAGACAAGTATTTTGCATTCTGATCTAAATAAAATGGAGCGTCAAAAGTCATTAAATGATTTTCGAGATGGAAAGAGAAACATGCTTCTAGCAACAGATGTAGCCGCAAGAGGGCTTGATATTCAAAATATTACACATGTTGTTCATTATGATTTAGCTACAGACCAGACCCAATATATCCATCGTTCTGGCAGGACGGGAAGATTTGGTGCAGCGGGAGTAGTTATTAGTTTAGTTACGGAACGAGAAGAAAGAGAACTGAAACAAACAGCTAAGAAGCTAAATCTTCCGTTAACGAGAAAAAGCTTCTACCATGGAGAAGTGGTGGATTATAAAGTGAGACAAAAAAATAATAAATAATCTTTTTAAAAGCTGGCATCAACCGTAGTAGTAGGTTGATGCCAGCTTTTTTAATTTGAATTAATATTCATAAATGAAAATATAAGCATAAAAATGGAGAAATTTCACAAGATAATACCATAAATAAACAAAGCACCTAAAAGGAAGGGTTAAATGGTAACTTTTGCTTATCTATTAATATTTACATCTATGGGCATTTTAACAGTTGGTCTAGATATTTTTGTGTTTCATGAGGGATTTATGAAATGTATAAAAAGAATATACGAAGCGGAAGTTGGTGCAGGAGCCATTACGATTGTATTTACTGCAATATTAGGCTTTGTCTGGTCAGTCGTAGTTGATATTCGATTATGGAAAAATAAAAAACAAAGCAAGCAGAAAACCCAAGGATAATCCTCTATTTAATAACAGTTGCATATAGTATATCAGGGTTGGAGGATAATATTAAAGCAAAAGATGAGGCGCTTGCGCTTTTCTAAAAGGAAGTGTGTTACAGCCATGTTAAAAGAAAGCATTTCGTTAACTCAATTGGCGGCAGTTGTTTTTAATTTCCAAATTGGAAGTACGATTGTAATAGGTCTTGGATTAAAAGCAAAAGAGGATGCATGGATTGTACTTCTGATTGCTTTAGGATTAGGAATTATCATCTCCTTATTTTTTATCTATATGATTTCTTTAGCTCCAGAGAAAAACTTATTTGAGATGTTCGAATATTGCTTTAATCGGCCAATTGCAAAGGGGCTCAGTCTCGTTTATGCAGCTTATTTTTTTTATTATAGCTGTCGAATAATACGTGATTTTGGAGAGTTGATAGCAAGTACAGTGCTTCCCTTAACGCCAATTGAGATTTCCACCATTATGCTGGTGTTCGTAATGGGATACATATTGTATATGGGTGTGGAGGTTCTTGCGAGAACAGCAGAGATATTCACGCCTTATGCATTTATCTTTATCCTGCTTTTATTTATTTTCTTATATGCTGGTAAAAACCTTGATTTTTCAAATATAAAACCGGTATTAGCTGGCGGATTTAAGCCTTTATGGACTGCTGTGTTTCCCTATGAAATTGTACGACCGTATGGACAATTACTCGTTTTAACTTTCATAATGAGCAATGTTTCAAATGCTAAGTACAGTAAAAAAATTATTATTTATAGTGTTTTGATTTCAAGTTTATTATTGTTAGTAACCTCCGTCATGATTATTTTGTCTTTAGGACACGAGCTTGGATTACGTTCCAATTTTCCCTTATTAAGCTCAGCTCGACTAGTTTCTATAGGGAATTTTTTACAACGAATCGATGCTATTGTTGTTTTCTGTATGATGCTCGGAACACTTGTAAAAGGCTGTATTTATATATATGGCGGATTAAAAGCAATCGAGTACATTTTTGATCAATCATTTCGGTATTTTTCGATTCCGATGATCTGTATTGTAGGGGTATTTACCACATTAATTGCTCGAAATTATACCGATCATATGGAGGAGGGATTACAGTCTAATCCTTTTCTTTTACATATTCCTTTACAATTTGGCCTGCCGGCATTAATGGTATTTATCATGTTAATAAAACATTGGAATAAATTTAACTCCAAGAAAAACGTAAAAAGTAGAGGACAGAATGTGTTTTAGGAAGTAGCGACGATCTAATTCTGATTACATTAAATTAAAACCGATAAGGTGCTGAGTGATTATGTTGACAGAAAAACTATCTTTAACCCAAATATTTACGATGATTATAAATTTCCTCTTGGGAAGTTCTATCGTAATTGGTATAGGAATTGATGCCAAAAGAGACGCATGGATAGTTGTTTTAATTGGTATGATTGTCGGCGTAATTATAATAAGTTTTTATCTTTATTTAATGTCATTGCTTCCTGGGAAAAACTTATATGAGATGATGGAATATTGCTTTTCTAGAAAAGTTGCTATCGTATTAGCTCTCGTATACTTAAGTTATTTCCTCTATGTGTCTGCAAGAGTAATTAGAGACTTTGGGGAACTAATCACATCTGCCATTCTGCCTGTGACACCTATCGAATTTACAATATTAGCGCTTATGTTAGTAATTGGCTATATCTTATATTTAGGAATTGAAGTATTAGGAAGAACAGCTGAAATATTTAGTCCCTATATGTTTTTATTTATCATCCTGCTGTTTATCTTTTTATATGCTGGTGAAAAAATAAACCTTACTAATGTGCAGCCAGTTTTAAGTAATGGTATGAAGCCAATAATGAAAGCAGCTATTCCATCCATCGTTGCCTTCCCATATGGAGAGTTGATAGCATTTACGGTTATTTTCGCTCATATTGGAGATTTTAAAGCAACGAAGAAGGTAGCTTTAGTTAGTGTTGTTGTCGCAAGTATTATCTTACTATCATCGGTTTTCATCATTATAGCCACACTAGGGGAAAATACAGCAGCGCGAGCCAATTTTCCATTATTGATAGCGGCAAGACTTGTCAGTATAGGAGAGTTTTTGGAAAGGATCGACGTGCTCGTAGTATTTATTATGATGTTAGGAATATTAATTAAAGGTTCTGTGTTTCTATATGGCGGCTTAAAAGGAATGGAGTATATTTTTCGGATACCTTACCGATATTTTGCTATGCCAGTTGCCTGTATCACAACGATGTTTACCATCTTCATTTCTTCCGATTTTTCGGACCATATCGTGGAAGGATTAAATGTAGACTTATTTCTTATTCATGTTCCACTGGAATTTATGGTACCTATTTTGATTACATTTGTGTTGTTAATGAAAAAATGGAAAGAACAAAGGGATGAAAAAAGGGGGTTGAAAATATGAATTATTTTAAAAAACTGATGTCTATAAATAGCAAAAAAGAAATACCCTCTAAAGTCGTACCGACCGAAGCGAAAGAAATAGGGATTGATGAACTTACCTTTGAGGCATTGAGAGAGGTGATAAGTTTAACCTTTGGAAATACAGCTGATCTGCAGTCAGATGTGATTCGAGTTGGAAAAAGTGAAGGCTGTATTTATTATTTAGAAACAGTAGTTAATACAGAAATGTTAAAAGAGATGTTAGGAAATACGTTAGAGAATTCAGCCGATAAAGATATTGTTGTTGATACAATTGAAGATCTACAGCGTTTAAGTAAAAAAAGTTTTGGTGTTTCTGGATATAAATTATTAAAAAAGGTTAATGAAATCGTTTCTTCTCTCTTGGAAGGACGTATCGTTATTGCTTTTAGAGGAGTCGGGCAGGCACTTAGTTTAAATTATTTAAATAGTGAAGGCAGATCAGTAGCCGAGCCTACTACACAGACAGTCGTACGGGGACCAAAGGATTCTTTTGTAGAAGATGCTTCCACAAATATCAATTTAATAAGAAAAAGAATAAGAAATCACCAATTACGTTTTGAAAAATTTATGATAGGAAACGAAACGCGTACGAATGTATACATGGGGTATATGTATTCGATTGCAAACGAAAAAATAGTAACAGAAGTAAGGAATCGATTAAATAAAATTGATATTTCAGCTGTATTTGAGTCAGCGAATGTTGAGGAATTAATTGTAGATAAAAGCTTGACTGTTTTTCCATTAGCGATGAATACAGAGCGTCCGGATGCAGTAGCTACCTATTTAATGGATGCAAAAATTGTCATCATCATTGATGGATCACCATTTGTATTAATTGTTCCAGCAGTACTGACTGATTTTTTCACTTCTCCTGAAGATAACTATCAAAACTATTTTATGAGTAGTTTCGTACGTTTAATTCGCTATCTATCTTTTATGATTGGTTTAATCATGCCTTCCGCATATGTAGGAGTTTTGACTTTTCACCCAGAGCTGCTGCCAACCACTTTATTACTGAGTGTTATTGCACAGCGGGAGGATGTACCTTTTCCAGCTGTAGTAGAAGTATTTATCATGGAAATTACCTTTGAAATTTTAAGGGAAGCAGGAGTAAGGATGCCCCGGGCCGTTGGTCAGACGGTTTCGATTGTAGGGGCTTTAGTAATTGGACAGGCAGCCGCTGAAGCAGGAATTATTTCCAATATTATGGTTATCATCGTGGCGATCACTGCGATTGCTAATTTCGTTTTTCCCAATTATAGCTTCGCGAACGCATCTAGACTTATTCGATTTGTTCTTATCATTGTTGCCTCTATTTTAGGGTTATATGGTGTTCTTTTAATACTTGTATTTATGGTTGCACACTTAAGTTCTCTTCGTTCCTTTGGAGTTCCGTATTTAGCACCTGTTGCTCCATTTATTATTGAAGATCAAAAGGACGTATTTGTTCGTTTTCCGCTATGGTCCATTAATAAGCGTTCTTCCTATTTAAGTCCAAATGTAAAGAATAGGCAAAAGCCACAAGGGTCCCCATCTCCGCCTAAACCGGAAAGTGGGAAGGAAAAGTGAAGAAAATTTGTGTCTTTCTATGTATACTAAACTGTTTGTTTCTATTAACTGGTTGTTGGGATCGAAAAGAATTATCAGAAATTAAATTAGTATCAGGGATGGCCATTGATAAAGGCGAAAATGCAAAATATAAATTGACAGTAGAGGCATTGAATGCAGTAGAATTAAATACCCAAACGGCTGCCGGAAATGCGCCCACAATAGTAGAGGGCATTGAGGGAAATACTATTTCTGAAATTACGCATCACTTAAATGAGTACTATGCACAGTTTCTAGTTTTCTCTCATATGAAGATACTGGTAATCAGTGAGGAAATAGCTAGGTCGGGAATGCTTGATTTTATTGACTTTTTGGAAAGAAATAGGGAGATACGGGATGACTTTAAAATTATTATTGCAAAAGATGGAAAGGCAGAAGATATCTTAAAAGTAGTTGCCCATTATAGAAAGGCATCCTCCTTAAAGTTATCTCCACAATTGGATCATTTATTAGAGGATTGGGGAGGAGACCCGGGAATGAGTATTATTGAGTTTATCTCCGAACTGAACCTAGAAGGAAAAGAACCAGTATTAGCAACTGTCCGTTTAAAAGGAGATGTAGAAAAAGGAAATAGTATGGAAAATATCATGAAGGTAACTCCGGATGCAATAATAGTCGTTGATTCTCTGGCGATATTTAAAAAGGGTAAATTGATCGATTTTCTGAGCATGGAAGATTCGAGAAATTATTTGTGGGTTCGGAATGAATTAAAAACTACTTCTTTTACCATTAAATGCAGACAGGGAGACTATAGTGCTATTCGTGTAACAGAATCGCAAACAGAAACAACTTCTAAATGGAAGAATAATAAGCCTGTAATTCATGTTGGGATAAAAGCGGAAGGATATCTTGAGGGTACGCAATGCTATAAAAGTGTGGATAAGCTGGGGACCATTGAAAAATATGAAAAACTAGTGAATAAAGCTTTATCCCAAGAAATATCGAATACCATTTCACATGTTCAAAGCCAATACGAAACGGATATTTTCGGATTTGGAGAAGCAATGAGAAGGCAAGACTATGATTCATTTATGAAAATAAAAGACAAGTGGAATCAAGAATTTTCAAAAGCAGATATTAAAGTAGATGTAGATTTTGTTCTTAGAAGATCAGGAATTCGCTCCAAGAGCTTTTTGACAGGCACAGAAAAATAATTACTGTAGAAGAAAAACTGTTCCATTATGAACAGTTTCAGCTTGTCGACAAAAAGATATTGGAGAAGTGAAAATGCATTTTCATGTGTTGCTTGGAGTAGAGGGGGTGAGACTCCTGTGGGATTAGCGAGACAGTCTGAGACCCTGCAGGCTGTAAGCCGAAGCGGCTCAGCGCGAGCCCCGCGGAAAGCGAACCCCCGGAGCGGAAAGTAACGTCTAAATTCAAAGAGATTAATAAATATACTTTACTCAAACTTCTATTTCCAAAATACAGGAGTTTGTCTACAGTCTGAAACTGTTCCATTATGAACAGTTTTTTCTTTGTTTTTTTAGGATTAGTATTCTCTAAGACTAAAGTTGTAGTGGAAAATCAAGCTAAGGCATGTTATGAAAAAAACTTGAAGGAGGTAACATAGTAGATAAGAAAGGAGCGAAAAGTAAAATGAAAAAATTTGGTTTATTTCTTATTGGGGCAGTTGCCTCTATCATCCTATTATCACAGATAGGTCCAATACTCGGTTTAGTTATTAGTGCAGCAATTCTTTATTTTGCCTTTAAGCAATACACGAAAGCAACAAGCTCATCAGGTAAGCTGTGGTGGGGAATAGCCGGAGTGATTATGCTTATCATAACGGCTAGTAACCTGCCTGCTATCATCGGATTAGCAGCCGCATATGTATTATATCTTGTTTACAAAAAGTGGAACAACAAGCAAAACATTATTACAAATAAAACAACGGATGACCCTTTTGTAAATTTTGAAAAACAGTGGTCAGAATTAAATAAATAAGGAGAGGTTAACATGACAAATCTATTAGAAAGAATAAAAAATACGGTAATGGCCGACATTAATCATTTATTAGATAAGAAGGAAGAAAAAAATCCAATCGCGCTTTTAAATCAATATGTAAGAGAATGTGAGAAAGAGACAGATAAAGTAAAAAAAATGGTCGAAAGACAATATAAATTAAAAGAAGAATTCATGAAGGAATTACAACAGGCTGAACAAATGGCGGAGAAAAGACAAAGACAGGCTGAGGTGGCAAGCAAAGCAGGGGAAGAAGAACTTTCTGCTTATGCTAAACAAGAGCAGACTCATTATGAAGAAAGAGTAGCACGCTTAACAGAGTCGTTAAAAAATACAGAGCAGCAATTGCATGAAATAGAAACGAAATATATGGACATGAAGCATAAATTGAAGGATATGAAAATACGCCAGATGGAGCTGATGGCAAAAGAAAATATAACCAAAGCCCATCATACAATGAATAAAGTTTTAGAAGAAAAACAGGCGAATCCAACAAATCCAACGCGATTCAGTGAAATGGAACAATATATAGAAACGTTAGAAGAAAAAATAAATACAGAATACTATAAACAAACAATGGACGAAAAGTTAGCAGCATTAGAGAAAGATATGTTAAAAAAAGAAGATGACTCCATTTCCTTATAAAAAAATGGTATCCTAAAAGAGGCTGGAGCATGTAAAGCCAGCCTTCTATTATTTAAAGATATTCATCCAAATAAAATAAAGAAGGGAGAGAATAGCCAATGTTTAAACAAATAAAAGATAACTATGCAAATTGGGTTTATATTGTTGGAGGTTTTTTGTTATTAGAAATCTTCGTCTTTAATCCCGGACTAATCTTTTCCCTTCTTGTTTCAATTGGCATGATTTATATATCAAAGAAATCACGGAACGGCGGAGCTGGGAAGATTCTTTTTTGGATAGGGAGCCTGCTTTTAATCGTTAGTATATTAAATATGGTTACAGTGAAAATTATCTTGTTTACACTCCTTGCTTATTACCTTTTTCAATTATTTCAAAAAAAGAATACCGAGGATATTATTAAACCAATCATAAGAGATAAGGAAACGGCCATACAGACAGAAGAAACTATAATAAAGAAAAAGCCCTTGTTTATGAATTCTCTTTTTAGCCGTAATATCACCCCAGATCATGTATATGAATGGGATGATATCAACATTCAGGGTGGCATAACGAATACTACTGTGGACCTTAGCTACACGGTGTTACCAGAGGGTGAAACAGTTATGATGATTCGAAATATTGTCGGAGATGTGAAGGTATATATCCCTTATGATATGGAAGTCAGTATCCACCATTCTAGTTTATTTGGTTCCTATCAAATATTTAGCGAAGCAGAAGAAAAGATTTGGAATCAAAATATAAGCATTCGGACAGCTGGATTTGATCAGGCTGAGACGAGAGTGAAAATCTTCACCTCATTAATTACAGGTAGCTTAGAGGTGAAAAGAATATGAGTATTATAACAAGACAAATTTTGTGGGGAGTAAGTGCATCCCTTCTTTTACTTGTATTTTTTTCTATAAGCTATCTAATCGTCTTTCCACCGTCAAACTGGAGTGCTTTGTGGGAAAAAGAAGTAATGGATGTTCCATTTATTTTATTTTTAATCAGTGTGGATATTACATTAGGTGTTTTAATTGGTTATTTATCAGGATTTTCTTGGAAAAAACAAATTCGTTCCATGGAAGAAACCTTACATACAATGGATAAAATGGAGTATTATCCAGTTCAGCCAATTGGTTCAACAGAGGAGCTCCAATCTTTAAGCTATAGAATCATTCAACTGCAGAATCAATTAGTGGAACAAACGAAGTTATCTCAGAAACTCGTAAATGAGAAAGCGGAAGATCAAGAGGTGAAAGTTCAAACTGTCATTATTGCAGAGCGGAATCGTCTGGCCAGAGAATTGCACGATTCGGTTAGCCAGCAATTATTTGCGGCATCGATGCTGTTATCAGCAATTAATGAAACAAGACCGAAAACGAATGATCATGAATCACGACAATTACAGTTAGTAGAGGAAACGATTCAACAGTCTCAATTAGAGATGAGAGCTTTATTACTTCATTTACGACCAATCGCTTTAAAAGGGAAAACGTTAAAAGCGGGAATTGTTGAATTATTACATGAACTTCAGCAAAAGGTATCTTTAGAAATAGAAATGAAACTAGAAGATATCGATTTGGATAAAGGAATTGAAGATCATCTTTTTCGAATTCTTCAAGAATCGGTATCCAATACATTACGACACGCGAAAGCAAATTCCCTAGAAGTACAGCTTATTCAAAGGGAGGCATTTGTTATATTGCGAATCATCGATGATGGTGTCGGCTTTAATGTGGATAAGAGAAAAGCAGGATCTTATGGACTTCAAAATATGCACGAAAGAGCAGCCGAAATTGGTGGAGTATTAAAATTGATAAGTTTGGAAAATAAAGGAACAAGATTAGAAGTGAAAGTACCGATTTTGGGAAGAAAGGAGGATTTAAATGATTAGAGTATTGCTAGTGGATGATCATGAAATGGTGCGGATTGGAGTCTCTTCTTATTTATCTGCACAGACAGATATTGAAGTTGTTGCAGAGGCGGAAAATGGCCGTAAAGCTGTCGAGCTTGCTCTTCAATTAAAGCCAGATGTGATTTTGATGGATTTAGTAATGGATGAAATGGATGGAATTGAGGCAACGAGGCAAATAATAGACGCTTGGCAGGATGCAAAGATTATTATTGTTACCAGTTTTCTTGATGATGAAAAGGTATATCCTGCTTTGCAGGCGGGGGCTACAAGTTATATGCTCAAAACATCCAAGGCGAGTGAAATTGCAAGAGCTGTGCGCGAAACATATCAAGGACAAATTGTCCTAGAGCCTGAAGTCACCGATAAAATGATGACAAAAATGCGAGAAAAGAAATCTACACCTCTGCACGAAGAGCTAACTACCCGAGAAATGGAGATTCTCTTGTTAATGGCGGAAGGGAAGAGTAATCAGGAAATTGCTGACCAATTATTTATTGCTCTAAAAACGGTTAAAACACATGTAAGTAATATATTAAGTAAACTGCAAGTACAGGATCGCACGCAGGCTGTCATTTATGCTTTTAAACACTCGCTTGTAGAATAAACAATTAATAAAGAATCCTTAAATGAAATGGAATAGGTCCCTTAATCAAACGTTTAATTAAGACATTTCTCTCTCTTCAATAAAGAAAAAGACAATCTAGGAAAATATTTTTTGAACTTGTCTCATATGATGTTAAAGAAGAGAAAATAAACACACATCTTTTACTTACATGCTTGTGGAAGATAGATTGAGGGAGAGATTCATGAGTTCATTTTATAAAGGGACCTTTTTATTAATTGTTACCGCGTTTTTTGGCGAATGTATTGAATTCATTATTAATATGGTAATGGCAAGGGAACTTGGAGAACATGGACTAGGTTTATTTATGACCATATTACCTACTATCTTTCTTATTGTACTGCTTGCTACCTTTGAATTGCCAACATCCATTTCGAAATTTATTGCTGAAAAAGATTCCAAGTATCATTTATCGATGCTGCAGCAAGTATTAAAGTGGACCATTATTTTTACTATTTTTCTAACCACCATCGCATCTATCATCATACCTTTTATCCCTATTTTTTATGATTATCATCCACTCTTGAAGTGGCTAGTTATTCTTCTATTGCCGATTATTTCCTTTACTTCTATTGCAAGAGGTTATTTTATGGGAAAACAGCAAATGGGGAAAATTGCAGCTTCTAATTTTTTGAAAAAAATTATTCAACTAGGTTTATTAGTCTTTTTGTTTCAATGGTTTTCCTTTGATTTAAATACTTCTGTATTGATTGCCTTTTTTACCATTGTAGGGAGTGATACAGTCGTATTATTATACTTATTGCATATGTTTTTTGTGCAATATCAACGAATTAAAAAAGGGAAAAATGAAAGCATGAATGGGAAAGTCATTTGGAAGGATTTATTATCTGTGTCTATTCCGACAACAGGTCTTCGAATATTTCATGCTTTAACACATGCCATTCAGCCTTTTCTTATAAAAGGAGCACTTGTTGCCTCAGGAATTACGGTAGCAAATGCGACAGAACAGTATGGAATGCTTGCAGGGATAGCGATGACAATAGGTTTTTTTCCAGCTTTTATATCCCATAGTTTCATGACAATGCTTATACCAACTGTTTCAAAAGCATATGTACAAAAAGATTATGCAAAACTACAAAGATTATTGCAGCAAGTGATGATCATAACAGCTATTTACGGAACCATATCTGTTGGGATTTTTTATTTTTACGCGGACACACTGACGATGACCTTTTTTCACTCTACTCAGGCAGCTATAATTGTGCAGCTTTTATGGCCCTATTTTTTACTTCATTACTTCACCATTCCCATGCAAGCATATTTAATTGGTTTGGGCTTGTTGAAAGATGCGGTTTTTCATAGTGTGTGGGCCACATCATTCTCCTATGCAGCGATTTATTATTTAGGATCTCTAAGCCAGCTTCAAATGAGCGGAATTGCAATTGGGATGAATTTAGGAGCAGTTATATTAGCTTCCATGCATTATTTAACAATATGCAAAAAAATTGGAGTTTCTATGTGGCTGACACCAGTGAATAAATTCCAATAAAAATTTTTAAAAAAGTGTAGGGATTCGCATAGGCGCAAGCGTTTATTAAGTAGAATCGTAAAACTGGGAAGGGGAAAAAGAAAGAACATGGAATCCCTAATAAATAAAACATATACTGTGGGAAATCAAGAAGAATTATTTGAACAAGTCGTGAAGGAATACGGAAAATCAATTTATATCTATATATTATCGCTTGTTAAGCATAAAGAACTAGCGGAAGATTTGTATCAGGAAGTATTAATTTCCGCGTATACCTCATTTGGCAGCTTTGAAGACCACCATAAAGTGAAAAGCTGGCTCTATAAAATTGCTCTAAATAAATGTAGAGACTACTGGAGAAAAGAGAAAACATCTAAGAAGTTTTGGGAAGAGTCTGTTTATACATATGCGAGAGATACTTCTGTGGCTTTGGAACCTGAGGAAACATTAATGAGCAAATGTGAAAAAGAAGAGATGATTGATACATTAGAAGAACTACCAAATATGTACAAAGAACCTTTACTGCTTTTTTATTACCACAATCAAACATTGGTAGAGATAAGCAACCATACAAAAACGCCGTTATCAACGGTCAAAACAAGAATGAAACGGGCGAAGGATCAATTGAAGCCAAAAGTTATGAATAAAAAGATAGTTCATTTATGAGAGAAAACTTGAATCAGTCGATTCTCTCTACTGATTCAAGTTTTCCCATTCTGTACATAAATGTCTTTTAATTAATCATTACTAGATGAAAGGAATAGTCCGAGTAATGAACCTTTTCATTTAGTTGCATCGAAACTAGTTACTATTTCTTTGTTTATTATAGTAATTTACGGAATACATAGCACCTTCATTTACCATATTGTTGTCACCGATATCATCTGGAGCGGGATTTCCTGCTTTAGAAAGTAAGTCCTCTTGTTGCGTAGAATTGAATTTGCTTTTAAAGCGATGAAACATGTCTTTTCCTTTTGATGTAAACAGGAAAAAACTTCCTAATCCAGCCCCGACAATTGCAAATGTACGCATTGAATTTTTTCCAAACATGAGATAATCCCTCCTAATTTTATTCCTTCTCGTTCCATCCTATTGTTTATTTACCCTATTATAAGTTTTACAAACGTCATTCAGGGAATAATAATAGAAAAGCGTTTAAGGGGAGATTCAAGTGAAAAGATACCGTTTAGAGAACTGGGACTGGTTTCAGTTATTGAAAGAAGCGGATATACAGAAAGTTTCTTTTGAAAAGGGTCCATTAATAAACACATGGTTTCGCGATATAAAAGGGAATCGAAGTAACTATCTTCATATTGATACGTCAGAAGAAGATCAAGAAGTATTAAGTGGTTCGCTTATATACCATAGAGAAATAGATAAAAGAGAAGATTATGAAATTTTTCATTTTTTCTTATCACGCGATACATTAATCACTTATGATTATAAGGATAATAGTTTACATATTGATGGAAACAATCTATTAAAAGAGATTAAGCATGCACAAACACCGATTGAAGGATTTATGGTTATTCTAGGAAAAGTAATGACAGATATTTTGTATCATATAGACGCTTATGAACAACAGTTAGAACAATTGATTTGGGATGTTAAACAGAGAAATAGTATAAAAACATTAGATAAAGTATATCAGTCTAGACATGAACTTCTTGTTTGGAAGAATGTCATGATTCCTTTTCTTGAAATCAGATACTCATTAGAGGAAGCTTTTGGCGAGGAAATCACAAAAGGAAAGGTATATGCTCGTGTTACTAAGAGAATCGAAAGAGGATTAATTTTGGTGGAAGAATATCAAAAAGAATTAAATAATCTCGTTGATTTTGAAGAAGTAGTATCCCAACATAGAGGAAACGAAATTATGAAAACACTGACGGTATTCACTACAATATGTACACCAATTATGGCTTGGGGAGCATTATGGGGAATGAACTTTGAAATTATGCCAGAACTAAAATGGAAATTCGGCTACGTTTTTTCTTTAGCAATAATTATTGGCTCCACGGTTGTTGTATATTTCTATCTTAAATCACGAGGGTGGATGGGGGATCTGTTAAAAGCCCGGAAGAAAAATTCTTTTTTTCGATAACCTTAATCTAAGCAATATTAGACTCTTCCTCCTAAATTAGCATATAATAAGATGGTAGATATGTTAAACAAGAAGAAAACTCCCATGAATATGCAAGGAGGAGCTATGGAAGAGTCAAAATTTTGTAGTGAGTCACTAGTGGTGAAAACAAGTATTGTTTTTCCAACAGATACTAATACTTATGGAACTTTATTTGGTGGCAAATTAATGGCCTATATTGATGATACAGCTGCTATCTCGGCGATGCGTCATGCAAGAAGAGGAATTGTTACTGCTTCGACTGATTCAGTCGATTTTTTGTATCCAATTCATGAGGGAAATGCTGTATGTCTAGAAGCTTTTGTTACCTATACAGGAACTTCTTCCATGGAGGTATTTGTAAAAGTAACAGCAGAAGATCTAATTTCTGGAGAGCGCCATTTATGTGCACTTAGCTTTCTAACGATGGTTGCCATCGATGAAAATGGAAAACCGACAAAAGTTCCCAAAGTTATTCCACAAACAGAAGAGGAAAAGAGCCTTTACGAATCAGCGAAGGAACGAGCGGAAGCACGAAAGAAACGGAAGAAAGAAACAGAAGAACTTGCAAAGAAGTATAGAAGTTATTGATGATGTGCAAGGGAATGTGATGTCATTCTCTTGCCTATCTAATAATAAATAAAATCATACTAAAGCTAGTAAGTTTGTCGAAAGAAAGTCTGGGAGAAAGAGAATATTTTCATTATTGATAAAAATCGATTTTTCATGTTGTCGAAATACCAAATTATTTTCCAGGAAATGATGGCATTCTCCAAAATATTGTCTAATAACACTGTCTGATTTTGCAGGTGGATAGCGTTTAATTTCGTTATCCATAATCATTCTATACTATGGGATAGGTGCAAGGAGGTAAAGGTGAAAATATTTTCTCTTTCCTATTTTGTTGTTACAAGAAAGATTGACTTGAATATGGAAATAATCGAAGAAGAAAAAAGTCTTGAGTTATGGAGTGATAGAGTTACTAGCGCCGAGCAGACATTTCATTTACACACCATCCATGACATTTCCTTTAAGCCCTCGAGTAATCAATATAAAATGCTATATTTACATACAAATCGTGGAGTGCACTCTTTTGTAATAAAAGATAATCCAGAAGAAATGATTCGATTAATTAGAAGACAAATAGCGGATTATTTATAGGCATACATATAAAAAGGTTTGAGCAAGGAGGTTTTGGCCTCTTTACTCAAACCTTTTTAATCTCTTTCGGACAGAATTCCGAAAATACGTAAGATACTTATAAATAAATTTAGAAAATCGAGATATAAATTCAAGGCCATTAAAGGGACTTGATCTGCTGTTATACCATAATGTTTCATTCGATTAAAATCATACAACACATAGCCGCTAAATACTAGGACACCAATGAAGGAATACGCGAGCATGCCACCTGTTGCTAATGGCCAAAAGATATTGAAAATCCCGATAGCGATTAAAGCGATTAGGGAAGCGAGTAACATTCCTCTTAAGAAAGAGAAGTCGCGCTTCGTTTTTGTTGCATATATAGCAACCCCAGCAAACACAATTGTCGTAGTACCCAAAGCATTAATGACAACATTTCCGCCAACTGTGGATACATAATAAGAGACGATTGGAAAAGTGGTAATCCCTGAAATAAACGTAAAGGTAAATAAGAAACCATAAGATAAAGATTTTCCTCTTCTTGCGAAAATAGCGATTAATAAAAGAACAACCTCTAAAATTGATAACGGTAAAAATAAATTGGCTGGGACGAAATTACCGATCATTGTTCCGATAAATGCTATTCCTAGAGAAAGAGCAAAAGTTCTTAAAACAGAAGGCATATATTCATTACTTGGGTTATATGCATACATTTTTCTTCACTCCTGTACTGTGTTTAATTTATATAGTAATACGAACAAGGCACAAAAAGGTTTCAATTTAAACCATCTTTATCGCGAATAACTTCTGTTTTTAGTAAATCACGGATTTCTTTTAATAGCTCTTCTTTAGTATCAACAGTTACTGCTTCTTCTTGGACCTCTTCCTTTTTCTTAAAGCGATTTAAAAAACGAATTACTAAAAAGATAGAGAAAGAAATAATGAAAAAGTCAACAATTCGTTGTATAAAGTTTCCGTAATTTATACTTGAATAAGACCATGTTGAGAAATCTACGCCGACAATAAAATGGGCGAACAGCGGCATGATCAAATCATCTACTAGTGAACTGACAATTTTGCTGAATGCCGTTCCAATAATTACCCCTACTGCTAAATCTATTACGTTTCCTTTTATTGCGAATGCTTTAAAGTCTTTCCACATATGATCCTCCTAATAATATATGTACATCTTATTTTGTTTTTTAAAATATTATTATTCTGACATGAAAATTTATTATTTTCAAGTCTATACAAGCATAATTTAATAAAAATAGAACATGGCAGAAATTGAATATGTCCTATGGAATATTTAATAAATAACCTTAAAGCTCGAAAATAGTTCTTCTGGCTCACTTTCCTGTATTTCTATATGGTCCACTCTGGCAAAGCGATTACCCCTTTTTACTTTTTCCACAAAAGCTCGCAGTGTTTCAGAAGAAGCTACAGCCCTACATTCCACGGTTCCATCTGCTTTATTGCGAACCCAGCCGGTTATCTGATTTTCCATAGCAATCATTTGGACAAAGTATCGAAAACCTACGCCCTGTACCCTTCCATTGATTATAAGATGTAGTTGTTTCATTTTATCCCTCCTAATTTTAAGAATCTTTTATCTCCATTTTAACGGGCGGTGAAATCAATAAGGAAAAAGGCATCCGAAAAGACTGAGTAAGGTGCTTAATATTAGCAAGAGTGAAGAAAAACCACGAGGATCGGAGTTTTCTCTATTTATATATATAGCTAGCTATATTAATCATCTCATATTTATTTATATTGACGCAAGTTAGGTCCTTGGATATGGGGAATGGGTGAGCGGTGGATAGTCCATATGTTGTGTGGTAAAGGTCTCGGAGAAGGGGGAAATAGGTGCTGGAAAAAGCTAGATTTGTAGATTGGAGAGCAATTTGGTACTATTAATAAGTATATATGAAGTTCAATAAAAAATTGGAATTATCTTTAGTGAGCTTTCAATAATAGAAATTATGGTAGTTATGCTTGATTTTAAACAACTAGAACGACAACTATCCATAAAGTGAAACTCTAACTCCTTCTAAAGGAGTATAGATGTGTTTGGAAAATAGGAGAAAGATAATGAAAAAAAATAAATATATCTGGCTAATAGTGGTCGGAGTCATTATAATTGCAGGGATTTTAATCACTTCTATGGTAAATTCCTATCTAACAGAGAAACATAAAAATGAGTTGGATCAAAAACATATGGTGATTAAGAAAGATTTACAATGGACGAAAGATAATGCTTATTTTGAAATAGATATAAACGTGAAAGAGAAAAAGTATGAATTATATATTATAGGAGAAGGGGAAAGGAAATATCAGCAAGTAGAAGATACGGATCTAGGGGAAAAAGACGATACGATTGTGACTGGAGACTTTGCCTTTTACTTATGGACGAAAGAATACGGAAAGAAAGCAGTAAAACAAGATCTAGAATTACCCAATCCTATGACATTCAATTTATCGCAAAAAAATATAGGAACATTTCTTGTTAACCAGCAAAATATTGCGGCTGTTTACCAAGGGAAAGAAGCAAATGAGGTAATGGCCTATTTCTATACCATTCATGATGGGAAATTAGTTACCCTAACTGATTATGGAATGCGTATCTATAGTAAAAATATCAAAAACATTCAACAAAATTATATACAAACCTTAAGGGAAAAAGATACCGACCAAATGGAATTTGATACGTGGATGCTTGAGCAGAAAAGCGGGAAATTAGTAAAAATAGATGGAACTTCTATTAAAAATAAGGAAATTATCAATAAATGGCTGGATGATACGGAATTTTACTATCCATATAAAAACTTATCTGTTACTTCTAGTTTAAAGAATTTAGCGGAACAAGGAATGTTGATAGGCGCCCAATATCCAATCGGAACAAATATAAAAGAGATAAAGAAAATTAATTCTAATTATACAATCAAGGATTATAATCAGAAATATAGTCAATTGGATTTTCCTGAGATTACTTATTACTATGATAAGAAAACCGATCTTGTTACTTCTATTTCTATTCCAGGTATTCGTTTAAAAGAATCAGTACAATCGATTCAGGATACAATCGGGAAGCCAGATGATTTTGTTACGAAAGAGGCTGGGTCTATAGCTACGTATACAGCAGGAAACTATAAACTAATCATCCAATTGGACTTATCTCAACGAATTAAATCGATTAGCTTGGTAAAATAGAAAGATTAAAAGAATAGTAAAAAATAAAGGATGTTCCGTGAAATGTTTCATAACATAAACATTCCATGGAACATCCTTATTGAACTTAGTTACTTAAAATTAAAATGCCCAATCTCCATTTCTGAATACTGCTTCTATTTTTCCGTCTACGGTAATACCGTCAATATTCATTTTGTCTGATCCTATCATAAAGTCGACATGTGTAATACTATCGTTTAAACCTTTTTCAGCTAGTTCTTCACTTGACATCTTTTTTCCACCTTCAATACAGAATGCATATGCACTTCCGATTGCTAAGTGATTTGAGGCATTTTCATCAAATAAAGTATTGTAGTAAAGAATATTTGATTGAGAAATAGGTGAACGATGTGGTACTAAAGCTACTTCTCCAAGATAATGAGAACCTTCATCTGTTTCAACTAATTGACGAAGAATTTCTTCCCCTTCTTCTGCCTTTACATCGATAATTCGACCATCTTTAAAGGTTACGGAGAAATTATTAATAATGTTTCCGCCATAGCTTAACGGCTTTGTGCTTGATACAGTTCCATTTACTCCTTTTTTATGTGGAACAGTGAAGACTTCTTCAGTCGGCATATTTGCCATGAATTCAAAACCTTTTTCATTGATAGATCCTGCTCCACACCATAGATGTCCTTCTGGAAGTTCAATCGTTAAATCTGTACCTGGAGCTGTATAATGAAGCTGTTTGTATGCTTTTTCATTTAAGTAATCCACTTTTGTATGAAGTGTTTTATCATGCTCTTTCCATGCTTGGATTGGATTTGCTTGATCTACTCGAATAGCCTTAAATATAGCATCCCATAGTAACTCCACTCTGCTGTTTTCAGGAGCGTCTGGGAAAACAAGATTTGCCCAAGCTTTGGATGGAACAGCAATTACGGTCCAGCTTACTTTATCAGACTGTACATATTTTCGGAATTGGCTTAAAGCTGTTCCAGAAGCCTTTTGGAAGTTACTAATTCGTTCAGAATCAATCCCTTTTAAAAGGTCTGGACTAGAAGATACTACAGACATGAAGGCTGCCCCTTCTTCTGCAAGTGAAATCGTCTCTTTTGCTCTAAATTCAGGATATTCTTTAAATGCTTCATCTGGTGCCAATTCGTATTTTGTACGAGTAACGATATCATCACTCCAGTTGACTACAACATTACTTGCGCCAATTTGGTAAGCTTCTTTTACGACAAGACGAACAAACTCTGCAGATTCAATGGATGTATTAATAACAAGTGTTTGTCCTTTTTGGATATTTACACCGACTTTTACTGCGAGTTCAGCATATTTTTGTAAATTTTCTTGAAATGTACTCATTTTTATTCTCCTTTTCTATAAGCGGTTAGCTCTATGTATAACATGAATCCCAATATGGAATGGATGCTGCTTCTATTGTAGCTTTTTTAGAAAGAGAAATAAACTGATTGATCGTAACATTAGGATAATAATTGATCTTATCGCAAGAGAAACAAATAATAAGCATTTTTGGTAAAATAGCTATAATGGATTTTTTTATTTATGGGAGGTTTTTATGACTAATCGGTTACAAGCAGTTATCTTTGATTTTGATGGTGTTATAGCAGACACTGTTCCCTTATATTACAAAGCAACAAAAAAAATGGCGGTGGAGATTGGGGCATCCTTTACTAGAGAAGATAACTTAAGATATCAAGGTGTTCCGCGAAAGGTGCTAATTGACGACTTAGTTGCACAAACAGATAAAGTATTTACAGATAGAGAAAAGGAAATGTTAGGAAATCACAAGAGTGAATATTATAAAGCTTTAATTTCGGAATTCACAGTAGAAAATATGCTGCCAGGAATGTATGAATTTTTGAAAGATCTTAGGGAAATGGGTATTAAATTTGGGATTGCATCCTCTAGTTCCAATGCACCTTTTTTATTGGAGCGCTTTGGAATAAGAGACTGGTTCGAATGCATAGTAGATCCACATTCCCTGAAAAAGGGAAAACCAGATCCAGAAATATTTTTAACAGCAGCAGATTGCTTAGGGGTCGATTATCATGAGTGTGCTGCTATAGAGGATGGACAAGCAGGCTTGAGTGGAATTCTGCAGACACCTATGTTTTCTGTCGGGATAGGACAAGGAGATGTTTTTGCAAAAGCGGATTGGCAAGTTGCCTCCACTAGAGAACTAAGTGCGAGTACTTTATTAGAAAAGTTTAATAATCGATGAGAAAAATGAAGAATACTGATTCATGGAAGCAAAGAGTAGTGTGAACGGCTTGTAATAGTAGCAAAGTACATAAAAAATATCATCCGAAATTATCCATAACTTTTCGGATGATATTGGAGTAATTATTAGCTGGAATGCGAATATACCAGCCTTGTAGCTTTTAATTGTCTTTTTTCATCGCGGCTTTTAATAAATCACCTAGACTATTTCCAAAGCTTTCGTCTTTACTGTATTTCTGAACAAGTTTCCGTTCTTCTCTTTTGTTAATGGTCTTTTTACGGTCTGTAGCTTTTTCCACTACATTGCAGTTTCTGCATTGGAAATAGGTACCGGCCACTCCATTATGAATTTCCATTTTCTTATGGCATTGTGGACAACGCTTGTTGGAAAGTTTAGGATCTTTTCTTTTACTAAAAGAACAATCCATACTGGAGCATACAAGAATTTTTCCGTTTTTTGTATTTTTTTCCTTTAGGAAAGACCCACATTCAGGACATTTGGAGCCAGTGAGATTTTGCATTTTATACGATTTCTCACTTTGTTTTATTTCCCGGACAAATCGTTTGGTCTGCTCTTTAATTTGTTCCATAAATTGATGAGGATTTGCTTTTCCTTTAGCGATATCCTCTAACTCTTGCTCCCATTTTGCCGTTAAATCGGGAGTAGTCAAATCATCATTAACGAGATTGAGAAGCTGTTTTCCTTTGGAGGTAGAATGTAATTTCCCATTTTGTCTTTCTAATACCTCAGATGAAAGCAATCTTTCAATTATTTCAGCACGCGTAGCAGGAGTCCCCAGTCCGAATTTCTCCATTTTTCCTAGAATATCAGCTTCTGTAAAACGTGATGGAGCTTCCGTAAATTTTTGCTCCAAATTTACAGATTGGACTTTTAATTGTTGTCCCTTTTGAAGCTGTATATTTTTTGAAGAATCTGTTTTGCGAGAGTCTAAAGCTTTAAAACCTAATTCTAATATATTTGTTTCTTGAGCGACAAAGGAAGCTCCATTAATGTTTAATGTAGTAGAAATAATTTCATACTTATATTTTGGATAAAATAACGTCAAAAATCTTTTTACGATTAAGTCATAAATTTTTACTTCCTCATTATCTAACCGGTTTAAAAATACAGGCTGCTCGGTCGGGATAATGGCATGGTGGTCAGATACTTTATTGTTATTGAACACATTATTTGCTTCGACCTTCCCCTTGTTACGTAAGATAGGTTGAACTTCTTCTTTAAATGCGCCGGATATACTTTCAATGCGATCAATCATCGTATTCTTCATATCTGTCGTTAAGTATCGTGAATCCGTTCTCGGATAGGTGACAAGTTTATGTTGCTCATATAGCTTCTGCAGGACATTTAACGTTTTTTTGGCAGAAAAACCGAATCGGCGGTTTGCGTCTCGCTGGAGTTCTGTTAAATCATAAGGCAATGGCTGATGCTCTGTTTTTTCTTTTACGGTAAGCGTCTCAACCACTGCCTGCTTCCCTTTCGTATTAGCTACAATTTTTTCTGCTGTTTCTTTTGAAAAGATTCTTCTCTCTTGATTCTTTTCATATTTCGCTTGTAGAGAATCTATTTGTGCAGTGATGGTCCAATATTCTTTTGGAACAAAGGATTGAATTTCTTTTTCTCTCTCTAGAACCATTGATAAAGTAGGGGTTTGAACACGCCCTGCTGACAATGGATCATTGAATTTCGTTGTTAAGGCTCTTGAAACATTTAAGCCGATTAGCCAATCTGCTTGTGCTCTACACACAGCGGATTGATATAAGCGATCGTAATCTTTTCCCGGCTTTAGTTGTTTAAAGCCATCCTTTATTGCTCGGTCCGTTTGTGAAGATATCCATAATCGTTTAGTTGGTTTGGTAAATCGGATTTTCTCTAATATCCAACGTGCGACTAATTCTCCTTCACGCCCTGCATCTGTGGCGATAATACAATCTTTAATATCTTTTCTTTTTGCCAGTTGTTCAATGGCTTTATATTGATGACTGGTTTGCTTCATCACTTTTAATTCCATTTTCTGTGGAATAATTGGTAAATCATCTAAATTCCAATTTTTAAATTTGGGATCATAATGCTCGGGCATTTTTAATTCAATTAAATGGCCTAAAGCCCAAGTCACTATATATTTATCTGATTCCAAATAATTTTTAGTGGATTTATTGCAACCAAGCACTCTGGCTATTTCTCTCGCAACACTTGGCTTTTCACATAACACAAGAGATTTCATCTAAACACCTTCCAATAGAATTTTTAGCTGTCTTGAATAATAGAAGCAGATTCTGTTATTCATTTTAAGTTATTTAATAATTATCGTTTTATTAGTCATACGATACCTTCTAGTATAACATGAGAGGAGAAGGGGAATGGGAAATAGTGAGCTTTTGCTGAATATTAATGCGGAGCATATAGAAGACCTATTTCGAACGTATAGGAAAATAAAGGGAGGGAAAAAGGAGGACGGCGCCCTTTACCAATGGTCGCGAACGCCGTCTATTGCATGGATTTACTCTTCTTCTTCGATTCGGTTTTTAAAAGCTTCCTGTGTTACGATAAATTCTTCATCGCCAGGAGCATCCTCTGTATGTGTATGTTTTCTTGTGTCCTTTGGAAGCGGACCTGGATGGTGTTTCTTCTTATGATTGAAATGTTCTCCACGTGCCAATAATAACACCCCTTTCTTTTCTATTTTTTATAAAAATCGCTCATCCTATACCGACGAGAAGTGGAAATTGTATAATGGAAATAGGTTTATGAAAACAGGAGGGGATAGATGAATGGATTTTTCGATTCTTGTTTCAGAAGATAAAATAAAAAAAGCATATAAAGACGGGGAATTTAACCATCTTCCAGGGTTCGGAAAACCACTCCCAAAAGATAGTCTAGATTCTGTACCAAAAGAATTGCGAATGGCCTATCGTGTTCTCAAGAATGCTGGATATTCATTAGAAGAGGATAAGATTAGACAAGAATTATTGTCCATGGAAGATTTAATTCGTTCCTGTGAGACAGAAGAAGAAAAGGTAGTTTTACAAAGAAAATATAATGAAAAATTATTGCGATTTCGTAAAATGATGAAAGAACGTACAGGAGAAAGTCACTCTAATCCTTTTTCTGGATATCAGAAAAAGGTAGAGAATAAATTCTTTCCGAAATAATGATAGTAGGTACGGTTATGATTCAAATATAGGTTTCTTAACTTATATTTCAAAAGAGTGGCTGGCAAAACAAATATATAATGGATAAAGACGAATATTCTCTAATTTGGTGGTGAAAACCAATTCGTTCTATTACACTACAGACATATAATACCCCGGGGAGCAACCTAAGCCTCCGCGGCTGCCCCATGGAAAGCGAAGTGTATTCAGGCTGCGGTAATCATCACAAACCCTCATTCTTAAATTTAATTAACCCCCGAACAATTATACGACTATTTTTTAGTGTGTACGTATAATTGTTCGGGGGTATATTTGATTGAAATTCTTATGACCCGTCCTCTTTTTCGATTAAAAAAGCAGGACTATTGTCATGATTCATGAAGTTTCCGAAATTTACATGAAATAAAACTAAAATTTTGAAGAGAAATGTCGAAAAAAAAGGTAAGACATAGAATCGAAATTTTGGAATAAGATAGGTGAAAATAATGGATAAAACTTCCTTGATAGGAATTATACTTGCTATTATTGCTGTGGGAGTAGGAATGGTGTTTAAAGGTGTCAGTCCTGCGGTATTATTGAATCCAGCAGCTATTCTAATTATTTTAGTAGGTACAGTAGCAGCAGTAGTTATTGCCTTTCCTGCTTCAGAGATTAAACGAGTTCCAAAGTTATTCGGCATCTTGTTTAAGGAGCAGAAAGTGCAGGATACGAAAGAGTTAATTCGCTTGTTTTCAGAGTGGGCACAATTAGCTAGAAAAGAGGGACTTCTTGCATTAGAAGCAAAAACAGATGAAATTGAAGATCCATTTTTGAGAAATGGCTTATCTTTGTCTGTGGATGGACAAAGTGCAGAGTATATTAGAGATGTATTAACAGAAGAAATTGAAGCAATGGAAGAGAGACATCGTACAGGAGCGCTTATTTTTACCCAAGCAGGTACCTACGCCCCTACATTGGGAGTACTTGGAGCAGTAATTGGGCTGATTGCAGCTTTAGGAAATATGTCTGATGCTGAAGCGCTTGGACATGCTATTAGTGCCGCGTTTGTTGCTACTTTAATGGGGATATTTACTGGATACGTTTTATGGCATCCATTTGCAAATAAACTGAAGAGAAAATCACACATGGAAGCAAGTCAAAAATATTTGATGATAGAAGGGGTTCTTTCTATTTTAGAAGGAGAAGCGCCTAGGGTAATTGAACAAAAGCTTGCATCGTATTTACCTGTTTCAGAAAGAAGACAATTTCTTGAAGAAAGCGAAAGTAGTGTGAATACGAATGAGTAAAAAGAAAAAAAAGAAAGTACATCATGAGGAGCATGTTGATGAATCTTGGCTTGTTCCTTATGCGGATATCCTTACTTTATTGCTGGCTTTATTTATCGTTTTATATGGCATGAGTTCTGTTGACGCTAAAAAATTCTCTGAAATCGCAGAAGCTTTTAATAAAGAATTACAAGGAGGGACAGGTATATTTGAATATCCTAGTCCTGCACCGTCAATGAATAGTGAAACTACAGATGTTGATTTGGCTGATCAAGAGAAAAAGGAAGATAAAAAAGATAAAAAAAATCTTAGCGAAAAAGAACTAAAAGAATTACAAAAACAGAAAGATAAACAAGAATTATCAGAGATTCAACAAAAGGTAAATGCCTATATTGCTAAGAATAAATTAGGGAATAAGCTGGATACGGAACTGACGGATGAAGGTTTGCATGTTTCAATTAGAGATAATGTACTCTTTGCTTCTGGAAGTGCCGAAGTTCGCAATAAAGACAGAAAAGTTGTTTCCGAAATTGCTAATTTACTTGTCATGGATCCGCCGCGAAGCATTATTATAAGTGGACATACAGACAATGTTCCCATCCGCAATTCACGATATGCGTCCAACTGGGAACTAAGTGTGACTAGAGCTTTAAATTTCATGAAATTACTTCTTGAAAACAAGAAACTAGATCCTAAATCATTTAGCGCCAAAGGTTACGGTGAGTTTCAGCCTATTGCTAGTAATGATAGTTCTGCTGGAAGAGCAAAAAATAGAAGAGTAGATATTTTAATTGAACCAAGAGTAGCAAAAGAAGACTAACAATGGATAGTCTTCTTTTTTTGATTGGAAAATCTTGATTAAAAAGAGATTCCTAAAAAAACAAATAAATAAAGTTTTCATAAAAATGAATAAAGTCTTGTTGTTTGATAAACAAAAGTTTATAATGTAGACAAATGTTGTTTTTGGGGCTAGAGATGATTCTTCTCTACTTCTGACAATTGGCAGTTTCACTTTATTTGAGGGGGAGATGGAAGTGAATGATAAAGAGATTTTTATTCTTCAGCTGATTAAAGAAAATCCCTTTGTTACTCAAAATGAAATAGCTGAGAAAATGGGCTTATCCCGTTCTGCGGTAGCAGGTTATATTTCTTCTTTAACAAAAGAAGGAAAACTACTAGGTAGAGCCTATGTGTTACCAAAAAAGAAAGAAGTTATTTGTATTGGAGGAGCCAATGTAGATCGTAAAGTTCAAGCAGAGGAGACCATTCAATACGGTACCTCTAATCCAGCCTCTACAAGTCAGTCTCCTGGCGGGGTAGCAAGAAATATTGCAGAGAATTTAGGGAGATTGGGACTCGAAACTTCTTTATTTACTATTGTGGGAGATGACCATGAAGGGGAATGGCTACTAGAGAATACCAAAAGCTATGCAGATATCACTCCTTCTCTTTTGTCTAATCTATATCGAACGGGGACCTATACAGCTTTATTGGAATCTGATGGTGAACTTGCTGTTGCTTTAGCGGATATGTCTATATATGACACCATTGATAAAGATATAATCGATAAAAAGTGGGGGTATATTGCAACATCAGAATTAGTTATTCTTGACACTAATTTTTCAGCAGAAGTATTGGAGCATATTATCATCAGATGCAGGCAAGAACAAATGGCATTGTGTATTACACCTGTATCGGCACCAAAAGTACGAAAACTGCCCGAAGATTTGCATGGAGTTACTTGGTTGATTGCAAACAGAGATGAGGCAGAGGCATTAGCGGAGATGAAAATAAAAGAAGAGGGAGACTTCTTTAAAGCAGCCGAAATCATTCTCGAAAAAGGTGTTGAAAAAGTAGTTATAACGAGGGGAGATAAAGGCCTTATCTATTTTACAAAGCTAGGGGAAGCTGGTGTTATCTTACCTCCAGAAGCAGAAGTAGTCGATGTAACAGGTGCTGGCGATTCCCTTGTTTCAGGTATAATGTATTCTCATATTAAAGGCCTAAACACGGAAGACGCTTGTAAAATCGGCATTACTTGCTCGAACATAACCCTTCAATCGAATCAAACAGTAAATCCACTATTAAATAATAAAAAGTTACAAGAACTATTTGGAAAATACTTTCGCTAAAAGGAGCATATAACATGAAAACAGAATGGCTAGAATTCTCAAAAGAAGTATTAGAAGCAAAGAAAAATAATCTACCGATTGTAGCATTAGAATCAACTATCATTTCCCATGGTATGCCTTATCCTCAAAACGTGGAAACCGCTAAAGAAGTAGAAGATATTATTCGGAAAAATGGCGCAGTTCCTGCAACTATTGCGATAATAGAAGGAAAAATAAAGATTGGTTTATCAGAAGATGAAATTGAATTTTTAGCTAAAAGCGATAATATTGAGAAAGCAAGCAGACGTGATTTACCATATTTAATTGCTGGTAAAAAGAATGGGGCAACCACTGTAGCAGCTACCATGATTTGCGCAGAGCTTGCAGGAATTAAAGTGTTTGTAACTGGTGGAATTGGCGGTGTTCATAGAGAAGCAGAGCATACAATGGATATTTCTGCAGATTTACAAGAATTAGCTAAAACAAGCGTAGCGGTTGTTTGCGCAGGGGCTAAATCTATATTAGATATTGGATTAACGTTAGAATATCTTGAAACATATGGCGTTCCAGTTGTAGGATATGGAACAAAGTCTCTTCCAGCCTTCTATACAAGAACTAGTCCATTTGAAGTGAATTTCTCAGTAGAAAATCCAAAAGAAGCAGCTGACATGATCCAAACAAAATGGGTATTAGGATTAGATGGCGGGGTAGTGATCGCTAATCCAATTCCAGAAAATGATGCTCTCGATGAAAAATACATTACAGATATTATTGAAAAGGCACTTCAAGAAGCGAAAGAAAACCATATTACAGGTAAAAAAGTAACTCCATTCTTATTAAGTCGCGTAAAAGAATTAACAGAAGGAACAAGCCTAGTTGCTAATATTGCATTAGTCAAAAACAATGCAGAAGTGGGCTCAAGAATAGCAGTAGAGTTAAATAAATAAGAAATAAGACTATTCGAAGTAAGAATGTCGCTTTCCAAATCGGTAGTGCCATTCTCTTTGAATAGTCTTTTTAATGAAAAAGTTTTATTAAAAAAACGAAACAGGAAGAGTACAGATAAACTCCAATAGAGGAAGCCAAGGAGACTTTAGAGTTGTCCCATTGAGAAAAATGAACTTATGATAATCATAACTATTTTTTGCTTATGTCCTATGCTTATGCGCGATTGCTATAATAGAGTTAGCTTTTCCTTATTTCTAGTTCTCTTGTCTTTTTTTAAATTTAACATATTCAAGAATGCCAGCAAAATCTTCTTTTGTGATTCCTTCTTCAATTGCCTCTTCTACCAAACTCATCCAGTCTTCATCAATGCCTTCTATCACTGTGTGATTATTGTCTAGTAGTTCCTCCACATTTGTCTCAAGAGAGTGGGCAAGTTTCGTTAATACTTGAAGAGAGGGATTTTTTTGAATTCCTCTTTCAATATAACTTAAATAAGATTTGGAAACACCAGATTTGTCGGAAAGTTCATTAATAGAAAAGCCTTTTTTTATTCTTAATGTCTTTATTTTTGCTCCAACCAGCATAACAATTTTCTCCTTATCACCTAAAGAAATATAATTTCATTATAACGAACGATAAAATGAATAGAAAATATGAAAAAGCTAGATAATAGGAGTTATTCTGAGGAAAAGAATGATAGTTGTTCGTTAAAAAGAAAAAACGGTTGTTTTTGGAATTTTAAAAAATGATAGTTTTGCACTATACTTATGGGAAAGTTCTTTAATAAGAACATTATTGTGTTTTATAACATTATAATCCTAATTAAAAAGATACTAGGATGGATTTTCTTACTAAATCGTAGCAATTATTTTTCAGCATACAAACCTAAAAGGAAAAGGCAAAGGAAGAGGTGAAAAATGTATAGAAAAAACTGTGACATATGCAATAGACCATCGTACAGTAGTAGTGAACGAGGCAGGTGGATTTGTCCTATATGCCAAAATGACTTAACGGAATATCCTTTTTTTGATGCAATTACATTTGAACAAATTCATATTAATTATTCTTTTAAAAAAGTGCTAAAAAGCTATCAAACACAATATTATGATAGAAGACAAGATAAGTAGTGCTGCTGGCATTAGAGAAATCTGTAAATAATGCATAAGTATGATTAATTCGATAAGATTCGCTGGAATCAACATATTTTGTAGAAACAACGAGAAATATTTTAGTAATTTGTCCTAATTTTATGACAAATTACTGCATCATTTCATGAGGAAAAGCGATATAATGGGAAAACAGTAAAGAATACGAGAAAAGGTAAATGTAAAAGGCAAACCAATACGAAAGTTTGGGACGCAAAGTCACGGATCTAATGTCTTAAAACAATGATGGCCGGACTGCCAAAATACAAATGTATTTTTGGGAGGGAAGAATTAAGTGATTAATAGTCAACTTTTTACCGAGGAATTGGATTCAGAATGGATTCAATTAATTAATGAAGCCAAAAATATTGGAATGAATTTGCAAGAAGTAAGAGAATTTTTGCGAAGTGAGAAGGATTACTTAATTCAAGAAAATCCGAAATAAACATTTGTATATAGAAAATGATTGTCCAAAAATGGACAAAAAAGGTATCTCTACATTGAATTTTTTCACAATAATGGAATTATATTGTGAGGCATTCAATGTAGATAACTCTTTTGTAATGGAAAAATTTAATAACCTATTTTAGCCATATAAGTGGAAAACGTATTATTTTTTTTGTTCCAGTCTCCATCTGTTAAATTCCAAAAATTCACGAAATTCTTTTTTGGATACTCCAGAATCCATTGCCTCTTTTACAATTTTTAACCATTCAGAATCTAACTCATCCTTATTCTGTTGATCATTGATTAAATGATCGACTGGTATATTGAAAACAGCTGCTATTTTTTCTAAAAACTGAATCGATGGATTGGATTGTAAATTTCTTTCCAAGGAACTTAAATAAGATTTTGCAACTCCGGCTTGTTCAGCTAATTCTGACAAGGACATTCTCTTCTCTAAACGTAGCTGTTTTACACGATCCCCAATCATACGCTCACTCACTTTCACTCTTTACGGTATGTATATTTATGATAGCATTTATAGATAAAAAGTTCCATATAAAGAACGAATTGTTCTATCCATTATGCTTATAAACCATTGATGTAAAGGACTATTTTAAAAGTATGTTCACAATATTGAAATATATCTTATAGTGTTTACCCTTTTCTACATACACTGAAACATTTTTTTATTTATTTTTCAATCCTTTTTAGACAATTTGTCTGAAAAAGGGTAGAATGGTAACGAATAATTTGAAAATGTTGGTGAATTTCATGTTGAATAAATATTATATGATATTCGAGGAACTTGAGGCTGCGATCAGAAATGGAAAGTATCCACCTGATACTATTTTGCCATCTGAAAATGAATTAGCTGAGCAGTATAACACATCTAGAGAAACGATCCGTAAGGCTTTAAATATTTTATCGCAAAAAGGATATATTCAAAAGCTCAGAGGAAAAGGCTCCTTAGTACTTGATTTAGAAAAACTTCAATTTCCGATTTCTGGGCTAGTTAGCTTTAAGGAATTGGCGGATAAAATGGGACATTCCTCTGTAACAATTATTGAGAGCTTTACGAATAAACAACCATCTTCTCTTTTGCAAAAGGAAATGCAGTTAAACAAGGACGATTCTATCTGGGAAGTGTTTCGTGTAAGAGAAATTAATCAAGAACGGATCATTTTAGATAAGGATTATATTGTCGAAAAATATGTTCCGGGATTAACAGAGGAAATATGTAAAAACTCTATTTTTGACTATATTGAGAAAGAGTTAAATTTAAAAATTAGCTTTGCGAAAAAAGAATTTACGGTAGAAGAGCCTACAGAAGAAGACTATAATCTATTAGATTTAGAAGGATTTCATTCGATCGTAGTAGTGAAAAACTACATTTATTTTGAAAATGCTACTTTATTTCAATTTACTGAGTCGCGACATCGACCAGATAAATTTCGATTTGTTGATTTTGCAAGAAGAAACGAAGCGTGAAAAAATGGTCCTAGCATGTTTTATTTTCATTCTATGGGGAACGTTACTTATAGAAAATAGGAAAAGGAGATGCTATATATGAGTAAAAGAATTGCTACTTTAATTACTGATATGTTTGAGGACTCTGAGTACACAGAACCAGCTAAGGCTTATAAAGAAGCTGGGCACGAAGTTGTAACAATTGAACTAGAAGCTGGTAAAACGGTGGAAGGAAAACAAAAAGAAGCCTCAGTGACAATTGATAAAGGAATAGATGAAGTTTCCCCTGATGAATTTGATGCCTTATTCATACCAGGAGGATTTTCTCCTGACCAGCTTCGTGTCGATGATCGAGTTGTGGCTTTTACAAAAGCGTTTATGGATGAAAAAAAACCTGTTTTTGCAATCTGTCATGGACCGCAGCTCCTCATTACTGCTAAAGCGCTAGAAGGTAGAAATGCTACTGGCTACAAATCAATCAAAGTGGACATGGAATACGCAGGTGTTACTTTTAAGGATGAAGAGGTAGTCGTATGTGGGGACCAATTAGTAACAAGCAGAACGCCAGAAGATATCCCTGCCTTTAATCGTGAATCGTTAAAGCTTTTAAATAAATAAAGAAATATAAATAATGGAAAGAGTCTGTACCTACACAGATTTATGGTAAGGGGAATATAATCTTTTTATCATGAGTTGCAGTAGGTATAGGCTCTTTTTTTGTGTTAATCTTAAGAAGAGAATAGTTGTTTTTTTTGCTGCAATCAACTCATAATGTTAAGATAGCATACTTAATGAACCGCTAATATAAAAAGAGGAATAGACAAAATTCTATTTGTGTTCATTCTTAGCGGTAACTTTAGATAGGAAGAAGGCTTGGACATGATTGTATTAAAATCAAAACGAGAAATTGAACAAATGAAGAAGGCTGGTGAGATTCTAGTTGGTTGTCATAAAATGATTGCCAAGATGATTAAACCAGGTATTACTACTTTGGAAATTGATCAAAAGGTGGAAGCTTATTTAGCAGAAATGGGAGCGACTCCCGAACAAAAAGGATACCGAGATTATCCATATGCAACTTGTGCTAGTATAAATGATGAAATTTGTCACGGTTTCCCAAGAAATGAGCCTCTAAAAAAGGGAGATATCGTAACCATTGACATGGTTGTTAATTATAATGGAGCATTGGCTGATTCTGCATGGACATATGCAGTTGGAGAAGTATCAGCTGAATTGCAAAAACTGATGGATGTTACAAAAAAAGCCCTCTATATAGGTATTGAACAGGCGAAGGTTGGCAATCGCATCGGGGATATTGGATTCGCTATTCAACAATATGTGGAAGAACACGGTTTTTCTGTTGTGAGAGATTTTATCGGACATGGCATTGGAAAAGTAATACATGAAAAACCAGAAGTACCTCATTTTGGTTTAGCTGGTAAAGGGCCACGTATCAAAGAAGGAATGGTATTTACAATTGAGCCAATGGTCAATATGGGTGATTATAAAATGAAAATGGATAATAATGGATGGACAGCGAGAACGATAGATGGGAAGCACTCAGCACAATATGAGCATACCATTGCCATCACAAAAGAAGGTCCTGTTATTCTTACAGATCAAGATGCTTAAGGGGATATTTTGTCGATCTTATGGCATTTAAAAAAATCAGTGGGCATCCACCCACTGATTTTTTAAAATCAAGTTATTGTTTTCGCAAGTTTCCAAGCTCTTCAGCGAGTGCCTGCATTTCATTTGGACTAAAGGAGTCTCGTTTCATCACATGATCATAAATTTCTTTAATGTCATCATATAGATCTTCATCAAAATGGGTGGATTTAATGGCACCTATGTTTAATACTTTTAATTTTTCTTTTATCTTTTCAATCATGAAATTCACATTTTCTGTTGTTTTATTATCTAAATTCATACCTTTCCCCTTTCTTGGACAATAAAGTTGTTCTATTCATCTTTTCATGCAAACATAGAAATGTCAATATAGAGGTATATGATTAAATAAAGTGCTTTTTGCGAACTGGTAAGTAAAAAAAGTATGTAAATAGAAAAATGGAGGAAAATAAAAATGAAAATACGTGTTTTATTTATTTGCTTAGGAAATATTTGTCGTTCGCCTATGGCGGAGGCGGTATTCCGTGACCTAGTCGAAAAGGAAGGATTGCAGAAGACTATTATTTGTGATTCTGCCGGAACTGGCGGATGGCATACTGGAAATCCGCCTCACCAGGGAACAAGAGATATTCTTAAAGTAAATAAAATCAAGGATGCAGGTATTTTTGCCCGTCAATTGGCGGATAAGGATTTAGAAGAATTTGATTATCTAATTGCAATGGATAACAGTAATATAGCGAATATCAAAAAGCTTAATGAAATGTTAGTCGGCACAAAAGTCCGTTTATTAATGGATTATACAGACCATGCTGCGGGAAAGGAAGTACCAGACCCATATTATACCGGCAATTTTGAAGAGGTGTTTGCCTTAGTGAAGGATGGCTGTGAAGGTCTGTTACGAGAGATTAAACAAAAATATTCCTTATAGGCAATAAGAGCCATCCTTCAAGCCTGTTTTAGAAATGGTGCTGTAATAGCCAAAATAACTAATTTGGAGAGGTGGCAGGGATGATGAAAATGAGTATAACAAAAGGTCTTTTTATCGGCAGTCTTATTGGAACAGCAATCAGCTTATTTGATAGACATACAAGACAACATGCAGTAACAACTTTACAGCATGCGAAAGATACTGTAACAGATTTAGATCAAATGACATCTAGTTTGAATCTGACTTCCGAAAAAATAAAGAATTCAGCCCTGAAAATTTCGGACGATGCTGCATTTGTTAAAAAACAGTTAGAAGAACTAAAAGGAATAACACCAGTCGTAGCAGGTATTATCCGAGATACAAAGGAAGCTTTCACAAGTGGAAAAATGAGAAATCAGGAAAGAACGCTTGTTTCCAGCATGCAATATTTACCTAAGCCAGAATAGCCTGTAAGAATGCTTTAACAGGGATAGCAGCCTATGTCCCCCTCTCTTTATTTGAAAAGAGGGATGCATTTAGGCTGCCTTCCATTACATACCATGAGTACAGAAAGAGCTAATGTCTTTTCTATTTAATGGACAGGTTTTTATTTACACAATAAAGGGCAATAGACATACATAAAAGAACTGTTAGGACGGTGATTTTGTATGGGAGACGTAATTCCATTTATAAAGGTTCTTATCAAGAAAATTCAACAAGATAATGTATTTGATCTGGCAGCCCAATTATCCTATTATTTCCTTTTGTCAATTTTCCCATTACTTATTTTTGTGATGACACTTCTTCCGTATCTTCCTATTACGAAGGAAGACTTATTAGGATTAGTGGAGGGTTTTGCTCCAGGAGATATTATGAATACGATTGAATCCAATATTGATCAGGTGCTAAGCAGAAATGTTAGTTTATTATCCTTTGGTATCATTGCGACAATATGGTCTGCTTCAAACGGATTAAATGCTATCGTAAAGGCATTAAATAAAGCGTATGATGTGGAAGAAACAAGATCTTTTATAGTTGCAAGAGGAATGTCTATTTTACTGACACTTGGAATGATTGCTGTAGTAGTAGTTGCTTTGCTATTGCCAGTATTTGGAGAACAAATCGGGATGTTTTTATTTTCCCAATTTAACTTAACGGATGAATTTTTATCTTTGTGGAATACTTTAAGGTTTCTTGCATCCCCAATCATTTTATTTATTGTGTTTCTTGCTCTTTATTGGATTGCACCGAATAAAAAACTAAAATGTGTTTCCGCTATTCCAGGAGCCATTTTCGCTGCAATTGGCTGGGTAGTCGCTTCTTTAGCCTTCTCTTATTATGTAGGGAACTTTAGTAATTATTCGGCAACATATGGAAGTATTGGAACAATTATTGTTCTAATGATTTGGTTCTATATAACAGGCATTATTATTATTATTGGTGGCGAGATTAATGCTTATTTCACGGAAAGAAAGAAAGAACCTTGTTAAGTGTATCCGTTATTTACCTCTATAAAAAAAATGCAAAAGAACAAACTATTAGAGGGGAAACATTTAATAAAGGGGGAATTTAAAATGACAAAACATACAAAAAAAGATGGCGGAACAAAACAAAAAGGGAAAAGTAAGCCAAAGCATAAAACATCTGGTTCTGCCAACGGATCAAACGGCTACCATTAACCAAAAGGCCTTCAAAGATACACTTTGGAGGCCTTTTTGCTTGGCGTAATAAAGGATAGCAATATAAATTGGGAAAATTAGCTAGTTTGTGTTTGGTCCATTAATTCCTTTTGGTAACAATGTTAGCAGTGACGAAAACAGTGTGGGGGAATTAATGATGACTCATATACAGCTTAGCCAATTAAATGGTTCTCTTATAAAAAAATCACTAATTGGGCTGGGGAATAGTGGATAATTGAATATATCTGGCCAATCGAGCAAGAGAATTAGCTGAAAAGTAAAAATATCAGCCAACCGGAAGGAGGAATCAGCCAAAACTAGAAAATATCAGCCAACCGGAAGGAGGAATCAGCCAAAACTAGAAAATATCAGCCAACCGGAAGGAGAAATCAGCCAAAAGCAAAAAATATCAGCCAACCGGAAGGAGAAATCAGCCAAAACCAAAAAATATCAGCCAACCGGAAGGAGAAATCAGCCAAAAGCAAAAAATATCAGCCAACCGGAGGGAGGAATCAGCCAAAAGCAAAAAATATCAGCCAACCAGAAAGAGAAATCAGCCAAAACCAAAAAATATCAGCCAACCGGAAGGAGGAATCAGCCAAAACTAGAAAATATCAGCCAACCGGAAGGAGGAATCAGCCAAAAATAGAAAATATCAGCCAACCGGAAGGAGAAATCAGCCAAAAGCAAAAAATATCAGCCAACCGGAGGGAGGAATCAGCCAAAACCAAAAAATATCAGCCAACCGGAAGGAGAAATCAGCCAAAATCAAAAAATATCAGCCAAACATGTATCCCATTCCTCCCGCCGAGTTGCTTATCCTTTTAATAACCGCAAGCTATTTAAAATAACCAAGATGGTGCTGCCCTCATGTCCAATAACGCCAAATGGAAGGGCAACGATTTGCAAGAAGTTGGAAATAATTAATAGCATAATGACCGAAATAGAAAAGATAATATTTTGTTTAATAATTCGATTCATCCGTTTAGATAGTTGAATAGCATCAGCAATTTTAGGTAAATCATTTTTCATTAAGACGACATCTGCCGTTTCTAAGGCAACATCTGTACCTTCCCCCATGGCAATGCCGACATTTGCTGTGGCGAGAGCTGGTGCATCATTAATTCCATCCCCTACCATTGCCACGATTTCATATCGCTCTTTTAACTCTTTAATAGAGGTTACTTTCTTTTCTGGTAAGCATTCCGCAATATAGTCCTCTACATAGCTTTCTTGGGCAATGGCTTTTGCTGTTTTTTCATTATCTCCTGTCACCATAACCGTATAAATACCATTTTCTTTTAAGCGGTTAATAGCTTCTTTTGATTCTTCTCTTACAATATCCTTTAATGCGATTAACGCAATCACATCTGCATCTTTTTTAATAAATACAGTGGTTTTTCCTTCTTCTGATAACTGATCATATTTTCCTTCTTGGAAAGCCTTTGCTTCCTTTTCTCCTACAAAAGCAGCTTTTCCGATCCGCCATTCGCTGTTATTCAAAAGGGCGGTCACACCCCAGCCTGAATTATCTTGAATGCTCTCTGGCTGGGGGAATGTCTCTTGATACTTATGCTTAGCGTATTGGACAATTGCTTTTGCAAGTGGATGATTTGAATGGCTTTCAATGCTAGCTGTTATTTGAATGATTTCTTTCTTTGAAAAATGACGATCAACCAGGACATCAGTTACAACCGGTTTTCCTTTTGTTAATGTTCCTGTTTTGTCAAAGGCAATTGCTCTTATATGGGCAAGGTTTTCTAGGTGAACGCCACCTTTAAAAAGAATACCAGCTCTTGCTCCATTCGAAATCGCTGATAAGGTGGCTGGCATAATGCTTGCAACTAAGGCACAAGGAGAGGCCACGACTAAAAAAATCATTGCTCGATAAAAAGTTTCATTCCAAGACCACCCTAATAGGAAATGGGGAAGGAACATTAATAGGACAACAACAGTTAACACAATTTTGACATACGCACCTTCGAACTTTTCGATAAAGGCTTGCGAAGGGGATTTCTCACTTTGTGCTGATTGAATCAATGTAATAATTTTTTGGAAAAGAGTTTCATCTGCATGTTTTGTCAGGGTGACGGTAATGGAGCCACTTATATTTACGGTTCCGGCAAAAACTTCATCATTGATCCCCTTAGATAATGGGATAGATTCGCCTGTGATAGCTGCTTCATCAATTGCTGTAGTTCCTTTTATAATCTTTCCATCCACAGGTACTCTTTCACCTGGTTTAATTAAAATGATATCGGAGACAGAAAGAGCAGATACTGGAACCACTTGCTCTTGGCCATCAGGCAGGATTCGCACCGCTTCTTCTGGCTGTAATTTCATCAGGGCAGATATTTCTTTGTTGCTCTTATTCATTGTATAAGTCTCTAATGCTCCGCTTACAGCAAAAATAAATATTAATATCGCTCCTTCCGCCCAATATCCTATAATAGCAGAACCAACTGCAGCAAAAATCATGAGCATTTCGACATTTAATTCTTTATTTTCAATAGTTTCGCTGATTCCCTCTTTCGCTTTTGCATACCCTCCAATCACAAAAGCAAGTAAGTAGGCAAGAATAGACATAGAAGAATAATGAAAATGATGTAAAATCCAGCCGCCAACAATGAATACTCCGCTTATCCCTGCAGCAATAAGTTCGAGATGAGGAGATAGTTTGGCAAATAGAGTTGGCTTTGCTTCTACCTTTGTTTCGATATAGGTTTTTAATTCTGTTTCTGTAGACATCGTTTTTTCCTCCTTTGTTAATCATTCTTATTGAGAGCGAGAATCAAGTTCAACACCCTTAAAAAACACGAAAGCTGCCACCTAGTAGGTGACAGCATAAATACCGAATTAAAATAATTTTTTTATATTTAGTTGTATAAGCTGATTTTACCACATATTGTATGCGCAAGGTATTATTTTGCTTCTGCTAAATATTGATTTTTCACTTCTTTTTTCCCGAAAAGGAAAATAATCAAACCAACAATAAATAAGATAGCAGCAATCACTACAAAATAGCTTATATGCTGGAAATACTGAATAAACACCCCGCCCAAATATGGACCAATGAGACTCCCAACACTAAAGGCCATTCCACAAAGAAGATTTCCAGTCGGTAGAAGATTAGTTGGAACTAAATCGGTCATATAGCTAATACCTAGTGAGAAGGTAGAGCCAACTGCCATTCCGGCAAGGAAGAGACAGATGATCAGGCCAATTAAATAAGCTTCTAATAGGCTTGCGAAAGAAAAGCAGGCAGTACCAATAATTAAAATCGTTATAAGTGTCTGTCTTCTGCCAAATTTATCACTAATCATTCCTAAAGGAAGCTGAAAGACAATAGCTCCTATCGAAAAGGCGGTAAGCAAGAGAGAAATCTGGACGACACTTAATTCAATTCTTAATCCATACACAGGAAAACTAGAGTTTAAGCTTGATTCTAAGAATCCATAGGCAAGCGGTGGAAGAAAAGCAATCCATGCATACTTCATGGCACTAGAAAAGCGTTTCATTGTATCGAGAAATGAATTGGTTTCAACTGTTTGTTCTGGAAAATCATTTTTAATCCAGAGAATAAAGATCCATGCGATAAAGCACATAATAGATGAAAGAATAAATGGCAGCGACTCATTTATTTTTACTAATGGTGTTAACAATGGTCCCACTGCAAATCCAATCCCAAAGAATACACCGTATAGTGAAATATTGCGTCCGCGTTTCTCCTTTGGTGAAGCGGTAGTAATCCATGTTTGGGTTGCAAAATGGAGAGAGTGATCTCCAATTCCAATAAATAAACGAAGAAGGAACCAGAACCAAAAGGATTTCCACGCTGGAAAAAGTGCTAGTGCGACAATAACAACCAACCCGCCAAAAATGATAACGGGTTTATACCCATATTTACGCAAGGGATGTTCCATAAAAGGAGAGATTAGCAGAATCCCTATATAGAGTCCGACTGCATTTAAGCCATTTAAACTGGAAGAAAGACCATCATTTTCAAAAATAACAGCTATTAATGGAAGCAGCATTCCTTGACTAAATCCAGAAATACTGACAATGCTAATTAGTACGGCAAATTTTTTACTGTTCATAATATACTCCCTTATTTCTTACATTGTGTCTATATTTAGTCTCCCTAAATGATGTTAAAGGGGATTGAACAGTATTGCAATAGATTTTTTAGAGAAATAAGAATATTATTTTTCTTATGATAAAACAGTAACATTTCTTAAAAACTGGTTATATTTAGGGAAAGTAGCTGTATAATAAGTTTAGCCTCCAGTTGGATGGGAAAATATATGAAGATGATAGGAGAAAGGAAGCGAAAAAATGGTTAATAAAATATTTATGATAGCAGCATTTATTGGAGTTCCATTATCGATAATAGGTTCCTTGTTACATTGGTCAAGCATTCTTATGTTTGTTATTTACTGTCTTACCATCATCGCGTTATCAAGTTTTATGGGAAGAGCAACAGAAAGCTTAGCAATTGTCGCTGGCCCTCGAATTGGTGGATTGCTAAACGCTACTTTTGGTAATGCCGTAGAATTAATAATTGCTATATTTGCTTTACGTGAGGGATTAACAGAAGTAGTGTTAGCATCCTTAACTGGATCTGTGTTAGGGAATCTATTGCTGGTAGCAGGATTGTCCTTTTTTATCGGCGGGCTAAAGTATAAGAGACAGCAATTTAATGTTTTTGATGCTCGTCATAATTCAGGACTGCTGATTTTCGCAGTTATTGTTGCATTTGTAATTCCAGAAGTTTTTACGATGAATATGGGTGAAGGAAAAACACTTTCCTTAAGCATTGGGATCGCTATTATATTGATTGTATTGTATTTAGCAGCACTTTTATTCAAATTAGTAACTCATCGCGGAGTTTATCAAGTGGAAAAGAGTGGAGACCACGGTCATGCTCATGAGGAAATTCCAGAATGGTCTGTGAAAAAAAGTATTGCTATTTTGGCGATTGCAACACTAGCAGTTGCTTATGTATCAGAAAACCTAGTACATACTTTCGAGGTAGTTGCAGAATCATTTGGCTGGTCTGAGTTATTTATCGGGATCATTATTGTGGCGATTGTAGGAAATGCGGCCGAACATGCTTCTGCTGTCGTAATGGCATACAAGAACAAGATGGACATAGCGGTTGAAATTGCGATTGGTTCAACGTTGCAAATTGCGATGTTTGTGGCACCGTTATTAGTATTAATTTCCTTGTTTTTCCCGAGTGGAATGTCATTAGTCTTTACGTTGCCAGAACTTATTAGTATGGTAACAGCTGTATTGCTAATGGTAAGTATTTCAAATGATGGAGAGACAAACTGGTTTGAGGGAGCTACCTTACTGGCAGCTTATGCGATTATGGGAATTGGGTTTTATTTGCTTTAAGAAACATAATTTAGAAATAACAAGGCCTAGCCGTTTTCTTTACAACGGCTAGGCTTCTTTTTCTTTATTCACCTCTTTATTTTTCGATAATAAATTTTAAGTATTCGTTGATTTAAATATGTTGTTTAGGGATTCTATCATGTCGCTTCCATCGGATCACCAACCTCTTTTCCTTTTGTAATATGGATTACATTCTGATTGATGAATATTCAAAGGTTTATATTGTCCTCCTTTACTAAAATACAAGCGATCTAAATAGCTGCCCTCCTTTTATTTGATGATCTTATTATACAATAATATTTAATAAATGTAAATATTCTGATTATTTATTTTTAAGAATAACGGACAAGTTTTAAGTTAGGTAAGCATATGAATGAAAGAAAGAGGATGGTTGGAGAAAGGGGATATACAGGTATGTCGTCATTTTTTTATCGATGCCTTTTGTATGTAGTCGGGCTTTTTATATTAGCGTTTGGGGCAACGTTGACTATTAAGGCAAATTTAGGAGCTGGTCCTTGGGATGCTCTTAATGTAGGTTTGTCTCATTTGGTTGGATTAACAATAGGAAGCTGGATTGTTATTATAGGTATCATCCTTATATTTGTTAACGCTTTACTTTTACGCAATAAACCAAATTTATTATCTCTAGCAACCGTGTTTATTCTTGGTTTTTTTGTTGACTTTTGGATGGCACATCTTGTTAATCGTCTTCATTATTTTATGTTTATGAGTCAATTACTTTTACTTATTGCCGGATTAATTATTGTGGGTCTCGGGATTGCTCTCTACTTACAGTCTGAATTTCCTTTAAATCCCATTGATGATTTTATGGTTACCATTCAGGAGAGATATGGAGTCAATCTTATGGTGGCTAAGCTAATTGGAGAAATACTTGCTTTATTGTTCGCTTTTTTAGTAAAAGGACCTATTGGGCTTGGTACCTTAATCATTGCTTTTGGACTTGGTCCAGCTATTCAATTTTTCCATCCATACTGTTCTAAGCTGACGGGGAAATTTGTAATAAAATAGAAGGAAAGAAAAAAATTATTTTTAAATGGATAATCTCGATAAACTCCGAAAAAAATAATCATAGTGATGGATGATTATTTGAAGGGAGTTCAACTTGCTATGTACAAGAAAATAATGATTGTGCTTATATCTTTTTTCTTAATGCTGCCAATGTTCACGTATGCGGAAAAAGCAAAAGAAAAAGAAAAAGAAGAAAATCCACGGAAATCCAAAATTATTACCATACCTAATGCAGTTATGAATATAACGAAGGAAAATACGTATCCAAACCCAACACAGGATGTACCTAAGCTACAACCTAGTGAGTTAACACAGCAGCTTATTAATTCTTCTAAAGTGAAAATCGATAATCCAGACTTGATTCGTATGCTGAATGAATCCACGGTTAATAGTACGCCATTTGCTCTTGGCTATAAAGCCATTGTGTATTTAGGCCAATGGCCGCTTAACTATGAATCAACAGAAACAGCGCCAAATTGGGAGTATCAGAAAATAAACACCAATTTCTATGATAATCGTGGTGGAAAATCATCCTATCAGATCCATTATGTGCAAGAATCACAGAAAAAAGTAAGAGGCGGCTTAACTGCAAAAATTCCCAATGCAGAACAAGTAAAGAAAATGATGCTTGTAAAAGCAGCTCAAAATTCAGGGTTATCTCTCGCATTTGAAACAGTGGTTGGAACAGGAACGAAAAAGGATCAAGTATACAATATCCCAGCTAAAAGACTAGGGTATTTATATGGCTATGCACCTGCAGTTAATGAAAAAGGAAAAGTGACATATGGTGAAGTATACATGATGCTTAAAGGAAGCAAAAAATCCATTATAGTCAAAAATGTAACTTCTCAAGGAATTGGTGCATGGATTCCTGTCCAAGATCATGTTTCCTTTGAATTCAGCGCAAGCGAAAAACCGAAATAAATAAATGGTGAAAAGACTGACTATGGATGTCAGTCTTTTTTGTTAGAGAAGGTGTTGTGGGAAACAGAAATAACAGAAGTGAATCGGAGAAAGTGGCTTTTTTATGGAGGATGAAAGCTAAACGAGGAGGGGATAATTGGAAAAAATGGTGTTCATAAGAGAAATGAAAACCAAAAGAAGGTAAGCTAAGCGGAAAAGAGGTGTTCATAAGAAGGATGAAAGCAAGAAAAGCGGAGAGGAAAGAGAAAAATGGTGTTCATAAGAGAAATGAAAACCAAAAGAAGGTAAGCTAAGCGGAAAAGAGGTGTTCATAGGAAGGATGAAAGCAAGAAAAGCGGAGAGGAAAGAGAAAAATGGTGTTCATAAGAGAGATGAAAGCCAAAAAGAAAAACAGCATTTCTCCTTACCGCAAACTTATACCAATAGTACAAAATCATCATGCAAAAAACTCCCACAACGCACAATAAAAAGTGTCCATCAACTATCAATGGACACTACTTTTGATTATCGACTAATTACTGCATTTCTTTTTGTAAAATCTACATCTTGATAGTAACTGTTTTTTACAAGGACATTTGGTCCAAGGCATTTAACAGCAGGACAATGACAGTTTAGTGAACGAGCTAAATCAGTGGAAAGCCATTTTTGGAAGATATCCTCTAAATTATCTGTTTGAATATTACCAAGAGCTGGAGTGTCACCGAAATCAGTAACGATTACATCGCCAGTAAAAATATTTACGTTTAAACGAGAACGACCATCTGGATCATTTCGAACTGTTACGTTTTTGCTAGAATAAAGGCGGTTTAATAACTGTAGGTCTTCTTCTTTCGTATTACATGGATAAAACGGAAGGGTACCGAATAGCATCCACACATTTTCATCGCGAATATCAAGAAGGTGATTGATGCTGTCACGAATTTCGTCTAGTGATAATGTTTCTAAAGCAGAAGCAAAATCTGATGGGTACATAGGGTGAATTTCGTGTCTTTGACATTTCATCTCTTCAACAATTTGCCAGTGGATATGCTCTAAATATGGGAGTGTACGCTTATTTAGCATGGTTTCGGCAGAGACAACCACCCCAGCTTCTACTAAAGCTCTACTATTTGTAATAATGTTGTTAAATAGCTTCCCTCTTTGTTCATAAGTTGGTTTTCTAGCCATCATCGCAAAACCTCGTTCTGCAAATTCCTCTTCTGTTCCCCAGTTATGAGAAATATGCAGTACATCTAAATACGGAATTACGGGTTCATAACGATCCAGACCTAGTGTTAAATTTGAATTTAACTGTGTTTTTACTCCGCGACTATGTGCATATTTAAAAAGAGGGACAACATAGTTTTCTACAGATTTTCGGCTCATCATTGGCTCTCCGCCAGTAATACTTAGTGAGCGTAAATGCGGAATATCATCCAGTTTTTTTAGTAATAAATCAATCGGTAAAGCATTCGGGTCTTTTGGTTGAAGAGTATAACCAACAGCACAATGCTCGCAGCGCATATTACATAAGGTTGTTGTAGTAAATTCAATGTTAGATAAGGTTAATTTTCCATGCTGCTCCATATCCATATAAGCTTCCCAAGGATCAATGCTTGGAGAAATTATGTTTTTTTCAGTAATCATCATAAGCTCCTTTATAAAATAAATAGTTAAACTATATCTATGTGTAAAAAAGGTATAGAATGCTTTTTTCATTGTTAGGGATATAAGGCCCCTTGTCATTATTAAAGGAAAAATCCTATCTGTCAAACGTTTTTGTTTAAATATTGCGTAGGCGGGAAAAGAATCTTTAACGAGAAGAAGGGAGATGAATGATATGTCTAATGCAGCAAATCAAGGAAATAAAATTGTAACAGGCTTAGTAATTGGAAGTGTCATTGGTGTCACAGTTTCTCTAATTGATCCAGCTACAAGAAAAAGAACGATGCAGAAATTCGAGAATATAAAAGATGGAAGCACTCGCATTGTTCAGAGTTATAAAGATAACCCAGATGAATTTAAAAAGGATTGGAAGGAAAGATTCCATCGTTCCTCTGATGCCATGAAAGCTATTACGAATGATACCCAGAGATTGTACAAGCAGATTCAATCCACTGTGCGTGAGCGTTCCAAGGACTTAAAAGAAATTACAGAGGATTTCAAACAACTCTACTTTCAAACAAAGAGACAATATAATCAAATTACGAACAAGATAGCTACAACGAAAGATCAAATAATTGAATCATCAGAAATGAAAGAAGGAACCCAGCTTCCTGCTGTTAGAGAAGATATGGAGGTAAAGGAAAAGGGGACAGTCCTACAATAATGTAGAGAAAAGGAGCATCTTAAGTCTTAGAAGATGCTCTTTTTATGTAGCGTTGTCTTCTTTTTAATAAACTTGCTGGGTAGAAAGTTAAGCAAATCACCAATTAAATTATCTCTAAACCCATCTTCACATGTAATGCCTCTATATTAAAGATCATAACTTTCTATTCAATTAATAATTGTTTGAGCTTGTCTAAATTGCTTTGAGGAATATTACAAGCCACCAGAAGATATGTTTCTATGTTTCCGTACTCCTCGATGATTTTACTATATACGTCTTCTAAGTAATCACGTTGAACCTCTAGCATGGGCTTTAATCGTTCTGGTGATACTTGAAACAAACTCATCCATCTAATAAAGTTTTCGACTTTCTTCATACGAGCAGCTATTAACTGATTTGATACTAGATACTCGTTTATAACCGCCTCATATGGGACACCCACAAGTAATTGAATAATTGCTGATATAAAGCCAGTTCGGTCTTTTCCTCCTGTGCAATGAATCAGGGCAGGAATATTTTGCTGGTTTGAAAGAAAGATAAGAATTTCGCGAATTTCCTTATGACAGCCAAAGGCCATATGTTCATACATTTCTTTCATGATCTTTTCAAAATCAATGGTATTTGACTTGCTAACTAGAAATTTAAAGAATTCAAGACGGGTAAATTCTCGGCTTTTATCATGGATGGATACATTTAATAATTGAATTTTTTTTCCGGTCGGGATACGACTTACCTTTGATTTTTGTTCATTAGGTGTTCTTAAATCACAAATGGCTTTTATATTCAATTTATCGAAGGTTTCCAAATCTTTGTTGGATAACTTAGATAACTCTTCTGAACGAAATAAAACACCAGCTTTCATTTTGCGCCCGTCACTGGTTGTCATACCGCCAATATCACGAAAATTATATAATTTTTCAAATTCAAATGCTTTTTCTAAGGTCTTCATTATCATCTCTCCATCTTTATTTTCAATATTGAAAGAGGGGGAATGGATCTAACAATGAATTTCCCCTCCGTTGCCATCTCTTTATATGAACAAAAAAGGTCTTATAGTCATATAAATTCAAAAATATGCTATTACTTATTTACTTTTATTTACAAAGAGATTAAGATAAGTATAAACATTATGTGACTAAATGTCTATAAAAAGTCATAAAATATTAAAAGGAGATTTGTCATGCCTAAATTTACAAAACAAGAAAAAGAGCATATTCATCGTTCCCTTATGGAAAAAGGAAGAGAAATTTTTATACAGTATGGACTGGCAAAAACAACTATTGATGATATTGTGCAGGCATGTGGGATTGCTAAGGGCTCTTTCTATAAGTTCTTTCAATCTAAAGAGGAGCTTTATTTTGAAATTCTCAAAAATGAAGAAGAAGTACGTGAGACAGTTCTTGCTGAATTATTTCGTGAAGATCTCTCTTCAAAAGAATTGCTAACTTCATTTTTTCATACATCTTTTACATTTGTTGAGGAAAATCCTTTTCTTCAGCGTGTTTTTCAGAGTGATGAACATGAAAGACTTACAAGAAAACTTCCGGAACAGATGGAGGAGTTCTCGCGGATACATACTCAAAGAGGAATCAACGCTATTAAAACTCTCATGGACCGTGGAGTCTTACCTAAAGAGAATCCAGAATTAACGGTAGGAGTTATCCAAGCGATTATGATGATAAGATTGCATAAAGATGAAATAGGAACAGAGCTTTTTCCTAAAGTGATGGATAGAATTATCGATTATATAGCAACAGGGTTAGGGAAGGAAAGTTTCAATAAATAAACAGAAAGGAGCATCTTGACTGGATGTTTCTTTCTTTTTCCGCTATGAATGTGTAAAAAAATAATACCTGTGCAAAGCTAAAAAGACGAAGGTTGCCGAAAGAAGAAAAATTCGTTACGATTAAGAAGTAGTTTTGAAAGGAGAGAATACATTGGGTAGTTCAATTACAGATAAAAATGAGCAAGTTACTTTTCTAAAGACAAGATTAAATATGTTTATGGATGTGCTAGATGCAATTGATCCAGAAGAAGCTGAACTAGAGGATATTGATCGCTTAATTGAAATGATAGATGAAATTGAATCAAAATGTAATGAGTTTAAACATAGAGATTTATAAGATTGCGCTGCTTGGATGGAGAAAATCATCCAGGCTTTTTTGTTGTTTTTTCGGAATATTTCTGTAAACGATTGCAAATCACTTCTCTATCGCCGAAGAGAAGAGTATAATTTTTTATAGGGAGTATTTGTATGTAACAAAAAATGTGCAAGGTTGCCTTGCGCTTTTCAAATGAGGGGGAGAAGCATGTATTTTGAAAATTTGAAGAAGAGTATTTACGATTTAATTGTAGAAACATCGACCAATCTTCCAAAAGATGTGCGACGTGCAATTGCGAAAGCTACTGCATCAGAAAATGCTGGGACTCGTTCGGCGATGAGTTTAGCGACCATTACGCAAAATATTGGGATGGCGGATAAGGAAGTCTCACCTATTTGCCAAGATACAGGGCTGCCAACATTTAAAATAAAAACACCTATTGCTGTCAATCAGCTAGATATAAAAGCAGCTATTTATGAAGCAATGGAGCTTGCAACGAAAAATGGGAAGCTCAGACCAAACTCTGTTGATTCACTTACAGGCGAAAATAGCGGGAATAATTTAGGGGCAGGGACACCTGTCATAAAGTTTGAACAGTGGGAAAAGGATTATATCGATATTCGTTTAATTTTAAAAGGCGGAGGCTGTGAAAATAAAAATATTCAATACAGTCTTCCATGTGAATTAGAAGGGCTTGGCCGTGCTGGGCGTGATTTAGACGGAATTCGCAAATGTATTCTTCATTCTGTATATCAAGCACAAGGGCAAGGCTGTAGTGCAGGTTTCATTGGAGTCGGTATCGGTGGAGACCGTTCTGCAGGATATGATTTAGCGAAAGAGCAGCTATTCCGCTCTGTCGACGATACAAATGATATTCCAGAATTAGCGGCGCTAGAAGCGTATATCATGGAGAATGCGAATAAACTAGGAATTGGTACAATGGGATTTGGCGGGGAAACAACGCTGTTAGGCTGTAAAATTGGCGTGATGAACCGTATTCCAGCTAGCTTCTTTGTATCTGTTGCTTACAATTGTTGGGCATTCCGTCGTTTGGCTATCTCCGTAAACCCTGATACAGGGGAAATTAAGGAATGGCAATATCAAGAAGGAGATAAAATTGATTTCAAAGCAGAAACGGAAGACAATGAAGTAGCGGCAGCAGAGGAAGTTATTACTCTTCAAGCACCAATTAGTGAAGAGGAAATCCGCCAATTAAAAGTCGGAGATGTTGTCCAAATTAATGGAATGATGTATACAGGGCGAGATGCGATCCATAAATATTTAAGTACAAATGAGGCTCCAATTGATTTAAATGGACAAATTATTTATCATTGTGGGCCAGTTATGCTCAAAGATGAAGAGGGAAATTGGCATGTGAAGGCTGCTGGACCGACAACAAGTATTCGGGAAGAGCCTTACCAAGGGGATATCATGAAAAAATTTGGCATTCGCGCAGTGATTGGAAAAGGCGGTATGGGTGCTAAAACATTAAAGGCATTGGAAGAGCATGGCGGTGTGTACTTAAATGCCATTGGCGGAGCGGCCCAATATTACGCAGATTGCATTAAATCGGTAGAAGGTGTAGACCTAATGCAGTTTGGAATTCCTGAAGCGATGTGGCATTTAAAAGTAGAGGGATTTAAAGCCGTGGTGACAATGGATGCACATGGTAATTCTCTTCATCAAGATATTGAAATGTCCTCTTTAGAAAAATTAGCGCAATTTAAAGATCGTGTATACAAATAAATTTGGTGAGAACGGCTAAAAGATTAGCCGTTTTTTTCTTTGCTTGTTATTACCAAGAATGAATTCCTCCAGTGTACAGAAAATAACAAAAGGAATGAACGGTAAAGGAGGAATTACATTGAAATTAGCAATCAAAGCGTTTATTTGTTTTTCTGCTTTTTGTTTATTTGCCCTTCCTGTTGTAGCGAGTGTATCCAATAAACCACAAAGCTGGGGATTCAAAAAGGCAGCAAATGAACAACCAGCAGAAGCAGGACCAGAGTTAGATGCTTTACTAGAAAAGTATGGTGCTTATTATAAAGATACAAGTGAAGATAAGGTGCTTTATCTAACCTTTGATAATGGCTATGAAAATGGGTATACAGGGAAAATTCTTGATGTTCTAAAAAAAGAAAAGGTACCTGCAACGTTTTTCATTACTGGTCATTATTTAAAAAGTGCTCCAGATCTTGTTAAAAGAATGGCTGCGGAAGGTCATATTATTGGGAACCATTCCTACCATCATCCAGATTTTACCCAAGTTAGTGATGAAAAGTTAAAACAGGAGCTTGATTCCGTTGTGAAAGAAACGGAATTACTAACAGGGAAAAAGGGAATGACTTATTTACGTCCCCCGCGTGGTGTTTTTAGTGAGAGAACATTAAAGCTTGCTCAAGAGTTAGGATATACACAAGTGTTCTGGTCATTAGCCTTTGTAGATTGGAAGACCGACCAGCAAAAGGGCTGGAAGTATAGCTATGATAATATAATGAAACAAGTTCATCCGGGCTGTATTTTATTGCTTCATACTGTTTCAAAAGATAACGCAGAAGCGCTGGAACAAGCAATTAAAGATTTGAAAAAAAGAGGCTATACTTTTAAAAGCTTAGACGATTTAACACTGAAGAAAGAAATGGATGAAGGGATCATGCATTAAGAATGGTAAGCATGCCCAATTAGAGATTTTCTTCTCTTGATTGGGCTTTTTCATGCTATAATACAAGAAAAAAACAGGTGATCACCTTGCATACCATTAAAATTGAAGGACCTTATAATTTTGATCTCGTATTGAGCAGATTAGCCTTAGATCCACTACATGTACTGGATAAAGAAGCAAGATGGGTCAAAGTACCACTTCGTATCGATAACAAACCAATCGTGGTGAAGATACAAGCAACTGGAATAACGGAAAAACCAACATTTCGCTTAGAATGGGAGGAAATAGATTCCTCTTTGCATGACCTCATTTATAAAGAAATCCGCAGAATTTTCCGGTGGGATGAATCCTTGCTCGCCATTCATGAACATTTTCAAGCAACCAAATTAAAGCCGCTCTTTGAGGAGCATTATGGAACACCGATTGTATTAGATTTTCATCCTTACAACAGTTTAGTAAAGTGTATAATCCATCAGCAGCTAAACCTAAAGTTTGCCTTCACCTTAACCCAGCGTTTTGTGACTACATATGGTTTTCAAAAAGATGGTGTCTGGTTTTACCCAGCACCAGAAACAGTAGCAAAGCTTACCGTCCAAGAATTGCGTGAGCTGCAATTTAGTACAAGAAAAGCAGAGTATATTATCGATCTTTCCAATGAAATAATAAAAGGTAATTTAGATCTCGCTAGTTTAGAAAAAAAGTCTGATGACGAAATTATGAAAGAATTAATCCGCTTTCGAGGAATTGGGCAATGGACGATTCAGAATCTATTGTTATTTGGATTAGGAAGGAATAATCTTTTTCCCATTGCGGATATAGGGATTCAAAATGCGTTGAAAAAGCTTTTACAATTGGATAAGAAGCCGACAAAAGAAGAAATGGAAGCTTTGCTCCCGGAATGGCATCCATATTTAAGCTATGCATCCCTTTACCTATGGAGAAGCATTGAGTAGCTCTTTAGCCTTATCTTTAGTTGTTAACAATTAACTATGGTAAAATATAAATAAGTTGATTATTTAAATAGTTTGAAACGAGGAAAGTAAATGGAGAAAAAGACACAGAAAAAACAAAAGAAGCTTCTTAAGGCTTCAAGAGCATTATTAGTTATTATTGGAGGAATTATCACGGGATATGGACTGGAAGCAGTGCTTATTCCCAATGCAGTCTCCGATGGAGGGGTTACTGGTTTAAGTATCGTTGGTTCTCAGTTAATGGGATTTCCCCTTGGAATTTTGATTGGGATATTAAATATTCCCTTTATATTTTTAGGATATAAACAGATAGGAAAAAGTTTTGCTATATATTCGGTTATCGGTATACTCTCCTTAGCAATTAGTACAAGCTTAATGCACCATGTCCCGACCATCATTGAAGGAGATACACTTCTAATAACGGTTGTTGGTGGGATTATCATTGGTTTTGGAATGGGTTTAGCCTTGCGTAATGGTGGAGCATTAGATGGAATCGATATGTTAGCTGTATTACTTTCAAGAAAGTTACCATTCGGAACAAGTGACTTAATCTTATTTTTAAACTTGTTTGTATTTATTTTCGTATCTACCGTATTTGGTCTCCAAGGAGCTATTTTATCCGCGATTGCATACTTCATTGCCTCTAAAGTAATCCACATTGTAGAAGAAGGGTTAAGTGGATCCAAAACGTTTAAAATTATTACAGATGAGCCGGAAATAATGGTTGAAACCATTCGTGACCGCCTAGGTCGTAGTGCCACTTATACACTTGCAGAAGGTGGATACTCGAATGAACCATTTAAAGAAATTACATGTGTAGTCAGTCGCATGGAAGAAAGAAAAATGAAAGAAATTATTCATGAATTAGATCCGACAGCATTTGTCGCTATTTATGATGTATCAGAAGTAAAAGGCGGTAACTTTAAGAAACGGGATATCCATTAATAGAAAAAAAGCCAGTTGTCAGCGGACAAATGGCTTTTTTCTTTCTTATAACTTCATAGAAGGACCAAAGAATTCATAATGAATCTGACTATCATCAACCCCATTTGCTTTTAACCCTGTTATCACTGCTTGTAAAAATGGAACTGGGCCGCAGACATAGTAATGTCCATCTGCTGTGATGGCATTCTCTTTTAGCCAGTCAGCATCAATATAGCCAGCTTTTTGGAAGAAAGGATTTAGCTTATCTTCTTCAGAAGGATTTTCGTATATATAGGAAAGGTTGAAATTCGCAATTTTTTCTTTCAGTTGGATTAATTCCTCTTTGAATGCTTGAACGGAACCACTTCTTGCAGAATGAATAAATTGTACCTCGCGATCTGGCTGCTCTTTTGCAATAGTTCCTACCATGCTCATAAATGGGGTGATACCAACACCACCACTAATAAAAACAATCTGGCTTTCTTCTTTTAAAAGGGTGAAGTCACCAGCTGGAACGGTAACTTCTATTAGATCATCAACATCAATATCGCTATGAAGATAATTAGAAACTTTGCCGTCCGGATTTTCTACTGACGCTTCCTTTTTAACGGAAATACGGAAATATTCTTTATTGCTGGCACATGATAGGCTGTACTGACGGTTAAATAAGAATTTTTCCCCGGGAATGGATAAGCGGATGGTAATGTATTGACCAGCTTCATAGGCTGGCAATGAACTGCCGTCAGCTGGAGCTAAATAAAAGGACGTAATAACATCACTTTCTTTTATCTTCTTCATCACTTTAAATTCTTTATAATCAGCCCAGCCGCCATTTTTAGAAGCACTTTCTTCATACATTTCTTTTTCAATATCAATAAATACTTGGGCAATGACACCATAAGCATCAGCCCATGCTTGGATAATTTCATCAGTAGCAGCATCTCCAAGAACTTCTTTAATCGCTTTTAAAAGAAATTCCCCGACGATTGGATAGTGCTCGGCTTTCACCATTAAACTGCGGTGTTTGTGGGCGATTTGCTTTACAACTGGTATAATAGTCTCAAGCTGATCAATATTTTGTGCTGCTGCTAATACGGTATTAGCAAGAGCGGTTTGCTGGCGTCCTCGTGCTTGATTAGCATGATTAAAAATATTCAGCAGTTCAGGGTGTGCAGCAAACATATTTTTGTAGAAAACAGTAGTTATTTGTGTACCATGTACTTGTAATACTGGTACAGTAGATTTAATAATGTCAATTGTTTTTTGTGATAGCATTTTTATAACCTTCTTTTAAAGTAATATTTTAAATACATCTTTAATGATAAAAGTCTGTCTGGATAAAAGCAATATTTCAAATACATCTTTTTCACTGTTTTTAACATGTTTAACAAAATGTTCACATTTTCACTATTAGAACCGTAAAAATAGCAAAAGGAGATAGGGTTATGCGGTTAACTAACTATTCTGACTACTCTCTAAGAGTATTAATCTACTTGGCAACAAAAGAAACACCAAAACTGACAAATATCAAAGAAATATCCGAAGTTTATAATATATCGAAAAATCACTTGATGAAGATTATTTTCAATCTCGGAAAATTAGGCTATATAGAAACAATCAGAGGGAGAAGCGGTGGTTTTCGTTTAGCAATGGATCCAGCAGAAATCAATATTGGCGCACTTATCCGCCAAACTGAGGAAAACTTCTATTTGGTAGAATGTTTTGAGGATAAAAATGCCTGTGTCATTACGCCGGTATGTTCATTAAAGCATGTTCTAAATAATGCATTGGAACAGTTTTTTAAAGTATTGGACCAGTATACACTAGCAGATATAGCAGAAAATCAGGTGATGTTAAAAGAGTATTTTGCTCTGAAAAATAAAGAAAGTTCAGAAGAAGAATAATCTGCTTTTTTTGAAAATGCATATAAGAAAAAAGGCTGAACATCGGGATCAGCCTCTTTCTTATTTCTATATTCATGTTCTTATTCTTTTGTTTCGTTCTCTGCTGGTGTTTCTGTTTTGGTATCTTCCTTTTGGTCATCTTTTTGGTCAGAGCAGCCAACTAACATTCCTGTAAAAAGTAAAGCAGTCATCATTCCCAATGTTAACTTCTTGAAATTCAAAAGAATCACCTCAACAAAGTAATTTTTCGTACTACCTTAGTATAGAAAAGGATTATTAATCTACTATTAAGCCAATGCTAAATCATGTAATGAATTTCAGTTCCATATACCTAAGGAATGTAGTTTTTATTAGCTGGAAAGGGGGATATTTTAGGAAGCTTTTTCAGTGCTAATGCTGTTTTGAATACCTAGTTTGTAAAACAGTCTTATTGACTCACGACACTATTTGTAGAAACGCTTTTTTTTAGTAAAGCAATTCTAAACAATGCTACAAAAAGGGTTACAGTTGATACGATTAGCAGAGCCATCATCTCAGTTGTTAAACTCTTTCCTCCAAAAATCAATGAATAATAGCCATTTGAGGCATATGTTGCCGGTAAATAGGAACCAATCGTCTGATAGAAGCTGGATAACATCGCTTTTGGAATAATTACTCCTGAAGTAACAAGCTGCAATGAAAGGACAAGGATGTTAAATAACATGCCACCTGGTCCAAATAAAATAACAAACATCTGTGTCAAGCTTAAGAAAGAAAAATAGACAAAAATTTGAAATATTCCTGACTCCATTATAGATATGTGTAATTCAATATTAAATATAGCAAACAATAATAATGTGATGCCAGATAAAAGAATGGATGCACCTATATTAATGATTTGTCTTACTAAGAATATCGACCATTTATTATAATTGCTTTTTATTTTTGATGAAACAATATTCATATTAAGACTCATAATCATAGAGCCTACATATGAAGCAAGTACCATCATCATCGGCACCATAGTAGGAGCAAATCCATCAACATTATTCGTCTTTTCTACAGTTGTTTGAACAGATTGGATGTTTAAAGATTCCAAAGCTTGAGAAATTCCCTTTGAAAATTCTTGTGCGAGCTCATTTGATGGTATGTTTTTTCCTAATTGCTCCTGTAAGTTTGACAGAATAAGTTGTTGTTTATAATTATAAACATTTTCATTAATGGATTGAGTAATATTCTTTGCTGCTCCATCCATTATTTGTTTTGCCAAAGTAGCGTTTCCTTGGTTAATGAAATAGTTAATTTCCGGTTTCCCATTTTCTTGTAGTCGACTAGAGAAGATTGCAGGGATATGCATTACCATATCTAGTTTTGATTGATTCATATCTTTTTTTGCAGAATCAATCGATTGGTACATTTTCACTTCAAATGGTACATTTTTCACCACTTTTTTTTCAATCATGGAACCTATTTGTTGGTCTTCATTAACTAAACCAATTTTCAGTTTGTCGATCCGATTATTAACGCCATCATATGCTGTCATCCATACACAGAAGAAAATTAATAGGAATGCAACCGCAGTGGAAATACCAATAATAGTTTCAGGATGTTTAAAAAATTGTTTTAATGTTTTCATTTAAATTCCCCTTTTTAAAGCAAGTACATGCTTGCATTTATAGTATAAAAAATTACTAGGGTGTTAATCCCCTAGCAAAAAGATAAACACTGTGTTTTATAAAATCCTTTTTTGAACTTGAAATGACACTGTCACCAAAGCGAGATTTTGAAAGAAAGTAGCCGAAATTCAGCCAGATAAAATTCATCGCTTGAAAATCAATATCTGTATCCACTATCTTGCCTCTTCTATTCATCTCATTAAAGTATAATACCATCATTTCTTTTAATTGCTTTGGAATGTTAACAATCGTTTCATTAAGTTCGGGAAACATTTGCGCTTCTCTCATACCAATCATAATTAAATCTTTAACTTTTTCCATATACGTAAGGTAGCCCTCTGCGATTACCCACAAATCTTGTTCAAGATCCCAAACCATTTGTTCATTAATAACTTTTTCTAACATAGGGTGATAGGATACTGATTGAATAGCTGCTTCCATAATCCCCTTTTTATTTCCAAAATGGCGGAAAATTGTTACTTCATTTACTCCTGCTTTTTCGGCAATGGCGCGGGTCGTTGTTCCTTTATATCCATAATCACGAAATAGCTCAATAAACGCTTGAATGATTCGATCTGATGTACTATTTATTTTTTCCATATCCCATCCAACTTCCAAAAATGAATGTAAGTAATTACTTGCGTTATTTAGAATAGCTTAGAATTATCTACATGTCAATACCTTAAGGGATGGTTGACAGTAATTATTTTATAGCTGCCTCAGGAGTTTTCGTTAAAAAAGCAACTATTACAATATTTTTGCAATAGTTGCTTCACTTGTCATTAAGCTATTTACCTGAGGAATTATAGTTTTTATTAGCTGGAAATCTTTTTCAGCTTCTGGGAATAAGAGAAACTGGATATTTCCCCAAAGAAGCTTTAGTATAGGAAGAAGACATAATGAGGAAAGCTAGTAGTACCCTTTTAATAGAAGATAATAGGAGTAATTATAGATGAAAGATAAACAACAAAATACGATGGCGAAGCTGAAAGTAGGACAAACCTTCCCATTGACAATAAAACGTTTAGGGATCAACGGAGAAGGAGTCGGCTATTTTAAAAGGCAGGTTGTATTTGTGCCAGGTGCTCTTCCCGGAGAAGAAGTGGTAGTAGAAGCAACAAAGGTTCAGCCCAAGTTTTCAGAAGGAAAGGTAAAGAAGATAAGAAAGGCCTCGCCTTTTCGCGTACAAGCACCATGTCCTTTTTATGAACAATGTGGAGGATGTCAGCTTCAGCATTTAGCCTATGATCAGCAATTGCAGGAAAAAAGAGATATTGTCATTCAATCATTAGAAAGACATACAAAGCTAAAAATTGATAAATTGGATATTCGCCCAACAATCGGCATGGAAGATCCATGGAATTATCGTAATAAAAGTCAATTCCAAGTGGGACAGCAAAAAAATGGTGCTGTGATTGCAGGGCTATATGGACTAGATTCCCATCGCTTAATCCCCATTCAGAATTGTATGGTACAGCATCCGTTAACGAATAAAGTATCAGAAGAAGTCCGCAAAATCTTAGAAGAATTCCAAGTGCCAATCTATGATGAACGGAAACAAAAAGGGATCGTCCGCACGATTGTAACACGCGCTGGCTTTGAATCTGGAGAAGTACAAGTGGTATTGATCACAACACAAAAAGAAATGCCAAGAAAAAAATTAGTAATGGCTGAAATTCAAAAAAGATTACCAGAAGTAAAATCTTTAGTGCAAAACATCAATGGCAACAAAACGTCTCTTATTTTTGGCGAAAAAACCATCCATTTAAGTGGGGAAGAGGTCATTCAAGAAACACTAGGTGATTTAAACTTCGAATTGTCAGCCCGAGCTTTTTTCCAATTGAACCCTGTTCAAACAGTAAAGCTGTACGATGAAGTAAAAAAAGCAGCAGCATTAACAGGAAAAGAAAAAATAGCGGATGCTTATTGTGGGGTCGGAACTATTGGCTTATGGCTAGCAGACGGCGCAAGTGAAGTCCGCGGCATGGATACAATCGAAGCTGCGATTACAGATGCACAAAAAAACGCAGATAGACACGGTATCGAAAACGCAACCTATGTAACAGGCACAGCAGAACACTGGCTGCCGAAATGGGTAGAAGAAGGCTGGCGCCCAGATGTGGTTGTCGTTGACCCGCCGAGAACAGGCTGTGATCGTAAGCTATTAGACGCAATCAAAAAGGTAAAGCCGAAAAAGTTTGTCTATGTGTCATGTAATCCCTCTACCTTAGCAAAAGATATTGATTATATGTCTAAAGATTATAAGGTGGAGTATTTGCAGCCGGTTGATATGTTTCCGCATACTGCGCATGTTGAGTGCGTGGCGCAGATGGTTTTGCGGTGTAACTAACCATTAAACTTCCTACCCATCAATTATACCCAAAGATGAAAAAAGGATGAAGAAACATTAGCAGGAATGATGAAGGCAAAGAATTCCTCAAAGAATAATCAGAAGAGGAAAACGTGGTTCTCCATATTAGATTGTTTAAGAGGAATTTGAGCAAATGATGAATAATTCTAACTTAGAGAATCTTATCATCATTATAGATGACTTAGATAGGTTCAGTTCTGAACGTATAATTGACACACTGGAAGCAATAAAGTTATTTTTAGCTGTAAAAAAGACAACCTTTATAATCGCAATTGATGAAGATGTGGTTAGTTGTGCTATGGATAGGAAATATCCCAAAATAGACGATGCAACCCTTGATATTTCCTAAACTATATTGAAAAAATTGTACAAATGTCTATTAGGAAACATGAATTATCGGATATATTGGGTAAAAAACGATTTATTGCTTTTAGTCTGTGAAATGTTTCTGAGTGAGAGTCATTTAGATAGGCTGTTGTTAGGTTTAAGAGACTGTTGAGAAAACCGATAAAAGGATAGAAAAACTGAAAAATCATGAAGTAAAAGGACGCTTAGTAGCTATATTTGAATTAAAGTTAGTTTCTTTATTAAGGTAGAGGTTGTGATAAAACAATCCTCTGAAATGAAAAAGCCTGTGAAATTTCATCGTAAATTTCACAGGCTTTTATATTTTTAGACTTTGTCTAAAAATATCATAAATAATAGCAAACAATTAAAGGTGCTGTATATAGGTGCTTTTTCTAATGGAGTATAAATGATAGGCTTAAAGGAGATTTTCTTTAATTCACTAATTTCCCACAAAAAATGCAAACGGATGCCACCTTTTTACCATCATCTCTCTATAACAACGGTGAAAGGGTGGTGCATTCGTATGGATTTAAAATCGGGCACAATTGGTAACTTTGAGGACTATTCAAATTTAGTGATATACAGGAATTCAACAGACGTATGGAGATGTGGATGCTTCCATATAAGGATGATTTTTCAAAAGGTGGGCTTGTTGGGGTTAAACTCCTTTGTTATTCAGCAAAAGTTCCAGGGGGTTGCAATGCAAAGATCGGTATGATGCTGAAGTCCATACAATTCAATATGCAGAGTTTAAAGGGATAAATCTTATCATTGGGAGTCATACTTTCACAAAATTCTTTGGAATTCAGAGCCTAGCATTGAAATGGAATGAGAGAATTAAAGAACTTAAAGTAGTAAGACTTAGTAAAGAGCATTATGAAGCGACTATAAATAAGGGGGGGTAAAATCTAATGTTGATAATTGGATTTTATGATTGTAGCGGAAGGTGGAAACTCCAGGTGAATAGCATGAGGTGAAGATCAGCAGAAAAACTTGCTTGTTGAGGAGGCTGAGGCCGTGGTTATAATCACCATCATCTCATAGGTTGCCACATATACTCTAGATGCCTCAAGTTCTGTCGCTACTTGTTAAGAAAGATAATAGTGGATGTAATCAATATTGAATAGTAAACCTTTCCTTCTGGAGGGGGTTTTTTAAATTCTAAAAATACTTTAGATGTCTACTTATTCTATTAATTTAAAATTACTACTTTAAAATTCCTATCTGCCAAGTCTAGTCAACCTCTTTCTATTTCTTTAATGTTATGTTAAAAGTTTAATTATATACAAAGTTTTAAGAGAGATAATAATCTCTAATTTTTTTAGAGGGTAATGGAATAAATTGAAAGGAATTAAGGAAATGATACGTATTGCAATCGTCGAGGATGATGTTAAATATAAGGAGCAATTAATAGAGTATATTAGAAGGTTCGAACAAGAGAAAGGTGAAAATATAGAAATGGAGACTTTTTCTGATGGAGATGAAATTGTTGAAAACTATCATGCTCAATTTGACATTATTTTAATGGATATTCAAATGCGTTTTATGGACGGGATGGCTGCCGCAGAAGAAATTAGAAAAATGGATTCAGAGGTTGTTATTATCTTTATTACCAATATGGCACAGTATGCGATTAAAGGATATTCAGTGGATGCATTGGATTATGTGTTGAAACCGATTTCTTATTTTGCGTTCTCGGAACGGCTGAATCGGGCGATTGAAAGAATGAAGAAAAGAGAGTCGCGCTTTATTACGATAGCGGTCAAAGGTGGGGTTATGCGTCTAAAGGTTTCAGATATATATTATGTGGAGAGTTTCGGGCATAAGCTTAATTTTTCCATGAATAAAGAAGAAATTATGACAACCGGTACAATGAAAGAGTTGGAAAAACAATTATCTGAATTCCACTTCTTTCGTGCACATAAGGGCTACTTAATCAATTTAGAGCATGTGGATGGAATGAATGATAACTGTGCAATCGTGAAAGGGAAAGAACTATTAGTAAGCCGAAATAAACGAAAAGCATTCATGGAAGCTTTATCCCATTATTGGGGTGAGGTGATAAAGTGAATGATGTTCTTCCGGATATCCCGAGAATACTTACAGCATTAGCGGAGTGGCTTGCGTGTCTTGTATATATATCGATATTGGCAAAGAAACTATATGGCTGGAGATTGGTGGCATTTTCAAGTGGTGCTCTCATCATTCAGTCTGTTTTTCTAGTAATCACCAAAGACTTGCCGATTGTCTTTTGGGTACCATGTATGGTTGTCGCCATGGGAATGATGTTTCTTCTGATTTATATGTGTTGTGATATTAGTATGATTGAAGCAGGATATTTTAGTGTAAGAGCGTTTGTTGCCGCAGAATTTGTAGCATCTCTGGAATGGCAGGTTCGGTTCTTTTTCTGGAATGCTGAAAGCAGTGATATATTTTTAGAGCTTCTTTTACTATTGTTTGTATATGCTTTTCTTTTTCTTTCATTATGGTTGTTAGAAAAAAGGCATATTCCTACAGAAGGTAGATTGAATATTAGGAAGCGTGAATTTTGGTCAACAATAATGACGGGTATAGCCGTGTTTGCAATAAGCAATTTGAGCTTTGTGACCTCTAGGACTCCCTTTAGTGGACAATATGCCAAAGAGATTCTTAATATTCGAACCTTGGTTGACTTGGGTGGACTGTCTATCTTATATGCATACCATATTCAAATAAACGACTTAAGAACAAGGCATGAGTTAAAAGCGGTACAGGATATCTTACAGAATCAATATGCTCAGTATCAGCTATCAAAAGAAAGCATCGAAATGATTAATTTTAAATATCACGATTTAAAAAATCAACTTATAGCACTTAGAGCTGAAGAAAACGTAGATAAGAGAAATGAATTTCTAGAGAAGATGGAGAATGATATTAAATTTTACGAAGCACAAAACAAAACGGGTAACCATGTCTTGGATACAGTACTTACTAGCAAAAATCTCCATTGCATTAAGAATGGAATTACTCTAACCTGCGTTGCTGATGGCACCTTGCTGAACGATATGGATGTCGTTGATATCACCACCATTTTTGGGAATGCGCTAGATAATGCAATAGAACATGTACAACAAATCAAAGAAGCTGAAAAAAGATTAATTCATGTTTCTGTCTTTACTCAAAAGAAGTTCCTTATGATTCGTATTGAAAATTATTTTGAAGGAGATCTAAAACTAGAAGCTGGACTACCAGTAACGACTAAGAAGGATTCATTTAATCATGGCTATGGTCTGAAAAGCATTCGATACACTGTTCAAAAGTATGATGGTGTGGTTAGTGTGGATCAAAAGGGTAAGTGGTTTGAACTAAAGATATTTATGCCAATATTAAACTAGTTGAATAATAACTAATGTAATGCAAGGACTTGGGTTTTGAGTATATGTAAAATCTAAGTCTATTTTTTATTTACAGAATTCACATAATAGATTTACAGTTCATGCAAAAATAACAACAGTTTATGCAGATGAAATTTATCAGAAAAATAATATGGTAATATTTTGTTGTAAATATAGTTAGGGGGGAAACCAAATGGCGAAAAAGAAAATGAGCAAGAAAAAATTTCGGATTGTTTGGAGTTCAATTCTGTCTTTCTTAATCATTATTATTGTTGCTGCAAACGTTGCATTAGCTCAATTCTCGGATGTTATCTCAGCGTACTTTTCTACAATAGATTTAGAAAGTGCAGAAGCAGTTAAAGCCCGTGAAAATTCAGAGATAGTAGTTGAGCAGATTGCAGACGAAGGTATTGTTCTATTGCAAAATAATGAAAACGCTTTACCATTGTCTGAGGGCGAAAAAGTAAACGTTTTCGGATGGAGTTTTACTAATCCAATATACGGTGGTACTGGATCAGGCGCATCAGATGCGTCGAAAGCAGTTACACCAAAGGATGGTCTTGAAGGGGCCGGTTTTAAAGTCAATGAGGAATTATATAAAGCTTATGTTGATACAGGTATAGAGAGACCACTTGTAGGTATGGATGGCCAAGACTGGACGATTCCAGAACCAAAACCATCTGATTTCTATACAGATGAATTAATGCAACAAGCGAAAGGCTTTTCAGATGTCGCAATTATTTTCCTTGCACGTTCAGGTGGAGAGGGAGCGGACCTACCACGTAGTATGGATGGTCCAGACACATTTGATCCTGAGGGTGGTGCATTTGGTGCAACTGGTCAGAAATTTGGTAATGAAGATGATCTAGATACAAGCAAACATTACCTTGAACTGAGCAATAGAGAACAGGGTATGATTGATGCTGTTACAGAAAATTTTGATAACGTGATCCTAGTAGTAAACAGTGCGAATACATTTGAACTTGGTTGGGTTGAAAATTATAGTCAGATAAAAAGTATCTTGAATGTGGCAGGACCAGGACAAAACGGATTTAATGCATTGGGAAGGGTTCTTTCTGGTGAAGTTAACCCATCTGGTCGAACAGTGGATCTATATACGAAAGATCTTCTCGATGCACCTGCTATGGCAAATTTCGGTGATTTTGATTATGTATTCGAAAATAATGATGGTTCATATTCGCAAGCTGTGGACTCAAGTAATGTTCTATTAAAATATGTTGATTATTCAGAAGGTATATATGTTGGATACCGTTTTTATGAAACTGCTGCAGATTTAGGTTTTATTAATTATGATGAAAAAGTCCAATATCCATTTGGTTATGGATTAAGCTATTCAAACTTTGAACAAGAAGTTGTTCAAGATAGTTTAAATTGGACTGATACAGAAGTAACAGTGGATGTTAATGTAACAAACACTGGTTCAGTAGAAGGTAAAGAGGTTGTGCAATTATACTTCTCAGCCCCTTACACTGGAAGGATTGAAAAGTCGTCAATCGATTTAATTGCATTTGAAAAAACAGATGTGATTAAACCAGGAGAATCTGAAACTGTAACACTTACTTTTAAGGTAGAGGATATGGCTTCTTACGATGCTAACAAAGAGTATAGTAAAACCGGTTCATACGTTCTTGAGGCAGGCGAATATAAGCTCATGCTTATGAGTAACTCTCATGACAAAATAGCTGATGTTGGTTCTAAGGAACTTGCTGAAGTGGTGTATGATTCAGGACGTTCAACTGATAAGCAAGTAGCTGTTAATCAGTTTGATGACGAAGTAACAGGTGAAGGAAGTATTACCAATTATCTTACTAGAGCAGATAATTTTGCTGGTCTTGCAAAAATGGATAAGAATAAGGAATTTACTGTTACAACACCTGAGGGTGAAAAGAAAACAGTACAAGGAAAGATAGTAGATAAGGAATTTGTCAAATTGATAAATAGTATTCGATACGATGTCCCTAGTGATACTCATGATGCAGCGCCGACAACGGGAGCTGACAATGGCAAAACGTTAAAAGATTTTGTTGGTGTCGATTTTAATGATAAGTCCTGGAACGAATTACTCGATCAGTTTACTGTTGATGAACTAGTTAAACTTGCTACACTAGGCGGTTATAGAACGCTTGAAATAGAGAGTGTTGGTAAACCTGCAACCTTAGATTACGATGGGCCAGCTGCAATAAACAATATGAATATGGCAGCTAACGGACAATCTGGTACGGCCTTTCCTGCAGAAATTATGATTGCATCTACTTGGAACCTTGAACTTGCAAAAGCAATGGGTGAACATATTGGAGCTGAGGCAAAGGCGTACGGTGTTACTGGTTGGTATGCACCAGGAATAAACGTACACCGTACAGCATTCGCTGGAAGAAATTTTGAATATTATTCAGAAGATGGACTTCTTTCGGGTAAAATGGCTGCAGCTGTAACAAAAGGGTACCAAAGCGAAGGTGGATATGTATACATTAAACACTTTGCATTAAATGATCAAGAAACAAACCGTACTCTTGGTGTTTTAACATGGAGTAATGAACAAGCCATTCGGGAAATTTATTTAAAGCCTTTTGAAATCGCTGTCAAAGAGGGCGGTGCAAAGGCGGTAATGTCTTCGTTTAACAGTGTTGGTAATAAGTGGGCTGGTGCAGATGATGGTCTTCTTAAAGAAGTTCTTCGTAAAGAATGGGGTTTCAATGGCCATGTTATTACAGACTTCTATATGAATGGTAGTGGGCTTAACACATATCCATACATGAATGTTGAGCTTGCTGTACGTAATGGGAACGACTTAATGCTAACTGGTGCTGCGCCAATGGGTGTACCAGAAGTTAATACAAGTAGTAATGATACATTATGGGCATTAAGAGACGCTGCTCACAATATTTTATACACCACAGCTAACAGTAGTGCTATTGAAGGAAATTTAAGTGCGGAAACACCGAAATGGGTTGTTATCACTATTATTGTTGATATTCTTCTTGTTTTAGGAATTGCGACTGCATTCTTCTTTGTCTTCCGTAATAGCAAGAAAAGAGACGAAGAACTAGAAAATACACGTTCTGCATAAATGACAGAATCACTGAGACTAGACTAGCTATAACAATACTAAAAATATGTGATTAGGCCGTATAGATTCGGGTACCGCCTAATCACAAAAGAGGAATTGATCATGAAATATAAAGACTTGATTAAAAAAATGACCTTAGAAGAAAAAGCCTCTTTAATGTCAGGGAAAGATTTCTGGCAATCGATGGATATAGAGCGACTAAACATCCCAAATATGTTTCTTGCCGATGGACCTCATGGGATAAGAAAGCAGGCTGAAGCAGCAGACCACCTTGGACTTAATGAAAGTATTCCAGCGACATGCTTTCCAACAGCAGCGACAGTTGCAAACAGTTGGAATGAAGAATTAATAGAAAAAATTGGAGACAATCTTGGCCAAGAGGCAGTTGCACAAAAAGTAAATGTCCTACTTGGACCTGGTATCAATATGAAAAGAAATCCATTGGCTGGAAGAAACTTTGAGTATTTCAGTGAAGATCCGTATCTTGCGGGGAAAATGGCGGCAAGTATGATTAGAGGAATTCAAACACATGGCATCTCAGCTTGTGTAAAACATTTTGCTGCTAATAATCAGGAAGAAAGACGGATGTCGATTGATACGATTGTCGATGAAAGAACATTACGGGAAATTTATCTAACTGCATTTGAGATTGCCATTAAAGAGGGTAAAACAAAGACAGTTATGTCTGCTTATAATATGCTGAACGGCGCCTATACCAATGAAAACCTACACCTTATGCGCGACATTTTAAGAGATGAATGGAACTATGAGGGTGTTGTTGTTACCGATTGGGGTGGAAGCAATGACCGCGTAGCGGGATTAATTGCAGGAAATGAATTAGAAATGCCTACAACAGCCGGTGAAACAAATCAAGAAATTATTCAAGCTATTAAAGATGGAACAATGAGTGAAGAAGTTTTAGATGAATGTGTAAATCGATTATTAGATTTAATTTTTACTTCTAACGAAGCCTTTAGTAAACCTCAAAAAGAGTTTAGTGTTGACGAACATCATATGGTTGCTCAACAAGTAGCAGAAGAATCAATCGTTCTTCTTAAAAACGAGGAAAATATATTACCTTTATCGAAGGATAAAAAGGTTGCAGTAATCGGAGACTTTGCAAAAAATGCACGATATCAAGGCGCAGGTTCATCAATCGTGAATCCAACTATTTTGGATCAAACATTAGATTATCTTGAGGAAGCAGGAATTACTAGTATCGGTTTTGAACCTGGTTTTAACCGATACGGTAGGAAGAGTCAGAAAAAAATAGATAATGCATGTGAACTTGCAAAAAATGCAGATGTTGTTCTTTTATATATTGGTCTAGATGAGGTTACAGAAGCGGAAGGTCTAGATAGACAAAGCATGGAGATACCGGAAAACCAGATTAACCTGTTAAATTCTTTGTACAAAGTAAATCCCAATATTGTCGCTGTTTTATCATGTGGAGCTGTTGTAGAAATGCCTTGGATTAATAAGGTAAAAGGCTTGGTACATGGATATCTAGCGGGACAGGCAGGAGCGAGAGCGATTCTTAGAGTTCTGTCTGGCGAAGTAAATCCATCAGGAAAACTAGCAGAAACTTATCCACTAAAATACGAGGATACACCATCCTATTATCACTTCCCCGGTAAGGAAGTAAGTGTAGAATACCGAGAAAGTATTTTTATTGGATACCGTTATTATGATATAGCAAATGTAAATGTGCTTTTTCCGTTCGGTTATGGGCTAAGCTATACAACATTTGAGTATTCTGATCTCAAGGTTAATAAGGATGGAGTTAACTTTAATTTAACAAATACCGGGAATCGTGCTGGAATGGAAGTTGTCCAGCTATACGTTGGATGCAAATCAGGTGCTATTTTTAGAGCAAACAAAGAATTAAAGGGATTCAAGAAAATCTTCTTACACCCAGGTGAAACAAAATCAGTGGCTATTCCTTTTGATGATAAAACCTTCCGTTATTTCAATGTGAAAACAAATAAATGGGAAATTGAAGAAGCGAATTATGAGATCATGATTGGTGCCTCAAGTGAAGATATTAGATTGGTAGATATTCAATTCATTAAAGGTACTGGAGCACCACTTCCTTATGATAGAATGAAACTACCCTCCTATTACACTGGAAAAGTAAATAGTGTGAGTGTAGGGGAATTTGAAAACCTACTTGGTCACAAAGTCCCGTTGTCGCAATGGAATCGATCCAAGCCACTTGGTTACAATGATACAATTGCACAATGTCAGTATGCAAAGGGTAGATTTGCTCGATTTGCGTTTCATGTTATTACATTTGCTCATTGGTTTTTACGGAAAATTGGAAAGCGAAGTACTGCGAATTTAATTATGATGTCTATCTACCATATGCCGTTTAGAGGAGTGGCCAGAATGACTGGCGGAATTATAAATATGCCTATGTTAGATGGAATCCTAATGATTGTTAATGGTCAATTCTTTAAAGGGCTTAGACATGTGTTAAAGGAACGTAGTAGGATGCTTAAGGCTGATAAAACAGAAAAAACCATAGCAGGAACAGCAAAGGAGTTGTAAAATATATGAGCAACTTAAATACAGAGAAGCCTAAAAAACTCTCAGGACCTATAGGTTTTTGGAAAAATTATAAGAAAAAGCATCCTAATATTGCACAATTCCTTGTGTTTTTTATGTTGAGTAATGGGATCACTGTATTACAACTTGTTTTTATGCCTGTTTTTAAAAGCATATTTGCAAAAACAGATTTAGTATCTACAAGTTTTCAGGTTTTACAGTTTGGTCATAATTTTGATGGTACACCTTATTATGTATTTGACTATGCAGCAGGCTCACTTGCATCAGGAGGTGGAGGTGGGCTTGCCTATTTCCTTGCAGTTCAAATTACGATAGCAATCGCACAGATTCTTAACTTTTTTGCACAAAGAAGTATTACATTTAAATCAAACAGCAATATTTGGACCGCTGCTTTTTGGTATCTAGTAGCATATATTGTGATTACCATAGGAGCGGCAGCTGCACAAGGTTTCTATAAAGCTCCAATATATAATTTATTGATGAATACATGGGAAATGGGGGCTGTTGGTGAAACAACGGCTGACGTGATTACCATGATTATTAATAGTGCAATTTCATTCTGGGTGTTCTTTCCAATTTTTAAAATCATTTTTAAACAAGAAAAGTAAAGGTAGTGTTCGTATGAAAGTATTATCAGTGGTCATTCCTTGCTATAATTCAGAAGAATATATGAGATATTGCATCGAATCCCTTTTACCTGGTGGCGAAAGTGTCGAGCTGCTGATAGTAAATGATGGTTCCATTGATCAAACAGCAGTCCTTGCAGATGAGTATGCTGCAATGTACCCGACTATTATAAAAGCTATTCACCAGGAAAACGGGGGACATGGAGAAGCTGTAAATGCAGGAATTCGCCATGCGTCAGGTCTCTATTTAAAGGTAGTTGACAGCGATGACTGGGTTGACACGAAAGCTTATCTCAAAATCTTACAAAAGCTTAATGAATTTGTTGCTGGCAACAAATTAGTGGATATGGTCATTAGTAATTTTGTCTATGAAAAAGAAGGCGCAAAGTATAAAAAGGTAATGAAGTATGAAAATGTTCTCCCAGTAGGCGAAATATTTACATGGGATGATATTCAACCGTTTCGTAAAGGTCAGTACCTTTTAATGCATTCACTCATGTATAGAACCCAATTGCTTAAGGAAAGTGGGCTAGAGCTTCCAAAACATACATTTTATGTTGATAATCTGTTTGTGTATGTTCCACTAGAACATGTAAAGACCATGTACTATATAAATGTTGAATTTTATAGATACTATATTGGTAGAGAAGATCAATCTGTTCATGAAAGCATCATGATTAAAAGAATAGACCAGCAGATAAAAGTTAATAAACTCATGATAGATCTTGTTCAGTTAGACGAAATAGCGAATCCAAATCTTCGTCAATATTTATTACACCATCTCGAAATTGTTACGGTCATCTCTGCCATCCTTTTAATACGATCAGGAACAGCTGAGAATCTTCAAAAGAAAAAGGAATTATGGAGATATATAAAGGAAAAAGACTTGGCATTGTACCGTGAAATACGGTATGGAATGATGGGGCAATTAATGAATCTACCTGGCCGACCAGGGCGAAGTATTTCTGTAGGTGCATATAAGCTCTCACAGAAGCTGGTTGGATTTAATTAATGATTTGAAAATAGCTTTCTATGAGAATATCATAGGCAGCTATTTTTACTTTAAGAGTACATCCGTTTAAATTCAGGAAATAGTAAATAAGAACGTTGTGTAGTTTCAGGAGGTAAGATGTATGATGTTTGATTATTTAGTAGTAGGCTCAGGATTGTTTGGAAGCACGTTTGCATATGAGGCAGCTAAAAAAGGAAAAAGTGTAAAAGTCATTGAGAGGCGTAACCATATTGGAGGAAATATTTATACCGAAAATATAGAAGGCATCAATGTTCATAAATATGGAGCACACATCTTTCATACAAATGATAAGGAAATTTGGAACTATGTGAATCAATTTGCAGAATTCAATCGATATACAAATAGCCCGATTGCTAATTATCGTGGGGAAATTTATAACTTGCCATTTAACATGAATACTTTTAATAGATTGTGGGGAGTAGCTACTCCAGAAGAAGCAAAGAAAAAAATTGAAGAACAACGAAAAAACGCAAATATTGGGAATCCAACAAACCTCGAAGAGCAAGCCATTTCGCTTGTAGGTACGGATATTTATGAGATACTAATTAAAGGATATACAGAGAAACAATGGGGACGTAAGGCTACTGAACTGCCATCATTTATTATTAAACGTTTACCAGTACGATTTACATACGATAACAATTACTTTAATGATCGATACCAGGGAATTCCAATTGGTGGATATACCCAGATAATTGAAAAGATGCTGTCTAGTAAATTGATTGATGTAGAGGTTAATCAGGACTTTTTTACAAATAAAGATGAATACGTAAAGAGTTATTCTAAAATTATCTATACAGGAATGATTGATCAATTTTTCGATTATCAATACGGTAAGTTAGAATATCGAAGCCTACATTTTGAGTCTTCAATATTGAATCAGGAAAATTATCAAGGAAACGCAGTGGTCAATTATACCGATGCTGAAACTCCATTTACCCGGATCATTGAGCATAAACATTTTGAATTTGGAAACCAACCCAATACTGTGATTACAAAGGAGTATCCAAAAGGCTGGGAAGAAGGGGATGAACCCTACTATCCGGTAAATGATAACAAAAATAATGAAAAGTATAGAAAGTACCAAAGACTAGCTGAGGAACATCCAAATATCATTTTTGGAGGCAGACTCGGGATGTATAAGTATTTTGATATGCACCAAGTTATTGCGTCTGCGTTGGCGGTGGTTAAAAAGGAACTAAGTTAACAAATTGGAGCCTATAACTATTTACGGTAAATATTGCCACATCAATATGTCTGCGATCACCACCCAAGCCACGTAGAATGTGTGGCACAACTAACATTGATATAATAGAATTTCTATGCAAGGTAGGTGCTTTTTTTCACATATCTTGCCAATATAACTATTCAAAAAAGGATACTTGTCTAAGCATCCTTTTTCTTTTTTATTAAGGCTAATACCATAAATAAACTCGGAAGAAGAAAAAATAAAGGTAAGCTTAAAAAATAGGGAACTACCGTTATTGATTCAGTAATATGGTCAGAAAAGTTTATGCTAATCAAAGATGAACAGATGGTTAAAATACACATCATTGGAATGACTAATACGCGATAAGGGAGCTTAAAGATATATTCCAGCCCCTTTAAGGCAGCAAAGGAAAAAATACAAATTTTAATTACTACACCTAATGCAATAATAAATATGGCGAAGGCATCTAGCCTTTGTAAGAAATCACCTATACTAATTAATCTTGTTGCACTTACAAAAGGAAAAGTACTACGAGATGCAACGTATGGACCTAAGGAAGTAGTCACAATGAAGGTTCCTATTGTTAACCAAAATCCTGATGAAAGGACAGAATAAACTAATGTGTGTCTTGCATATTGTTGTTTAGGTAAATGAGAAAATAAAAATGTTAAAGCGAATAATTGACCATATGGCCTTATCAGTTCGTATGGGAAAATGGTATTTAACAATGGTTTAACCCCTGTAGCTAAAATAGGAGTAACTCGCTCTAATTTTATATCGTTATTACCAAATAATAGAATGGTCACAAGGATAATAAAAAGAATAGAGTATGGTGTAAATACTTCTGTAACTCTTCCAAGCACTTCCACCCCTAAATATATGATATATGTAAGGATGATCACAAAGCTTAAGCTGCAAACTTCTATTGGAGTGTTAGGGAGAATAAAGGTTGTAACTAATTCTCCAAAATCACGAATAACCCTAGCGGCTAAATAAAAAAAATAGAGTGTATAGATATATGTAATAAAAATAGAAATGGGACGATTTAATATGTATTCCAGTATTTCGGAAAAATGTTTATTGGGCAATATTTCTTGGAAATGGTAATAAAATAATGCGATGAGAATGCCAATAATGGAAGAGCATAAAACAGCAATCCAGGCATCCTGTTTTGCATTTATCCCAATCCCGATAATAAGAGAACTCCCCAAATTAAATCCAATAACAATGTGGAATAATTGGTTTAAAGAAATTTTTTCTTTTAATACCATTTTCGAAACTCCCTTGAGGAATATAACTTCTGATCTATTTTATCATTGGTTAAAATCCTGAAAGTATTCCTATATATTGAAATATTTTAAGTGTTTTTGCGCTGGCATATGAGCGGATGAGCTCACTATGGCCATCGTTGATTCATGGTATTACAAAGGAATGATGGCTTTGTTGGCAAGTTTAGGATGAAGAGAAATTTTAGAACTATAAAAGAGATAGGGTGCAGAATTGATTTCTCATTCATTGGCAATCTTTAATTTTTATTTAAAATGTATTCAGTACCCAATCCTCACAATTCCAATAAACAGTCGCGATTTCATAATAGAAAGCAGTTTTGTGAGATACTTCCTGTTTTTTGATTAATAGGAAGAGTATCTATTCCAATTGACCTTTTTTTCGCTTTTATGTTTAAAACTAAAAAAACAGGGTATTGCAGAATAAGGAATTTATTTACAGATTGAGCTTTCAGTATGCAATTAGACTATTAGATCCTTACATATACAGAGATTTCAAATTAATTTACTTCTATTTACCTAATATAAATATGGAATAATTAGATATTTTTTCTCATTATTCCATATTTTAGGCGTGTTATAATGAGAAAGATTGGAAAAAGAAGGGGTTTTGAGAAGGCGTCATCACGTAAGGAAAAATACATAGTTATTAAGACGAATAGCACCAGAAAGGGTGATCTTACTTGTCTATATTCTATTATTATGGGTTGTTGCAAGAGAAGGAAGACCAGCTTCGCAGGCTAAAGAATGGGAAATCTGATCTGAAGGCTATCAAGCATGAAATGACAAGTTATAGTGATAATATTGTCAAGCCAGATTTATCAGCTTCAACTTGGCATGGGACATTAGCTGTAGAATTTGAAAATATAAGAACAAAGGGAGCTTTTCAACAATATCAAGATATTGAAATAAAGCAGTTACCTAATAGGATTTCTGAAATCAATGAAAAGATTAACAGTCTGCAAAGTGAAATGAACAGCATAAGACATACGATCCATGAACTCGAAGAAGAAAGAGAAAAGGAAATGAAAAGAAAACAGAAAAAGAAATAGATGGAATTATTATTAAATGAGGGTATTTACTGCAGATAATTTTATTTATTTTTTCTAAATTTTAGTAGTAAAGTTGTGGTGAAAATATGGGAGAAATAAAGTTTGATTATAGTGGGATAGAAAGTGTTTTAAAAAAAATGGATACTAACATAACTGCATTTCAAGCAAATCTGCCAGAAAATAATGCTAAGAATAATAAGTTAGATTTATTAACGGAACTAGAAGAAGTGAATGCATCATTTGTAAAAATAATGAATGAATATAAAACCCTTTTGCTAAAAAATGCAAATACAGTAAGAGATTCTGTAACATTAATGAGGGAGACAGATGAAGCACTGAGAGACGTTATTTCTTCAGAGGTATTAAGATGAAAGTATTAGAGGTTGCAAGTTTAGAAGAGTATTTAGACCAAACGATAAAATCCTTTAAAGAAAAGGTAGAGCAGATTCATTCTTTAGAACAATCTGTGATGGAATTAGTAGGTTTGGATGGTTCCTTTCATGGAAAAGGTGCTGAATCAATCAAATTCTTTTATGAATCAAGCCATAAGCCTTTTCTAGTGAAACTAAAACAAGTTATTCAAGATTATCAAGAAAAAATATCTAAATGCAGAGAGGCAATAAATTCTTTTGAGCCAAATGAAGATGGTTTTATTCGACAGAGTTTTTTACAAGAAGAGCTTTCAGACCGCCTAACGTCCGTACAAAACTATACAAATGATGTTATCGCAGATGGAAATAGTGTAATGGAAAAAATTTCAGATATTATTTCTTTAGCTAGTCTTGATGATTCCATGTTTAATAGCGAGATTAAAAATGCTAAAAATAAAATAGCGGAAACAATTAATCAGCTTGAAACCATAGATCGGCAAAATGCTGATTCCTTTAATGAAATAAAAAGTGACTTAGCAATCATGCAAAGTTATTTATCAGAGCTAAATACAAATGTTAACTTAAATCCTGAACTGATTCGTCATTTCAGTCCATACAACCTTTTAACAAGCACTAGCCATTTTTTATTGGTTTCTAGTATAAAGCCATCTAACAGTAGATTTGACAGTAACCCTCCTTATCGTAACGATTCCCAAAAATCTATCTTTCTATTAGATGCATATGGACAATATCCATATAGATGGCTGGGATTAAATTATACTTCATCATCAGAGAAGCAGGAAGTAGATAAGGAAATTAATGAGGACGGATTTCTAGTCGGAGACAAAGTGACAAAAGGGGATTTTTCAGCAGAAGGCGGACTTGGAAAAATAGAAAATGACTGGTCTGGTTTCGATGACTTCAAAAATGGAAGTGGCCAGCTTGGTGGCGCTAGTTCTTTCAGGGGCATTCATGCTGGCTTAGAATATGATACAACTATTTTGGATAGTAGCTTCAGCCAAGATATTTTATTTGCAGAAGGCCAGGCAAGTGTTGGAGGAAGCAGTATTCTGCCGATTGCTAAAGCAGGTGGGTCTGTTTATACTGCACAAGTAAAATCTCAGATAGATAAAGAGGTCGACTTTGTAGGAAGTACTGGATTAGAAGCCAAAGGGGAAATTCTAAAAGCAAATGCCTTTGCCGGGGTTGATGGTAGTTCCGTTGGCTTTGGAGCAAAAGCTTCCGTAGCGGAAGGAGAAGTCTCGGGAATAGCGCCAATCCCTTTTACAGACTATACGATTAAAGGGACTGTAGGCGCTTCTGCTGTCGGGATAGGTGGAGAGGCAAAAGTAGGGAAAGAAATTGTTCTCGATCTTCGCTTGCTATTAGGAGTAAAGATAGGCATAAGTTTTGAAAAAGAGGAATAAAGAAATCCAGTAATAAAAGGAGAAAGTACTATGTCGCAAGAGGTCAACTCATTAATCATTGATAAAGGAACCGAATTATTGCCGATTGGAACAATTGTATTGCTCGATATATTTTCACAGCCTTTGATGATTTATGGGAGAATGCAGCAACAAGCAGAGAAAAACAAAATTTGGCAATATGTGGCATGTCCTTATCCACAAGGACATATCTCTGATGAAACAAATGTTTTTTTCAATCATGAGCAAATCAAACAAGTCATCTTTAAAGGATTGGAATCAGAGGGAGAAAAATTAATGAGAGAAAAGTTAAATTCCTTTCATCTAAGGGATGAAAAGTGATGAAAAAGATAGTTAGCTTTTTTGGGGAACCATATCATATTATATGGTCTGAATTTCATTATTTAGCTAATTTGAAGAAAGATTCAGGAACAAATGCAAAGGAAAAAGGCAGAATAGCTCAGCTTCAGGTCTTTAATACTCTGCTCCTAGTAATCTATTCGCTATTTTTAGTTATTTTCTTTGTTTATATTATTTTGCTTTTTATCGTAAAGCTTTATGCATTATCAGGAATTATTGTCGGGCTGTTGATGATGACCATTATTAAATTGGTGCAAAAGAAGAAGTATCTAAAACGCCGGAATGCGTTTATAAAAAATGATCCTACATTGATAGAATCATAGAATAGAGAAGAGGTATCGCATCTTGACCAAACTATTATACAGCATAATCACTGTAGTATTGATGCTTGTTGGCTGTAGCAATGATTCATCTACTTCAGAAAAGCAAGAGACAAAAGGAAATGTCAATAAAGAAGAAATTTCTTACAAAGACAAACAAGGGGAAATCGTGGATTTTATTAACAATGACATCCAAAAAATAATAGCATATGAAACAGAAGCGAATCAGCAATTAGCGACCGTTTCTGGCGATAATTATAATTCCGATAAGGAATTATATGAGGTGCTGACAAGTAAGGTCATTCCTACTTATGAAAAAGCTGTTAATGAAGCGAGGGACCTTCAAGTGTCTACTGAAGAGCTAGAGCCAATGAAATCAAAAATCAAAGAAGCGACTAGCACTTACTATGAAGCTTTAATACTAGAGAAAAAGGCACTAGAAAAGAAGGATAAAGGACTTATTGAAGAGTCAAACAAAAAAGGACAAGAATACATTGAACTAATTAATAGCTATCATGAAGAGATGAAAAAGTTGGCAAGTAAATATGAAATTGACTACCAGAAAAATTAATTTCATGCCATTAGTAGATTATAATAGTTAGTTTATAAAATGAATATAATTTAAAAGATTATTTAATTGTGGTAACTGCATAATGTCATTCATTGTGTGTTATATATAAAAAACAAAAGGAGAGATAATATGTCAGGGATCATTCGCGTTACACCAGAAGAATTAGTAGGTATGGCCGATCGCTATTCTAGTGAAGGAAGTCAAGTGGGAGATCAAATTTCTCGCTTAGACAACATGATTCAAGAATTAGAAACTATGTGGGAAGGTCAGTCAAGCAGAGCGTTTAGCGAACAATATCAATCGTTAAGACCATCCTTTGTAGATATGCAGCAGTTGCTTGAAGAAATTTCTTCTCAATTAAAAAGTACAGCAAAAGCATTGGAAGATGCAGACGCTCAAATTGCAAATCAGATTCGAGGATAAGATTGAAAGATTGAATATGGTTTATTAAGAGCGCTTTTCTGTAAATGGAGGCGCTCTTTTCTTTTAAGAGGTGATGACATGTACATTGAAGTAACGGTAGATCTTTCTAAATATAATGGAGAATATTTAGAACTTCGACTCTCTGATTATCATACAGTGAAGAAGTTAGTGGATATTGCCTGGAAGACAACTAACAGGCTAGATACACCAAGAAATGGATATTGGATAAAGGTAATGAATAAAAAGAGAGTTTTTTCTGGAGAAAAGCGGTTAGCAGATATCGGAATAATGACAGGTGACAAGATTCAAATATTATAAAGGAGACAGCAAGTATGTCAAATGAACATGTATCATATATGGAAAAAAAGCTGGATGCTGTTATCCAGAAGGAAGACCAGCGAATTATATTTAATTATCAAATTGAGAAAATTAAGCTGAATCATTTGCTGGAAGCAGCTTTTCTAGAAGATATAGATAGTCAAGTTAAGAGAACTCTTAATAAGCATGAGGATTTATTACAGATAGAGGTTCAATTGCCTAAGTCTTTTATTTATAATCAAGGAATCTTCTCTTTGAAAAAAAAGGAACAATACATAATTGCTCATCAATTGCTTGAAAAGGTCCGCAATCACTCCTTATCCCGTCTTCATTTATTTATATGTCCAGAAAATATTGCTGTCGATCAAGGTTTGGCGCCTTATTTCCTCCATTATGGAGTAAAAGAAAGTATTCCTCCATATGAAGATAATAGGGAGGAAGAATGGCTGCAGCTGAAAGCAATGACAGCAGCATTGATTGATAATCAATATTCCTTTGAACAATATATTGCCTATTATGAAACATTGAAATTAAGTGAAGCAGCAGTTGCGATTATGAAAGCAAATAATTATGATGATCTGCAAGCTGTTCTTGATCAAGCTTTTTTACAGGAAAAAAAGGAATATGAACAGTTGGTCGAACTTCCGAAAAATAAGTGGAAGCAGATGAAATATGCCATTTGGGCAACTAGTATTTTATTAGTACCAGCAATTATTTACTCTATCTATACCCTGTTTTTTCTCCAGCCAAAACATAATCATATAATGGATGCCCAACAACACTTTTTAGCGGATGCTTACAGTGATGTAATCACTAGTCTCGAATCATATGATATTGATAGTTTGCCGACTGTTGCGCAATATGAATTAGCAACAGCCTATATATATAGTGCGGACTTATCCGATAAACAAAGGGATATTGTAAAAAATACAGTTACTCTTCAATCTGATTCTAATTATTATGAATACTGGATTAATATTGGAAGAGGGGACGCTGAAGCTGCCTTGGAGAATGCTCGCTTGCTAGAAGATCGCAGTCTTATCATGTATGCTTTGCTAGAGTATCAGGCCCATGTTCAGAGAGATGATTCGCTCACCAGTGAAGAGCGTCAGCAACAAATCGATAAAATTGAAAATGAGCTAAATAAATATGAGCAAGACATGAAAGAAGAATCTTCTCAAAAGGATACTCTTCTGAAAAAAGATCAGACAACAAAAGATCAAGGCCAGAATCCTAAATAAAGAAGAAAATATAAAAATAATAATAGCAACAATTGTGAGGTGATGTAATGTATACGCTGTTTGTTTTCCATGAACAAACCTATTATTCTATTAAATTAACAAAAAATAGCAGTATTACCATTGGTCCAGAATTTGGAGACAATATTACTCTTCCATCTTTCCCTTCTTCCATACTTGTAAAAGTGGGGGAAGATGACAGGGCGATATATAGGATAGGTTCGACTGAAACTGTGATGGGGACAGAGAAGTTTTATCAACTAAGCCTGGAAAGTCAAAGCCTTACGCTGTTTATGACAAGCAGGAAGAAGCTCGAAAAAACTTACTATATTGGAAATCAGTCTGAAGTAGTATGTATGGTAGAACCAGTTTCAAAGGATGAAGAATGCCATTTCGAAAAAAAATCTATTTACATAAAAAAAGCGCATATGCAACATGGCGCAAAAGGGCTTTCTTTAATAAAAAATCAGAAGTATTGGGAAATTATTTCTAGAGATTCTACAGTTTATCTAAATGGTCATTTGGTTTTAGACAAACAAAAGCTAGAGGTTGGCGATATACTCTTCTGGAATGGCATATATGTTACATTGATGGATCAGGATGTAATTCAAATAGAGAGCTTCTATGAATTTGAGTCATCTCTAAAAGAGATTTCCCTTCCTCAATCAGAGATGATGAAACGCTATCCGAATTATCGGAGGACACCTAGAATGCTGTATGAATTACCTAAGGAGAAAGTGCAGTTATCCTTTCCAGGTCAAGAATCGATGCAATCTAAAAGAAGTCTATGGCTAATCATTCTTCCACCTTTAGTGATGATGATCGTGATGGGACTTGTTGCTTTATTAATACCAAGAGGAATTTTTATTCTTATTTCCATTGTGATGTTCGCTATGACTATTATTACTTCCACGATTCAGTATTTTAAAGAAAAGACATCCAGAAAAGAGCAAGAAGAACGAAGAAAAAGAGTCTATTCTAATTATCTGGAAGAAAAAAGAAGGGAGCTTGAATCCTTAGCTTCAAAGCAGCGACAAGTACTGGAGTTTCATTTTCCTTCTTTTGAAAGAATGAAATATTTGACGGAACAGATTTCTGACCGAATCTGGGAGCGAAGTATAGATAGTAAAGACTTTTTACAATTTCGACTGGGGACAGGGGATGTTCCTGCAAGTTATCAAATAAGTGTAAACTCTGCTGATTTATCTAATCGGGAGATGGATGAATTGCTTGAAAGGTCAAAGCATCTGCAGAAGACCTATCAGCATGTGAAAAATCTTCCAATTACTGCCGATTTATCGAAAGGATCCATTGGTCTTATTGGTAAGATGTCCGTATTAAAGGGAGAATTGCACCAAATCATTGGGCAGCTTGCATTTTTTCATAGTTATCATGATGTACGATTTCTTTTTATTTTTCATGAGGAGGAATATAAGTATTGGGAATGGATGAAATGGCTGCCTCATTTTCAAATTCCTCAATCTTTTGCTAAAGGGTTTATTTATAATGAACAAACGAGGGATCAGCTATTGTCATCTATTTATGAATTGATCAGGGAAAGAGATGTGGATGAAACAGATGAAAAAACTCGTTTTGCTCCCCATTTTGTCTTTATTGTTACGAATCAGGAACTCCTAGCTGAACATGTAATTCTAGAATATTTAGAAGGCTCTTACAGTCATCTGGGCATATCTGCTATCTTTGCAGGTGAAGCAAAAGAAAGTTTCTCAAATAATATTCATACATTGATTCGATATGTGAACGGAAGACAGGGCGATATATTAATCCAAAATAAAGCCGCAGTGCAGATTCCTTTTAATTTGGATAATCATGCTTTAAATGGTAATGAAGAGTATGCCCGCATGCTTAAAACACTTAATCATCAGGTGGGGGTTACTAATTCTATACCAGAAACGGTTTCGTTTATGGAGATGCTTAAGGCAAAAGATGTTGATGAAATTCCAATTAAAGAAAATTGGCTCACAAATGAGTCTGCTAAAACATTGGCCGCTCCAATCGGACTGAAAGGTAAGTCTGATATTGTCTATTTAAATCTCCATGAAAAAGCTCATGGACCACACGGATTGTTGGCAGGTACAACTGGGTCGGGGAAAAGTGAACTTTTGCAAACATATATTTTATCACTTGCAGTTCATTATCATCCACATGAAGTAGCATTTTTACTCATTGACTATAAAGGTGGAGGGATGGCACAGCCATTTCGAAATATGCCACATTTGTTAGGTACTATTACCAATATTGAAGGCAGCAGAAACTTTAGTAATCGTGCTCTTGCTTCTATTAAAAGTGAACTTAAACGAAGACAGCGTTTGTTCGATAAATACGAAGTCAATCACATTAATGACTATACAAGCATGTATAAAAGGGGAGAAATTGAGGAGCCGCTGCCGCATTTATTTCTTATTTCTGATGAATTTGCTGAATTAAAGAGCGAGGAGCCTGATTTCATTAAAGAACTGGTAAGTGCTGCTCGAATAGGGAGAAGTTTAGGGGTTCATCTAATATTGGCAACACAGAAGCCAGGTGGAGTAATTGATTCTCAAATCTGGAGTAACGCTCGTTTCCGCATTGCCCTTAAGGTTCAAAATGCAGAAGACAGCAGGGAGATTTTAAAGAACAGTGATGCAGCCTCTCTTACTATTACTGGTAGGGGCTATCTGCAAGTCGGCAATAATGAGGTGTATGAATTATTCCAATCTGCATGGAGCGGTGCGAATTATCAAGAAGATACTTCACAAATGGAAGATGAAATTGCAATTGTATCGGATCTAGGGTTAATTCCTTTATCAGAGTTATCCGTACAGGAAAAAACGAAAGTGCAAGCAAGCAGTGAGATTGATGTTATTGTGGGAAAAATAGAAGAGCTACAAAAGGAGCTTCAGCTAACAAAACTATCAAGTCCATGGCTTCCGCCTTTATCTCCAAGAATATATCGTCCAGATTATCAGCCTGATGAGAACTACAGAAAAATTAATCTGGCTATGATAGATGATCCTGAAGCGCAAAGTCAATCGATCTATCCCTATACTTTGCTAGAAGACGGAAATGTTGGAGTCTTTGGCACATCTGGCTATGGAAAAACGCAGAGCTTAATTACTCTTCTTATGGGAATTGCAGAAAATTATTCTCCAGAAGAGGTCCATTTTTATTTAATGGATTTTGGCAATGGTGGATTAATGCCTCTTAAGCAACTTCCTCATGTCGGTGAATTATTCTTAATGGATGAACAGCAAAAAATCAATAAATTTATGGCTATTTTGCAGAATGAGATAAATCTAAGAAAACAGCTTTTTCAGCAAACAGAAGTAAGTTCTATCTCTATGTATAATCAGCTAAATGATGAGACGCTTCCAGTGTGGTTTATCGTGATTGATAATTACGATATTGTCAAAGACGAAATGGCTGATTTAGAAGCACAGATAAATCAATTCGCTCGGGATGGTCAATCATTAGGAATATATATGTTCTTTGGCGCTACTCGTGTAAGTTCCATTAGACCATCTTTGATGAATAATTTAAAGACGAAAATAGTGCATTACTTAATGGACCATACAGAAGCTTATTCTATTTTGGGAAGAATTCCTTATGAACCCGAGCCTATTCCAGGCAGGGCTATTATAAAAAAAGAAGGCACATATTTTACGCAGATTTTACTGTCTTGCATTGGTGATAATGATTTCGACCAGCTAACGGAACTCAAGGCATCCATTCAAAATCTACGAGAGAAATATGAATCCTGTCGAACTCCTCAAAGGGTTCCAATGCTTCCAAAAGAGTTAACTAACATTAGCTTTAAGGAATATATAAAGGAAGAAACTTCAGTCGGTCTCTTACCTATTGGTTTAGACGAAGAATCTGTCCAGCCTGTATTTGTTGATTTTCATGCTATGAATCATTTCATGATTTTAGGCCAAGCACAAAAAGGAAAGACAAATGTTATTAAGCTACTTATAAACCATGCCATCCAACAAGGTATGGAAGGAATTGGAATATGGGATTCTATCAATCGCGGGTTAGCTTATTTAGCGGAAGATGACCGGGTTCAATATCTAACAGATCGAGGTACTGTTGCTAAATGGCTAGAATCTACTGAAGCCATGCTTTTAGAAAGAAATCGTCAATATGATAAGGCGATTTTAGAAGGAAAGGCACTTCCGATCTTTACTCCTTTGTTGTTTGTTGTAGATGGATATGGAAGATTACTTCAGGAAATAGACAATAGAATGCAGGAGATGATTGTGAGACTAATGAAAAATTATAGTCACTTAGGGTTTCAGATTGTAGTTTCAGGCAGTACTAATGAATTAACAAAAGGCTATGATCCGTTAACTTTAGAAATAAAGCAAATTAGGCAGGCATTGTTGCTAATGAAGAAATCGGAACAATCCTTGTACACTTTGTCATATGAGCGTAAGGAACCAGAAATCCAGCCTGGCTATGGATATTATGTAAAAAATGGGCTTGAGAGAAAAATTCAAATTCCTTTAGTGCTTATGGAGAGGAAGGTATATTCTTGATGGGAAAAGTGAAATTGTGGAAGATGGTTATTGCCCTGGTTGTTATAATTGGTGTTCCAGTATTATTTTTTCAGCTGATTGGAGATCATCCATTTTTGGAGAAGCCAAATACAACCAAAACAATTGCAATTGTGAATGAAGATGCTGGTGTTGATATTGCTGGAGAACATAGACTTTTAGGGGGAGATGTCTCTTCCATTCTCTCCAACGAGTCTTCTTTTCAGTGGACTGTTGTTTCTAGAAGCGCTGGAGAGAATGGATTAAGGAATAAGAAATATGATGCTGTCATCTATATTCCATCTAATTTCTCTGAACAAGTGATGGCATATGAAGAAGAGAATCCAAGTAAAGTGACATTTAAATATAATGTTCAAAGTCAGTTAAATGCAGTAAATACTGAAAAAGTAAATTTGGAGATAGAAAGGGCTACAAAGCGGGCAAATGAACGTATCAGTTCCTTATATTGGAATTATGTAGCGAAAGATATGGAAATGGTACGCTCTGAATTTGAAGAAATTTTGCAAAAGGAAATAGACTTTCAGCAGACTATGCTAGCTTTCTATAAACCAAGTTCCAAGAATCTTGCTGATGAGATTTTAGAACAAGAGGGCGTATTAAAGTCCATGAAGTCATCTATAGAACAAATTGGCACGCAAAGTGATAGTCAGAATCAATCTATGAAGTCATTTTCTGAGGATTTAAGCAGTTTAGTTGACTATATCAAGGCATATGAAGAGTATCAGCAACAACAAAAACAAAAATTGACAGACTTGCAGACTACTGCTCTTTCTACAGTACAGTCAGCGACAGAAGCTTCATCTCCTTATTTTGCGGAACAGTCACTTTTTCTGTCTGAGAATAACCAACAATTAATGAGCAACGTTAATTCCGTTTATGAAAAGCTAGACAATAGTAAACGGCTATTAACATTACTAAAAGAAAATAGATTACTGGCTTTGGATAAACAAAGGGAAGCAATTCTTGACTATCAGAGCAGAATGCTAGATTATTACAAGCAATTAATTGATACAGAATCCTTGAATTCTTTTCAAGAAAAGATAGTGAAAACCAAAGAAAAATTAGCAGAAGGGGAAGGTAGCTTGTTACCAGAAGCACCGCCAGAAAATCCAGAATCTCCTAATTTGCCGACATCTGATGAAGATAAGGATACGGACGACCAAACAGGAGAAGAGTTTGTATTAAAAAGTACGCAACATACAAAGGGAAATTCAAATACTGATAATGGAGCAAACAGGGAAACGAAAAGTTTGTCTGCAGAAGAGCAGTTAGCACAAATGGAAGAATTATTGAAAAAACTTCATGAATATATACAGGCAGATCAACAAATTCCTGATGAAAGTAAGAGTCAGTTTGAAATACAATTAAAGGACATTCAAAAAAACTTGCAGGATGTGAAGCAATCACTTAAAACGAGTGACGAGGGTAACAATCAAATTATTCAGCAATTAAAAGAAAAAATTGCTGCACTTCTCACTGACAATGAAACGCTGGCAAATACGATCAAAGAGCTTACAGAAAATAAAAATTCTCTTACCGAAGAGAACAGATTGCTGAAAGAATATATAGAATCTCTCATAGAAGTAAATGATGAATTGCGAGAACAGCTGACACTTCTTACAAACAATATGAATTCTATTATAGCTAGAATAGAAGAGAAAGAAGAGGCAATTTTAGCATCACCAGCACTGTCCGGGGATAGAAGACTTATCCTTGAAACTTGGTTCCATAAGGAATTTCTTACTGGAGATATTATGGATTTGCTCTATTACTATGCTTATCTAGATCAATATGAAACGACGTTGAACAATATGCTTTCTGAGAACAAAGCAAAGAGCGAAGTAATGAAAAACGAACAATTCCTTACAGAACTTACAAGGATTTTTCAATTAACAGATGCGGAAACAACTGACTGGACAAATGTGGAAGCAGAAATACCGACAATTGGAGATGGCTTAACAGCACTTCAAGACCAATTTGTTGTATTCTTGGCTAAATCAAAGGAAAGCCTTGACACACATCACACAGAATTAACTCAGAATTTATCCGAGATTAAAACAGAAGGGGAAGCATTACTTCAGCAAATACAGCAAGGGGAACAAACTACGACACATGAACCAGGATCGGCAAAGGGAACTCAACTGGTAACGGTACATTCACAGATCATCGAGCAAGTGAATGCTATTCATTCTTCCATAAAAGACGCAGGAAAGCACCAGCAGACTGTTATTGACCATACGAATGAACTGCATGATGAAGTTTCGTTTGTACAGACAGATGCAGATGCCTTAAATAATAAATGGGCTGTAAATGTAGATTCAACAAGAAAAATAAAGGATGATGTCTTTAGTGTTCTGCAAAATGCATTTATTGAAGGACGCTCTAAAGGTGACGTTTATAATTTCTTATCTAGTCCACTACAATTAACAGCTGGTGCAAGTGAAGTAAAACAGGAAAAAAATATTCCGCCTGTGGTTATTATGTTTATTGTTTTAATTAGCAGCTTACTAATTGGGTATACAACCTATTACTTTAAACGTATTCCATTGTGGTTCCGTGGAACCGTCTTTCTTTTACTTAATTTGATTGTCGGCTTTGTGATTAGTTTATATGGATTAAATATCTATGAACTCTCTCAAGCCAGTACGATGCAATGGACTGTATTTACTATCCTTTTATTATTGGTGAGTTCTAGCATAATTGCAGTCAGTTTTGCAGCACAAAAACTTCTTGGTTTATTCCTTACAGTCGGATTAATTATTTTATATGTAACACCGCTATTAGCTTTAACAACACCGAATTTCAGTTATGATGATCCGATGTCCAAAGTTTATATGTCTATTCAATATGGAACGCAATCGTTATTTGCTCCGGCAGCTATCATTCTATTGATTGGGTTACTGATACTGATAGGAGTACAAATTCTTATAGAAAGATGGAAAAGCAATGAAATAGAGGATGATTCGAGAAATGAATCGATATAGTAAACATATCTTTCTTAGTCTAATCTTAATTGTAATCATGGCTATCTTCAGTTGGCTGACCGAGCAAACGGCAAGGGCAGATTCTATGATTGATAGATTACAGCCTAATGAATACGAAAGCGGTCGTAATCAAAAGAATACAGATTTTCTAAAAGAATCGAGCCAATCATCTAAGACAGATGGTTTAACTGCAGAAAAACGTGCTATTTCTTTTGATGGAAGCAAAGCAAATGACCATGACAAATGGAAAGGACAGCTTTTTACACAAAAGGTGGAAACAGGCAGTAGCATTACTAGGAAAGCAGAGGAGCTTCAGTTATTTACAGATGATGAAGAGAATGTTCACTACAGAGTGGACAGTGTAGGAGCGGAAAATTCTACAGAGCTATCGATGGCTTTATTAATAGGCATTTTAATTAGCATCTGTCTGTTGCTTCTCATCTTTATATTATTTGTATTTTACCGGAGTAATCTGAAAGTAATGAGGAAAGGAAACCTGTAAGATAAAACATTGATGTATATAGCTGGGATATAAAGATTAAGGGGTACCCAATTGGATTCTATTCATTTGAGTACCCCTCAATTTTATTTAAAATACTTTCGTTGTCCAATCTTCACAATTCCAAATATCTGTCGCAATTTCACGATAGAAATCAGGTTCGTGGGATACCATTAAGATGCTTCCGCGATATTCCTTTAAAGCACGCTTCAATTCTTCTTTTGCATCTACATCTAAGTGATTGGTAGGTTCGTCTAGTATTAATAAATTCGTTTCTGTGTTTAAAATCTTGCACAAGCGAACCTTGGCTTTTTCTCCACCAGAAAGGACTTCAATTTTACTTTCAATATGCTTCGTTGTTAATCCACATTTTGCAAGAGCAGCACGGACTTCTGCTTGATTCATACTTGGGAATTCGCTCCAGATTTCTTCGATACAAGTGTTGTAGTTGGATTCTTTCACTTCTTGCTCAAAGTAACCAATATGTTGATAATCACCGCGCTCTACTTTACCCGAAAGAGGATTAATCAAGCCGAGAATACTTTTTAAAAGCGTAGACTTACCAATACCGTTTGCCCCAACGAAGGCAATTTTTTGTCCCCGTTCCATTTTTAGATTAAGAGGGCGAGAAAGTGGTTCATTATAACCAATAACAAGATCCTCCGTCTCGAAAATCCAACGACTGGCTGCGCGAGCTTCTTTGAATTTAAACTCAGGTTTTGGTTTTTCCTTCCCTAATTCAATAATGTCCATTTTGTCGAGCTTCTTTTGACGAGACATGGCCATATTACGAGTCGCAACACTTGCTTTGTTACGAGCAACGAAATCTTTCAAATTAGCGATTTCTTGTTGTTGACGCTTGTAAGCAGACTCTAGTTGCTGCTTTTTCATTTCATATATTTTTAAGAAGTTATCATAGTCGCCAGCATAGCGATTCAATTCTTGGTTTTCCATGTGGTAAATCAAGTTAACAACACTGTTCAAGAAAGGAATGTCATGGGAAATCAAGATAAATGCATTCTCATATTCCTGTAAGTAGCGTTTCAACCATTCGATATGCTGTTCATCCAAGTAGTTTGTAGGCTCATCTAGTAATAGAATTTCAGGCTTTTCTAGTAATAGCTTAGCCAGCAAAACCTTCGTGCGTTGTCCACCGCTAAGATCAGCTACATCACGATCTAGTCCGACATCGTCTAATCCTAGACCACGAGCAACTTCCTCGACTTTCGCATTAATTTGGTAGAAATCATTACTATCTAGCGTTTCCTGCAGCTCTCCCACTTCTGCAAGTAATGCATCAATATCAGCACCTTCATCACCCATTTTTGCATAAAGCTCATTAATCTCTGTTTCCGCATCAAAAAGATATTGAAAAGCAGTGCTTAGCGCTTCACGCATCGTCGTCCCTTTTTGAAGGACTGCATGCTGATCTAAATAACCAACACGGACTTTTCGTGACCACTCAATTTTCCCTTCATCAGGCTGTAGCTTTCCAGTAACAATATTCATGAAAGTAGATTTACCTTCACCATTTGCCCCAACTAGTCCAACGTGTTCTCCTTTTAAAAGCCGAAAAGACACATCATTAAATATTGCACGATCCCCGAAACCGTGACTTAAATTTTTTACGTTTAATACGCTCATTTTTTAACCCCTTTTCTACTATCACATGTTGATATCATACTTGATTTTGGATGGATTTTCTAACTGGAAATTTATATTGTCTAAAATGTCTTTTGATTTGGATGGTAAAGGAACTTTCACCGTTTTTTATTGATTCTATATGGAAATCTTTTTCTTGCTTCTCATAATAGGATAAAAATCTATTATACAATATGATAAGAGGTTTTCCCATATGGGAATAGTTGAATAAAAAATGAAATAATTGGTTGATGACTAAAAAGAAATTTAGAGGGTACATTCCATCGTAAGGCGAAAAGATAGAGCGGCTAAACATATAATAATCTATGTGATCTAAAAAAAGTGCAGCCTATTCATACTCTTTGGTAATTTTAAAGGAAAAGAAAGAATTGTAGAGAATAAATAGATTAGATAAGTAAAAGAGAGAGTAGGGATATGTATGGAATTCGGGGATTAATGAAACTATAAATATTCGTTTAGGAGATTAATAGAATAAAAATTATATATTTTCGATGAAGCGGGGGATTCTAAACAAACGGGGAGATAATGAAGAAGCAGAGCTTGCTCCTTATCTGATCATAGCTATTGATAGGGAGAAAAATGAAAACCCTTACTTTACGGATGATTTCAACATAAAAAAGGATAGTGGAGGAAATGATGAGCAAATTAACTTTTTATAACCCAATTCTAGAACCTGGGGCAGATCCCTGGGTGTATAAAGATAACAATACTTACTATTTTATGGTAACGAAAAGGACAAGACTTGATTTATGGAAGTCACCCACATTAAGTGGAATAGCAAAAGGAAGTTGTAAAACGATTTGGTCTGCTCCGAATGAAGGAATCAATTGTGCAAATATTTGGGCTCCAGAAATTCATCGAATAAATGGGAAATGGTTTATATATTTCACCGCGAATGACGGAATAGGCGATGATCAATCAAGGAAGATTTTTGTGCTAGAGAATTCGGCGGAAGACCCGTTTAACGGGGATTGGGTAGAAAAAGGATATGTAAATACAGAATACCCTGGTTTAGATGGAACGATTTTTGAACATAAAAGTCGACTTTATTTTATATATGCTGGATATGGGAACTTTCCTGAGTATGGATCAGCTCTCTATATAGCTGAGATGGAAAATCCGTGGACACTTACTGGTCCGAATGTTTTATTGTCAAAACCTGAGTATGATTGGGAAAAGCAAGGTGGAATGGCGATTAATGAGGGACCAGTAATGTTAAAGAGGAATAATAAGTTGTTTCTAATCTATTCTGCTAGTACCACTTGGTCAGATGATTATAGTTTGGGGATGTTAACCATTTCAGAAAATGAGGATGTTATGAATCCCGAAGTTTGGCTTAAATCTACAGAGCCTGTGTTTAAGAAAAGTATCGAAAATAAGGTATTTGCTCCTGGCCATAATAGTTTTACACAATCCCCTGATGGCACAGAAGATTGGATTGTATATCATGCTATCTCCGAATCAGAAGGAGGCAGCCAGCGACGAAGTACCCGAATTCAAAAATTCAATTGGAATGCCGATGGTTCTCCTAATTTTGGAATCCCATTATGTACATCAACACCGATTACCATTCCTTCTGGTGAGTGATAAGGAGGGAACAGAGAAATTTGGTATGAGCATAGTGTTGCAGCGGAATTTTCCAAAAGATAATGATTTTAAAAGTAAAGGGATATAGATGAATTTTTTCGATTGTTTTTTTAGAGCTGGTTTTAAAGACAAGCTCTTGGAACAGTCTCTTATTATCTATGCTTTATCGTTTTGAAATTTTTTTAAGAAGGAAGAGTTCAGCAAGAAAAATTGGAGGGGGATTAACCACCCTCCTTCTTGTCGTATGTATGAATTTAATGTAAAACAATGGAAATAGCGCTATATATTAATAACAAGGCCATTATGATATTAAATGGCTTCTGATATTTTGATAATGACTTCTGAAAGATGGAGCCAAATATACTCCAACATAATGAGCTTAGAAATCCGATAATCCCTAAAAATAATGAAAAGATAAAATAACTAAAGTAAGAAGTGTAGTAAGGCAATATAAAGGTTGATACAACTGTAATCCCATACAAAATTCCTTTTGGATTAATAAATTGTATCAAAACGCCGATTAAAAAAAGATTTTTGTTTGTCTCATCATTTTTTTCATTATTATTATGGATGCTTTTACTCGTAAGTGTTTTATAAGCTAAGTAAAGAATATAGCCGACACCTAAAATAGTTAATGGTAACTTTATAATGGGCAGGATACTTATAAGCAAAAGATTAAAAATACTACACATCAAAGCTAAAACAAAAAAGCCAGCTGAAACTCCCAAACTGAACTTAATAGTTTTTTTAAATCCATATTTATTAGCAAACGACATTGCCATAAAATTATTTGGACCTGGAGTAAAGCTGCTAACTAATACAAACAAAAGGAATGATAAAAAGGGCATATTTAACCTCCATTTCTACTTGATATATTGTAATCTATGAAGATTACAATATACCACACTTTTGTTATATTATACAAAGTAGTGATGAGGAGTTTTTCCATTATGTCTGGAGTCATTCTCATTTTCAAAATACGGATCCAATTTAGGGCTGAATTTTTTAATTCAGCTTTTTTTAGTCGTAAACTTGCTTATTTTATTTTTATTCATGTAGGAAGTATATCTAAATATCTAAAGGAATGCTGATTTATAAATAGGAGTTTGTTACTAGTTTTTTTATTTGGTATCAAAAAAATTAGACAGAAGAAGTTGGACTTTTTAAAGATTGTTATTCCGAATTCATGTTATAGAAAACGTTTTTTTATTAAAAAAAACTTATTCATATTACGACAAATAGCATTAAAATTCTATTTTTTTTGTAAATTCTTTATATTTTTGAAAATGTATCTTGTTATGCGATTTATATCATTATACAATGATTCACGGATAGGTTTGTTATATTTTAATAGTAAAAATATAACTTATTATCCTTCGATTAGTTGTATAGGTGTTTAGGCCTATAACATTTTATGAGCTACAACTATATTGTAAGAAAAAGGATGTGACAAAGAAACTAGCTAATTTTGCAGTGGTACAGTGGATTGTGAAAAAGTTATGGATGGGAAGCTGAATATGGAAAACTACTATTCTATTGGGATAATTTTCTAACAGGACTAGGACCTTAGTAGTTCATCTTCAGAATCTTGTATGTGTCATTTTCAAACAAGATAGTCTCCTTTCGAGACGTCCGAATCATGAAGCTAATCTAAAAAATATGAGGAGAAAAAACATGAAAAGAAGAAATAAGAGGAATCTTAGTGTTATTACGATAATTGCTATACTTTTTAGTTTATTCTCACCAGTAGCTAATCTAAATGTAAAGGCAGAAACGGTTGTAGCTACAGATTTGATTATCTCAGAATATATCGAGGGAAGCAGCTTTAATAAGGCGATTGAGTTATATAACGGAACTGGCGCTGATCTTGATTTAAGTCAGTACAGCCTTGGAATTCATACAAATGGTGCAGAGAAAATTTCCCATAAGCTCTCACTAAACGGTACATTAAAAAATGGCGAAACTTATGTTATTTATCACGGTCAAGCCGATGAAAAAATAAAGGCAAAAGGAAATCTAGAAAATTCGACGGTAATTAATTTTAATGGTAACGATCCTCTTGTTCTATTAAAAGGAGAATCTATTATTGATTCACTTGGCCAAGTTGGTTCGAATGCTGATTTTGCTAAAGACGTTACGTTAATTAGAAATAGTGATGTTTTATCTGGTGACAAAAATATTAAAGATAGTTTTGATCGAAATGTAGAATGGACGAACAAAGGAATTAATTCCTTTGATAATCTTGGCATACATACTTTTGGTACAGCTGCTCCTGAAGAGCCAACTGAACCTGCAGAACCAGAACCTGCTATTTCGATCGCAGATGCTCGTGAACTTGGCACTGGTAAAACAGTTACGATAGAAGGAATTGTGACAACAAATTCAGGACTTTGGGGAAGCGAAACTTTTTATATGCAAGATTCCACTGCTGGAATGTATGTTTATGCTAGCCCTAAATCTGTTAAGCCAGGAGAGAAGATAAAAATAACGGGCGTATTGAAGACATATAAAAATGAACTGGAAATTGAACCAGAAAGTCTTGATATCGTGTCTTCAGACAATGATCTGCCAGAAGCGCAGTCTGTTACGGAAGTAACTGATTCCACACAAGGTGAATTGCTTACATTACAAAATGTTACAATCTCTGAAATGACAAAGGATAGCTATGGCACTGCTACATTCCAAGCTGTATTTGAAAGTGGAGAAAAGGTACGTGTTATCCACGATAATCGTACAGGTTCCACTTATGATGACTTAATCAAGCAATACAAAGAAGGAGATAAAGTTCATCTTACCGGAATCGGATCAATCGATGAAACGGGGTATCATCTAAAAACTACTGGTCTTAATAGCTATGATTTAGTGAATAAGCCAGCCGTTTACTCCACACAAACACCAGGGGTAGTCCCAGCTGGTACAGAGGTTGAATTGAATTCTGGTCTAGAAGATGCAGCTATTTACTACACAACAGATGGTTCTACACCAACTGAAAAAAGTACAAAATACACACAGCCAATCTCTTTAAAAACGGGTGAAACTACGATTAAAGCAATTGCTGTAACAAATGGTACAGTAAGTGATGTATTTAGCTTTACTTTTAAAATTCTAAATACGGAAAATCTCCGTATCCATGATATACAAGGAAAAGGGCATATTTCTGAATATAATGGTTCTTCTGTTACGGACATAACTGGTGTTGTAACCCATGTGTTTGGGTCAAGCAGTTTTGTTATGCAGGATGTGGATGGAGCAGATACAGATATCGAAACATCTGAAGCAATTGAAGTATACAAGTCCTCTCACGGGGTTTCTGTTGGAGACAAAGTTTCCGTTAATGGAACTGTTACGGAATATGGCGGAGGAGCTAATCTGTCCAAAACACAAATTACCGCAACATCCATTACTAAAGATGGGACGGCTGAACTACCAGCTCCACTTATTATTGGGAAAGATATTTTTCCTCCAAACAAAGTAATTGATAATGATGAAATGACATCTTTTGATCCAGATGAAGATGGAATTGACTTTTGGGAATCTCTTGAATATATGCGTGTATCATTCCCAAATGCACTAGTAGTAGGACCACCGTATTCGAATGATGTGCCTATTATTGTGGAAAGCACGACGAATAATACGTTAAATAATCAAGGTGGATTAAATATTGCTGAAGACGATTATAACCCAGAAAAAATCTTTTTAGATAATGTGGGAAGTGATTTCCAGCAAGGTGATAAGTTTAATGGTGATGTTATCGGTGTCGTAACCTATTCAAGTAATGGTTATCAATTATCTGTTAATAAAAACGAATTACCTACTTTAACAAAATCCAATTTAACACAAGAAGTTACTCATATTGTCCCGGCAGAGGATAAATTAACCGTGGCTTCATACAATATTGAGAATTTCTCTAATAATAAAGCAAACACTCCAGATGCCAAAGTAGCTAAAATTGCCAAGTCATTTGTAGAAAACATGAAATCTCCTGATATTATTACGTTAGTAGAGGTTCAGGATAATGATGGAGAAACTGATTCAGGAAACTCTGATGCATCAGAAAGCTATCAACGTTTAATCAATGCAATTGTTGCTGCAGGTGGTCCAGCATATAAATGGATAGACGTGGCTCCTGTAAATAACACAAACGGTGGAGCTCCTGGTGGCAATATTCGTGTTGGTCATCTTTACAACCCTGAACGTGTAACATTGGTTGAAGGAACGAAGGGAAAAGCAACGGAAGCAAATGGATGGACGGAAACAGGGAACCTTACATTAAACCCAGGTGTTATTAACCCAGAAGCATTTACTAACACACGTAAACCACTTGCTGCAGAATTTGAATTTAAAGGTCAGCGTGTTGTAGTAATCGGAAACCATTTGAATTCTAAAGGTGGAGATCAAACTTTATGGGGAGCTAACCAGCCGCCTGTACTGTCTTCTGAAGCAGAGCGCATCAAGCTTGCCCAAGAAGTAAACAACTTTATTAAAGAAGGGCTTGTCAAAAACCCTAACTTAAATGTGGTTGTAACTGGAGACATGAATGATTTTGAATTTACACCGGCTCTTAAGGCTTTAAAGGGTGAGATTTTAACAAATATGGTGGAAAAGGTTCCAGCTGAAGATCGTTTCTCCTACTTCTTCCAAGGTAACAACCAAGTACTAGACCATATTTTAGTAACAAATAGATTAGCAAATGTAACAACGGCTGATATGATTCATATTAACGCAAACTTTACGGAAGCAACTGGACAAGCATCTGACCATGATCCAGTAATGGTTCAACTTGATTTATCTAATTTACCAGAAGTACCTGATTTAACTATTATGCATACTAATGATATCCACTCAGCTTTGGATAACATACCGAAGACAGTTACTGCGGTAAAAGAAATAAGAGCAGCAAATCCAGATGCCCTTCTCCTTCATGCAGGAGACCAATTTACAGGGACCTTATACTTTAATGAATTCCAAGGAAAAGCTGATTTAGCGATGCTGAATTTGCTTGGCATTGATGCAATGACCTTTGGAAACCATGAATTTGATTTAGGATCTTCTGCAGAAGGTCATCAAGCGCTAGCTGACTTTATTAAGGGAGCAAACTTCCCATTTGTCAGTGCGAATGTTGATTTTTCGAAAGATGGGAAATTTACTGGACTTCAGAACAAATCGATTGAATCGAATAGTGAAAACGGAAAGATATATAATGGCATTGTCAAAGAGGTAAACGGAGAGAAAGTTGGGATTTTTGGATTAACGACAGCGGAAACGGCGGATATTTCTAGCCCAGGATCGATTGCTTTTGAAAACTATTTGAAAGAAGCAGAAATAGCAGTAGAAGCTTTTGAAGAAGCAGGGGTAAATCGAATTGTTGCCTTGACCCATATTGGATATGACGATAATGCAGCAATTGATAATGATTTAATTCTTGCGGAAAAAGTAGAAGGTATTGACGTGATTGTCGGTGGTCATAGCCATACAACATTGGAGAAACCAGTAATAGTAGACGAGGATGAAACACCTACGCTAATTGTTCAAACTGGTAACTCAAACAGCAATCTTGGCGTTGTAAATGTAACTTTTGATGAAAATGATGTAGTGAAGACTTATGACGGTCACTTAGTAGCTATCGGTGCTCAAGAAGAGGATGAAGAAGCTGTTAAAGTATTGGAGCCATTTAAAGAGAAAATTAATCAAGTGGCAAAAACGGAAATCGGCGTGTCCTCACCAATTGCATTAGAAAGTCCACGTACGAATGGCGATGATACAAAACCAAGTGTCCGCAAGAATGAAACGATTTTAGGGAACTTGATTACTGATGGAATGCTTGAGAAGTCAAGAACGTTCACTGGTAAAAATATTATTATGGCCCTGCAAAATGGGGGGGGAATCCGTGCAGCAATTGATAAAGGACCAATCACTGTTGGTGAAATAATCACGGTCCTTCCATTTAACAACACATTAGCAACTATGGATGTAACAGGTGCTGAGCTAAAAGAGGCATTTGAAATTTCTTTAGGTCAGTATCCAACAGAAAATGGTGGTTTCTTACATGTAGCGGGTGGAAAAGTTGTATATGATGAAACAAAACTACCTGGAGAGCGAATTGTATCTGTTTCCTATTTAAATGAAGCTGGTAAATATGTAGAAGTACAAGATGATACGATGTACACAATTGCTACAAATGCATTTACTGCCAAAGGTGGAGACGGCTATGACGTTTTTGCTAAAGCTTATGCAGAAGGACGCGTTACAGACTTAGGACTATCTGATTGGGAAAACTTCCGTGACCATTTAGTAAGTATTGGAAGCGAGGGAATTCCTACTGAAGTAGAAGGCAGAATTATTGATGTGAGTCAGGAGCCAGGAGAAGAGCCAGGAGAAGAGCCGGGTGAAGAACCAGGTAAAGAGCCAGGACAAGGACCTGGAGAAAAGCCAGGCAATAAGCCAGGAGAAAAACCTGGTAACTCAAATAAAGTAAAAGAAATTAAACCGAAAGTAATAAAGGATGGTAGCAAGTATAAGATTAGTGATTCTGCCCTTGCAAATATTGCGGATAATGCTGTAGTTGTTATCAAACTGGATAACAAAATCAATGCAACATTTACATTAACAAAAGAGCAAGTCCAAGCTTTACAGAAAGCAGGAGCATCGATTGTAGTAAGTAATGGAAATGTAGAAGTACAAATCCCTGCCTCCGTTCTTCCGTTAGCTGAAAACGTAAATATTAACGTGAAGAAAATGGAAGTAAAAGGTTCCATTATTGCTTATGACTTTACAATAGAAGCTGATGGGAAAACGTACCATGAATTTGATGATAAAGTGAAACTCACATTTAAAGTTGATCCAAAACAAGTCAAAAATCCTAAAAATGTAAAAGTTTATTATTGGAATGAAAAAGCAGGAAAATGGGAATTGATTGGTGGAGACTATAAGAACGGCAAGGTGTCCGTTTATACGGATCACTTTAGTACGTATGGTGTATTTGAAGGACAGCCAAAGTCTTCTAATGTTCCAGCTCATCAAGCTAATGAGCTTCCAGATACAGCGACAAACAACTTTAATATTTTAGTTGCAGGGTTTATGTTACTTATAGTTGGTATTGGTTTGTATTTTGTGAAGAGAAGAAAAACAAATTTTTAAGAAGTAATTAGTAATTGATTTTTATTAATCTCGTTTATATTAAATACTAAAAAACCCTAAAAATTGCCTAACCGCATTTTTTAGGGTTTTTTAGTAGGTTTACATCTTTAAACTTGAGAGGAAATTATAAATATATTTGAAATAGTATTACTATCTAATGTTAGGTAATTTATAAAAGGCGCTGTATATAAAAAAATAAAATCCGATTTTTGGGGAATAGTAATCTTAATGAATAATAAAGGGTGGGCACGATGAAAATAATGAAATATTCCAAGACACTGTTGATTTTGTCGATGATCGTACCTTGGGTTACGGTACCCTTATTAGGTAAAAATACACTTAAACGATATATAGCTGCAAGCACGTTTATTGCGTTGATGGTGAGAGTGACAAATATTGTTGCTAAAAGACGTAAATGGTGGTGGTGGTATGAAAAAATCCATCAAATACTACCAGGAGACATTCCGTTTATGCTAGGATCCTTTTTTGTAGGTTCCATTTGGATATTAAAATGGACATACGGAAAGTTCTTTACTTATATGGGGATCAATATGGCATTTGATTCCATGTTTACCTATGTTATTGTACCTTATTTAACTAAGTTTGGAATAGCATCTTTGGTACGAATATCCAAAATGCAGCTAATGTATGTTTTTACAGTGTTAGCTTTAATCTTATATGCTTTTCAATTTTTATATGAAAAGATTCCGTTTAATAGGTGGAAACTAAAACATACAGAGTAAAAGAATTTTAGCAAGACAAAAAAATATGATGATATAGTGAAATTGGATAAAAAAGGGAGCGGTTTAAGAAAGTACGAATGGAATAATCACAGATTCGTTCTTTCTTTATCTATTGTAGTGAAAATTAATTGTGGTAATGAGTCTAAAGAATCAAATATTAAGGTGTGTTAAATAGAGTTAATAGTAAAATATACCCCTTTCTTCTGAAAAAATGTTATATTTTAGATGGAAAAAGATTAAGAGCAGAAGGGGTACTCATGAAAGAGTTTAAAAATAATGTAAATAGAAAAATATACTATATTATCGTTTGGACAGTGATAGCTATTATTATAGCTGGATTATTTATTAATAATCCCCGTCTAGATGATTTTGGAGTGGCATATGTATTTCAGCTGATAATGGCATTTTGTCTATCTCTTTGTTTGTTGCTGTATCCAAAGAATGGGACAGATAGTTATAGATTAATCATTATCTTATTGGGCTCCACCTACTTTTATACATTGTGTATTCTATATCCCGAAACTGGATCTAATTTTATTTTGCTTTGTTTTATACCAATGCTTTCTATTTTATTTTTCAATTCGAAGCTATTTTATTTTTCCTTGTTTTTAAATAGTTTCTTCATTTTGCTTTTATTTGCTTACATTCTTTTTGTAAATCAAAAATCTCAATATAGCTATATAGAACAAGATGTAATTGGAAATTTATTGAGCTTTCTTGCGAGCCAAATTATCGTTTATTTTATTTTTTATTTAACAAATGTTCGAATGAAGCGGCAACATGTATATGACGAACAAATTCAGCATTCAGAGAGGTTGAAGACATCTGGTCAGCTTGCGGCTGCGGTTGCTCATGAAATTAGAAATCCTTTAACGGTTGTGAAAGGTTTTTTGCAGTTTTATAAAGAAGATCATTCCTTTACTCCTAATCAGAAGCATCATTTTGCATTAATGATCGATGAATTGAATATGGCAGAAGAAGTAATTTCTCAATTTTTAACGATGGCGAAACCGGAACAAGAAAAAGTAACAGAAATCGTAGATGTTAAAGCTGTCCTTCAGAGTGTAACAGATTTACTGCATTCATATGGACATTTACACGATAATCAAATTGAATTGAATGTGACAGATGATTGTATTGTTTCTGCAAACATCATTGAATTAAAGCAATTGTTTATTAATATTATAAAAAATGCTATTGAGGCTTCTAAATATGGCGATTTAGTAAGGGTAACGGCAAAAAGAGAGCAAGATTTTGTTGTCATAAATGTCATCGATTATGGAAAAGGGATGTCAGAAGAAGAAATTGCCTTTCTAGGAACCCCTTTTTATTCTTTAAAAAGAAAAGGAACCGGTCTTGGCTTGATGATTTGTTTTAATATAGTAGAAAAATATAATGGCGAGCTAAAATTTAAAAGCTTAAAGGATTATGGAACGACGACCATCATTCGTTTTCCGTATTATCTAGTATAAATAAAAAGCTAAAACCTAGGGAATACTCTTTCTCTAGGTTTTAGCTTTTATAGATGAAAAAGGAAAACGATTGGAATGATTTTTTTCTTTATGGGGATAACTAATAAAAAAGGAAATAAACAAATGATTGGACTTTTCATCGCTATTATTGGGGTCAATATTTTTGCATTTAAGGTAAACAAATATGTAACAAAAGCTCAAATGGTAAGCATCTGGGCCTTTACCGTTGCATTTCAAGCGGGCTTTGATATTTATATATCTTTTAAATACCATGGTTACTGGTATTTTGATAAAGATGCGATTGAATGGATAGGGCTTCTTCCACATCTCGCTCTTGTGCCACCTGTGAATATTATCTTCCTAAATTGGTATCCGTTTAAAAAATCATTTATTAAACGTTTGATTTATTTTGCCTGCTGGACGATAGGGATTTTAATTTATGAGGTCATTACACTTTTACCAGAGCCATGGGGATATTTTCATTACGGATGGTGGAATGTGTGGATTTCTGTAATGGTTGATCCGGTACTTTTGTATATTTTATTACTGTATTATAAGTGGATATCTAAGTTAGATAATCTCCCTAATTAAAATTCATTTAGCCCAAGAAATTGGGTTATTTTTGTTAGAAAGGGATTGTTTGTTTAAGGAAAGGAAGCAGTATGCATTTCTTTTTGAATTGGGATATGCCTAGTGGTTAGCTATGCACTTTCAGAGAGCAAGCTGATGACTATTTAATTATTAGTAGAAGATCCTTTGTGATCTAGAGGTACTATACTTTTTAAGGATAATTATTTATGATTAACACTAGAACTCTACTGAAGGTAGATGAAAAGCATATAGTTGTTTTGAAAAATGGAGGTAAAATCATGGAAAATAATGATATTTTAATTCGTTTAAGATACGCGTTAGAAATAAAAAATAGTGAAATGGAAGAAATTTTTAAGCTTGGGGGAAAAGAGGTTTCTGTACCTGAAGTAGTAAGAATACTGAAGAAGACAGATGAAGAGGCAGAAAATGATGATCAAATCAAATTGACAAATAGTATGTTAGATTCCTTTTTAAATGGCTTTATTATTTATAAGCGAGGAAAGCAAGAGCCAAAACCAGGACAACCAAACACACCTGAATCATCGATAAAAAACAATACAAGTGTTAATAACATTTTATTAAAGAAAGTTAAAATTGCGCTGTCATTAACGACAGAGGATATGATTGATATATTTAAAAAAGCGGGGTTAAATGTGTCCAAAGGAGAATTAGGAGCTTTTTTAAGAAAAGAAGGCCATAAAAACTATAAAGTATGTTTAGATAATTTCGCCAGAAACTTCTTAAAGGGATTAGCTATTAAATACAGAGGATAAGTAAAGGTAGTGACGATATGCTACATACCTACTTAGGGGAAACAATCCGTTATGAAATAAAATATAAAAATCGTACCTCCATTGGAATAACAATGGATGGCTATGGAAACATTGAAATTTTGGCTCCCAAAAAGACACCAGACGAATATGTCCATCAAGTACTAGAGCAAAATTGGAACCAAATTCAAACCAGAATAAAAGAAATGCAGACAAGAATGGCAGGTCCACAGAAAAAGGTATATGAGAATAAAGAGAGATTTCTTTATTTAGGTAATACATATCCTATTCATATTATCCAAGAAATGGCGGTTGTCCAAGAACAGGTTAAATTCGAAGAGGACAAGCTGTGTATCTATATAAAAGAGTATGATAAGAAAAAAATAAAAAAATTATTAAAAAGGTATTATTATCAGCAAAGTAAGTCTTTAGTGGAAGAGAGGGTCTCCTTCTATCAAAGTAACTTTAAAACAAAGCCTCGGTCGATACGGATTACGGATAGCAAAACTAATTGGGGCACTTGTGATTCTAATTTCCAATTAACCTTCAATTGGAGGTTAGCGATGGCTCCAATTGAGGTAATTGATTATGTTGTTGTTCATGAAATGTGTCACATGGTTCATCTTAATCATGATCGCTCTTTTTGGAGACTTGTTGGGAAGATAATGCCTAACTACAAGGAGAAAGAGAAGTGGCTAGCTTTATCTAATTGGAAAATGACAGTCTAGTTATATAAGGGGAGAAAACAGAATTTTGACTGGAGCATTAATCCAGTCTTTTTTCTTTTTTGAATGATGGAGGTTGATAGCTTAAAAGCTATCATTAATTTCTTGTACTTTGGCTGATAAGAGCTGGAGTTTGGCTGATAAATTCTAGGTTTGGCTGATAAGAGTTGAAGTTTGGCTGATAAGAGCTGGAGTTTGGCTGATAAATTCCAGGTTTGGCTGATAAGAGCTGGAGTTTGGCTGATAAATCCCAGGTTTGGCTGATAAGAGCTAAAGTTTGGCTGATAAATCCCAGGTTTGGCTGATAAGAGCTAAAGTATGGCTGATAAATTCCAGGTTTGGCTGATAAGAGTTGAAGTATGGCTGATAAATTCCAGGTTTGGCTGATAAGAGCTGGAGTTTGGCTGATAAATTCTAGGTTTGGCTGATAAGAGCTGGAGTTTGGCTGATAAATTCCAGGTTTGGCTGATAAGAGCTAAAGTTTGGCTGATAAATTCCAGGTTTGGCTGATAAGAGCTAAAGTTTGGCTGATAAATTCCAGGTTTGGCTGATAAGAGCTAAAGTTTGGCTGATAAGCCCTTAACTTTGGCTAATATCCTAAAAATATCTTACCTCTTTTGCAAATGTCTCAGTTCTTTTTATTAATTTCCTTAAACGAATCAATCATATGCTGCCGAAATTGTCTTGCTACATAAGAATAATGTCTATTTTTTAACCAAGCGAAACCAACCATTTGATAACAATGGGGATTCTTTAAACGAATGATTTTACTATTAGTTAGTTGTTTTCCTAAAAAAGAATACTGAGGATAAAAGGAAATACCTTGTCCTTCGTCAACGAGCTGCAGAACTATCGACAGTTCCGTTCCTTCAAATACAATATTAGGTGTAAAGCCAGCTTGTATACAACATTGTTCAAACATACTTGTAGATTCTAATCCTGACTTATAGCCAATAAATCGTTCATTTTTTACATCTTGCAAATCAATTTCATCTAAGTGTGCTAGTCGATGGTTTTTTGGAACGATTAAATCCAACCGTTCTTTTAAGATAGGCAGCCATTCTATATCCGGCCCTGTTATGGGTGTATTAGAAACGCATAATTCAATTTCTCCCCGCATTAACCGTTCCTTTGCAATAAAATCAGGTAATATCGATTGTTGAATCCGTACATTGGGTCTTCTTTCATAGAAACGTTTGAATATAGAAGGAAGAATAGTGGAACTCATGACACTAACCGATACTTGATCTTCCTCTATTTCAGCCATTTCTTGAATTGTTTCATGGGCGTCTTCTAAGATTCTTAGAGCGTGTTCTACTTCTTTCGCATAAAACTTCCCATAATTATTCAACCGAATATTCTTCCCATTTCTATTGAATAAAGGAACACCTAAATCCTCTTCTAATCTAGCGATTGTTTTGCTTAGTGATGATTGTGAAATATCTAAATGAAGTGCTGCTTGAGACATATGCTCAGTCTTGGCAACAGTTAGAAAGTAGTGTAACTGTAATAATTGCATACGAACCCCTCTTATGAATCATAATAAATATATATATTCCTTTGCTTCTATTGTATCCATTTTCGGAAAGGATTACGATAAAAACGAATTCACAAATTTGTCACATTTAAATTGAATATATTTAAGGAGTAGATCGTATGAAGATTAAAGCAGCCGTTACCCCAGGGCAAGGTAAAGATTTTCTTTTAGAAGAAGTAGAATTAGCTGCCCCAAAAGCAAATGAAGTATTAGTGAAAATTGTTGCAACAGGTGTATGTCATACAGATGCTGTTGCCCGTGATGCAGCAATTGCTCCACTACCTGCAGTACTGGGACATGAAGGAGCAGGGATTGTTGAAGAAGTTGGTTCAGGCGTTACACGTCTAGCAAAAGGGGATCATGTTGTATTATCCTTTGCACATTGTGGACACTGTGAAAATTGTTTAACAGGTCATCCAACTGTTTGTGAAACGTTTAATGACTTGAACTTTGGTGGCGCTCATGATGATCATACACATCGCTTATCTAAAGATGGTAAACCACTTTCCACTTTCTTTGGTCAATCTTCCTTTGGTACATTTGCGATTGCCCATGAACGTAACGTTGTTAAAGTGGATAAAGAGGTAGATTTAGCGCTTTTAGGACCTTTAGGCTGTGGAATCCAAACAGGAGCGGGTACTGTTTTAAATAAAATCAAGCCTGAATTTGGAGCTACTATTGCTATTTATGGTGCAGGTGCTGTTGGCTTAAGTGCTATTATGGCTGCTAAGATAGTTGGCTGTAAAACAATCATTGCTGTTGATATTCATGATTCACGGTTAGGGCTTGCCAAAGAACTTGGTGCAACACATACATTCAACGGAACAAAAGTAGATGTTGTTAAAGAAATTAAGGAATTAACAACTGGCGGAACAAAATATGCAGTCGATACAACTGGCTTTCCTCCAGTAGTACGTCAATGCTTACAAGCATTGCGTCCATTAGGTGTGGCAGCGGTAGTGGGAGTTACACCTGAAATGAATATTGATGTTCATAATGATATAATGGCAGAAGGAAAAACAATGATGGGTGTAATTGAAGGGGACTCTGTACCAAATGTTTTTATCCCACAGCTAGTAGAATACTACAAAAACGGTCAATTCCCATTTGACAAATTAGTTAAATTCTATGACTTTGATCAAATTAATGAGGCTTTCGAAGCTTCTAAAAATGGAGAAGCCATTAAACCGATTTTACGAATAAGTTAATAATTTAAAAATAGGAAAAGTGGCGTTAAATAGATTATATCGACTATTGGACGCCACTTCTCTGTTCATTTATTTAAATCATTACCTCCAGCAATAAGGCCCTCAGAAACTTTCTTTTTTTATCCGACTATCTTCCTGAAAAAATTGGTGAAGGGAACTTTTTACTTTAATTATTCGTAATCCTTTTTGACTTAATAAAATATATTAGGAGGAGAATTTTTGAATTTTGTTGCCTGGATGATTGTTGCTAGTGAAATAGGCTTTTGGATTGTGATTATTTTAGGATTACTAATTAGATATGTTTTTAAAAGAGAGAAATTAGGCTTTTTCTTTTTAGCACTAACACCAGTAATTGATTTGCTTTTGTTGATTACAACAAGTTTGGATATGTATCGAGGAGCTACCGCCACCACTGCACATGCCATTGCAGCTGTTTATATAGGCGTTTCGATCGCATTTGGAAAAGACATGATTAAATGGGCGGATGAGAGATTTCGTTATTACGTCGCCAAACAAGGAACTAAACCTATTTCATTGTTTGGGATGGCATATGCTAAGCATTACTTGAAAAGTTGGGGGAAACATGTGCTAGCTTATGCTATTGGGGCAGGGATATTACTAGGCTTAATTTTTTTCATCAAGGATACTGCTCGCACAGAAGCACTAGACGGTGTACTAAAATTATGGACAGTAGTATTAGGCATTGACTTGATTATCGCGATTTCCAATTTTATTTGGCCAAAAAAGAAAAAGGGTTAGAGGAAGAATTTTTCTTCCTCCATCATCTTATTCATTAATATTTAGGGCAATTTCTTCTAATTCTTCTTTTACTTGGCCAATAAGGGAAATAGCCGATCCAACGGCTTGAATCCAGCTGCCTAATACACCGATATTTTGTTGATCATGGTTACTTATTCCATGTAATTGTTCTGTTCCACTTATCGCTTGTAAAGAATTCCCGATTCCCTGTAATAAACCACCAATTATATTTTCGATTCTTCCATCTGCTGTATGATCAAAAAATTCATCTGTAAGCCCGACAAAGCTTCCTAATGCTTGAAGCCAATTCCCTGTAATAATTAATTTCTGCTCTGTTGGGGTGTTGCTCCATTTATAAAGAAGCAAGCCGGTTACAACCGTTGAATTTCCAATTGCCTGAATTTCATCTCCTAGCTTTTCTAATGAAATAGTCCCTTGTCCGTCAGCTTGCAATGCGCTGCCTGTTCCTTGTAATATATTGCCAACTAAACGAAGCTGATAATTTGTTTCTCTAGACAAGTGGAAGGAGGGGGTACTTCCGATAGCTGCTTGGATAGTACCAATCGTATTGATAGCTGATCCGAATATCTCTTTAAAATGACCATTCATTCCATATCAACCGCCCATTCCCTTTACACTAACTAACATATTCAAAAATGTTTTAAATGGGATAAAAACGAGCTGGATATAATAAAAACAACTTGGAATAAAGTTTCCAAGTTGTTTTTTCAAAAAGAAGATAATCCTTTTATTTGCTGCCGAAGCTTCCAGAAAACTGCTTTACTACTGCTTGGATTTCCTCTAATCTTTCTGGTTTTATTAGACTGATCATTTTAGGCAGAAACTGTTCGATATCATTTTTGGAAAAAGTACCCTCATCTTGTTTTCGGAAGTTATCCATTAGTATAGCCTTTGCTTCTTCTTCTTTCCCCTCTTGTACTCGCTGTAAGATAAAAGCTAAAAACTTTTCTTGCCCTTGCTTGTCCATTTCGTTGTCCTCCTAATTGTATATCTCTTTGCTTAGTATAAACGTAAAAGCTATTCTCTAAAATATCATTTTTTTATAAGGAAAATAAGTAGATCGAAAAATGAGATTCTGGCTAAGCTATTCTTTTTTTAGGATGTGCTATGTCGTGTTATGATTAGTTCTAAATATGGGTAGACAGGATTATAGAATAAGCTTCTATCTGTTAGTGAAAGAGGCGGGGTATGAGTAGTCCTACAATTTAAATAAGGAGAAACAAATGCAATGATAAAATTTGAAAATGTATCAAAAAGATACACTGATGGAACAGCAGCAGTTGATTCGATTGAATTTGAAATTAAGCAAGGGGAATTTTTTGTAATTATCGGACCAAGTGGTTGTGGAAAAACAACGACATTGAAGATGATTAATCGTTTAATTCCTCTTTCAGATGGCACCATTTATATAAAGGGAAAAAAGATAAGCGAATATGATATTCATGAATTACGGTGGAATATTGGCTATGTTCTCCAACAAATTGCCTTGTTTCCCCATATGACAATTGAAGAGAATATCGCAATCGTACCTGAATTAAAACAGTGGGAAAGAGACAGAATTAAACAAAGAACCGAGGAGCTTTTAGATATGGTTGGTCTCGATCATCAAACATATGCCAATCGAAAGCCTAGTGAACTGTCAGGAGGAGAGCAGCAAAGAGTTGGGGTTATTCGTGCTCTTGCGGCAGATCCGGAGATTCTATTAATGGATGAACCCTTTAGTGCCTTGGATCCGCTTAGCCGTGAAAAGTTACAAGATGATATGTTGGATTTAAAGAAAAATCTAAAAAAAACGACTGTATTTGTTACACATGATATGAAAGAGGCTTTAAAACTAGCAGATAGAATTTGCATTATGAAGAAAGGGAAGATCGTTCAGATAGGCACCCCCCAAGAACTTATCACAAATCCTACTAATGACTTTGTGAAGAACTTTGTTGGAAATAAACATGATAGCTGGAGCAATGATTTTCAACTGAAGGACTTATTAGAGCCAATTATTGAAAAAGAGGATAAGCAAATAAATCAAGTGAGTGCCCCAATTACTACCACTATGCAAGAGATAGTGGATATGCTAGTGAAGTATGAACAAGTAATAATCGAACGAGATGGAACGCCAATTGGATTGGTTAATCGCAGGTCAATGATGAAATATGTATCTTCTAGACTACTTCAGAAAGGGGTGTAAGGGATGAAGGAGCTGACACAAGTATTTCAAGACAGAAAGGCTGAATTAGCAAGTGCGCTGTTTGAGCATATTCAAATATCCTTCATTGCTCTCTTTTTTGCAGTCATTATTGCTATTCCACTAGGAATTTATATTACTAGACATAGAAAGGTGGCCGAAGGGATAGTAGGAATCACATCTGTTATTCAAACAATTCCTTCCTTGGCATTATTAGGTATTCTGATTCCATTATTCGGAATTGGCAGAGTGCCAGCAATTATTGCTTTAGTTGCATATGCCTTGCTGCCAATTTTAAGAAATACATATACAGGAATTAAAGAAGTAGATCCGTCCTTAATTGAAGCGGCTCGAGCGATGGGGATGAATACACGAAGAAGATTATTTAAGGTAGAAATTCCTCTTGCGATGCCAGTTATTATGGCGGGGATTCGGACAGCCATGGTATTAATTGTAGGAACAGCCACTCTTGCAGCTTTAATTGGAGCTGGAGGTCTTGGCGATATTATTCTATTAGGTATTGATCGTAATAACACAAATCTAATTCTTCTAGGGGCAATTCCAGCAGCATTGCTTGCTCTTCTGTTTGACTACTTATTGAAAAAATTTGAGCAGCTATCCTATAAAAAAGCCTTTATTTCTATTGGAGTGATTGCACTTTTATCGCTTGTAATAATCTTAATGCCATTAATAGGACAGAAGGATGAAGAGATTGTTATTGGAGGGAAATTAGGGTCTGAGCCCGAAATTCTCATTAATATGTATAAAATACTTATTGAAGAAAAAACAGATTTACAAGTAGAGCTGAAGCCGGGATTAGGAAAAACCTCTTTTGTGTTTCAAGCATTGCAAACAGGAAGCATTGATCTTTATCCGGAATTTACAGGGACGGCTATTTCTGAATTTTTAAAGGAAACGGCTACTAGCACAAATCGGGAGGAAGTGTATCGACAAGCGAGGGATGGGATGTTAGAAAAATATCAAATGATAATGTTAGAGCCAATGCAGTATAATAACACCTATGCATTAGCAGTTTCCAAGAATCTTGCAGACCAATTTCAGCTAGAATCTATCTCTGACTTGAAGGGGATAGAAGAGCAAATACAGGCAGGTTTTACATTGGAATTTTCAGATCGTGAAGATGGCTATCAAGGTATCCAGTATCTTTATGGACTTACTTTTCCTAATCTTGTAACAATGGAGCCTAAATTACGCTATGTAGCAGTTGAATCAGGTGAAATTAACTTAGTCGATGCCTACTCCACAGATAGTGAGTTGCAACAATACCAATTAAAGGTGCTAGAAGACGATCAAAATTTATTCCCACCATACCAAGGGGCTCCTTTAATGAAAGAAGAAACGGCAAAAGAGCATCCTGAAATGGTAGAAGCACTAAACCAGTTAGCGGGAAAAATAAGCGATGACGATATGAGAAAAATGAATTATCAAGTAAATGTAGAAGGGGAAAGTCCGCGTGAAGTTGCCGAACAATATTTGGAAAACGCGGGTATTGTTCAATAGGGAAACATTGCTATTTCTGCCATAAGCCTTTTCAAAAGAAAACGGAGCAAACTGAATATACGTAGACTCCCTATGGGAGATTGACCCCACAGCACTTGCGAACGCCACATGGAACACGGTGTATATTCAGTCTGCGGGTGATGAGCTGATATATCTATTCTTAAAATAAATAGTCCTCCAAACAAATAAACGAATGTTTTAATACGTACGTATATTTGTTTGGAGGCTCATATTTTGTTGGAATACTTATATCCTAAAATAATTAAATTAAAAGCAATCAAATAGACCCATGCACCGAGGTTTGCTACACTAATTCCTATCAATAGTAATAAAGGATTTTTCCATTTCATGTTAATCGACCCCTAAATTCAAAATTATTTCCAAAAAAAAATCTCATCTCCAAGGTGTATTACTTTTGGGACGAGATTTTGTAAATTTAGAAGTTTGCGATGCCACCCCAGTTTATTACTATGTCGCCATAGAAACCTCTCAAGTATGACATTTGTATAAATGTGTATACTTTTTCTCGATAACGGGGGAACCCGACACATAATCAAAAATCAGAATCTTTCCTATGTGCAGCTCAGTGACTTGCTTCAATATGCTGCTACATCCTCCATTTCCAGCGATAGGAGTTCTCTGTAATGCTTGAACATATCTACTCTACTTTTCTCTTCTTAGCTTTTATTAAAGGTATATTATCATAATAGATTGAATAAATAAACGATTGAATAAGTGAATAAATAAGACAGGGATGGATATGCAGGTTTTTCGATCTTTCTATTCGAATATATTCTTAAGGAAGCTTTTTCTTATAAGATTTCAAAAGCTGTTTTTGAAAAGGGGATGTGGTGTTTGAAGTGCAGGGGATATTATAAATATGGAGGAGATGCTAAATGAGCATAGAAAGGGAATATTTGCAGGCTGTCGTTAATCGATTTAAAGAGGTAAAAAAACTTGGAGATAATACATTTGAGCAAATAGGGGAAAAAGAAATAAATTGGACTTATAATAGCTCGTCCAATAGTATAGCCATTATTGTAAAACATATGAGTGGAAATATGATTTCTAGATGGACAGATTTCTTAAACACAGACGGAGAAAAGGAATATAGGAATCGCGAGGAGGAATTTACTGATAATATTTCTTCAAAGGAAGAGCTTCATACAGTGTGGGAAAATGGGTGGAAGGTATTAATAGATTCATTGACTAATTTAAAGGAAGAGGATTTATTAAAAACTATTTACATTCGTGGAGAAGGACATTTAGTGCTCGAAGCTATAGAAAGACAAATGGCTCATTATGCCTATCATGTTGGCCAAATCGTTTATATCGGAAAGTTCATAAAAGACACAGAATGGAAGAGTCTTAGTATTCCAAAAGGAAAATCAGAGGAGTATTTAATAGAAATGAAGGAGAAGCATAAAAAAGGTATCGTGGAATAGAGGAGGGAGCTAGACGAAAATGTTTATTGTAAATGTAGAAGGAGCAGTTAGAAGAGCGGATAAGTGGTTGATTGTAGAAAGAAGTAGAAAAGAGGAACATGCTGGGGGAATGCTCTCTCTTGTAGGCGGAAAAGTAGATTTAGAAGGGAATTCCATAGATATTCTCGAAAGAACAGTCAAACGAGAAATTTTAGAAGAAGTAGGTGTGACGGTTAGAGATAAAATGGAATATGTGCATAGCACCTCATTTGTAACAGAAAGTGGGAAGCATGTAATTGATATAGTATTTCTATGCGAGCATGAGCAAGGCGAAGCATTTGTTAAAAGTCCTGATGAAGTAGAAAATATAGAATGGCTGACAACTGAAGAGGTATTAGATCATTCACATGCACCTAGTTATGTAAAAGAAAGTATAAAGCGAGCGGCAGTATTGCTTCAAGCGTAAGCTTTATTAGGATAATCACCTTTAATTATTCTATGTGCAGCAAAACCATTTAAGTTGTTGGGGAAAATAGTAAGTTATACCAGTTTAAATATAGGAACTTAGTGAA
>NZ_JBPCEP010000013.1:0-157439 GCF_050971705.1 Niallia sp. M35
GCCAGCTGCTTTAAGACTTGTGGCATTATCGTTTATCTTTGCTAATAGGTCATCGGCTCGACTATTTACACTAGCAAAATCATCTATAACTTGTGACTCTAATTCACTAGCCTTATTAATAGCATTTATTGCGCTTTGTTTCGCTGTATTAGCAACGTTAACTGCATCAGCCGCTATACCGTTAACCGCGTCTGCTTTATCGAATGCTTCTTGTGCTTTATCAAAAGATTCTTGTGCTTCAACGATAGCCTTTTGGGCATTTTCGGTTGCTTCATTAGCTCTGTTAAAAGCATCCTCTGCTCGTTCTGACGCTTCTGCTGCCTCTTGTTTTGCCACATTGACATCCATATCCACGATAAGTTGCCACTGTAATCCATCATATCGATAAGTTTGAGTGTAATCTCCATCGACTAATCTAAACCATAAATCACCTTCTAAAAAAGTTCCTTTCGGTTCATTGGGACCGTAATAGTTTCGGTTTTTTCCATTAGCTGCAGTTACTGCTTGATTAGCTGATGAAACAGCTTGTTTTACTGCGTTTTCCATATCGGCTGATTTATTCACTTTATCTGTTAAACCAGCCTTTACATTTCCGATACCTACTGCACTATTTTTCTGAGCGATAACATCATATTCAATACGATTTACTTTCGCAGTTACATCCACACCCATCTTTGTATGACGGACTGTGACAGTATCACCCATACCAACTAATTCTAAAACCGCTAAATCTTCATACTCTTCTGTATCCCACAAAGGCTCAAATTCAACATCCATAGTAACAGTCGGTAAATCTTTTCCACCACTACTAAAATAGTTTTTCGAAGCATTATATAAGCTTGTGGAATCCGTTATATTTTCATCATCTGAGAAATCAACAGGAAGTATTTTAACAGTTTCATAAGCGTTAATATTTGGACTATCAATATACTTATTTGGAATTGTGATAAGTACATCATCTTTGATTACAAAAGGAAATATCCTTGTTACCACATTAGACATATCAAACTTCGCTTCTAAGCCTGTTAAATTCTTTTTATATGCTATGAGTACCCCATCATCTTTTCCGCGTCTAGCATGCATTACAAGGTGAAAATTGTCACGTTCGATTTCCCCGCCCCAATTATCTAAGATGGAGCCATCCATTCCAGCAACCATTTGCAATGGATTCGTCCGATATAATTTTGTACTGGATCTAGTAGAAGTATTAGGACTAGAAAACTTAATTTTTGAAGGATAAGCAAGTTTGGATTGAAGTGTTTGCATCGCTTCTGCTGTTGTAACATTATTCAATTCCAATTTTTCTACAAAATTACCAGCCGCATCATATGTAATATGCTGACAATGTATCAAAATATTATCGTTTTGAAAGCTCTTATCAAAGCTATAAATACGGAATAATTGCTCATCCTGTTTATCATTAACCTTTGCTTTAACAATCATCTCATAATCTATTTCATCGATAAGAAAACCTTCCGGATCGTATTCAATTTCTAACTCAAATAACCCATTTAGTTCTTCTATTGCTTTTACGCTTATTGCATCCTTTAAGACACCTAACCCATTGTGGATGAAAGATGTCTCGTTAGCTTCATAAAGTTTAGGAAACATTAGATCCACCTCCATCTTGGGTTAATTTCTAGCTTAGTTATGTCTCCATCAAAACTTATGCGATTATTACCTTCCACCAAAACAGGAAAATCACCAATCATTTTGTCGTTCAGATTGGTGATTAATCCATTTTCATTCCTATAAGCATTCATCATTGCAGAATCTATTTCAATCGTTCCGTTAACCCCGTTTATGGTTATCGTCTGTTCTCCGACGTAAATTTTTCCTGTTCCGCTGACAAAGCACTTTATATATGGTTCAGATTCATATCCTTGGTTGTTTAAAGTGGTTGGGGCCGTAATCGTTTGGATAGGGTTAGTCTCATATTGGAAAGGATCTAATATAAAATTGACAGTAAATTCTCCGAACCTTTCAACCATATTTTCTGCAGTATCGATTTGAACACTTTTCACTTTATAATGAACTTCTTCATCATCATCAAAAGAAAGTGTTTTAGCTTTAAAAAGATATATTTTTGCTTTTCGAAAAGCCTTTTTAAAGGATTCTTGATGAATAGTAAAATGCACTGGTAAGGGGATATCTTTAAAACCATATTTTCTTGTTAAAGAACCATTTCTTCCCCTAATTTCTTTATATTCTACATCTTGTTCAGGAGTAGGTACTTCAATACGATTTTTCGGTTTCACCTCATATTCATCTGTATAGACACCATTTATTTTTAATTTAGATGCCCTCATTTAACCACCCCACGCTGCTTTTCTTCTATCAGATATTCCATTCAAAAACTTATCTGTATCTTTTGCTGTTACCTTCGCTATTTCTTTTCCGCCAATTTGTATACTTTGCCCTGCCTCAATGGCTAAAGCGATTCTAGTTAGCAAACTTACAGTCTGTATACTGTCATTAGGCTGTGAAGAATCAGAATCTTTAGCAATAGTAGTCAATAACTGAACTTGTTCTTGTAATAAACGAATAATAGTCACTATGTCTATGCTATCTTCCATAGACCCATAACTAGGTGTTTTTAATTGATTAGGACGCTTGTTACCTATATCCTTCCCGGCTAACGCCAACAACTTCATAGCATCCGTTCTCCTTGATGGGTCAGTAGGTATTACCCATTCAGGAAAACCACCTTCAGCAAGTCGATACAGACCTTCATTTTTAATTAATCCACCCGTAGCATACCCAACTCCACGATATGCTTTTGCAAGGCTTCCATACCGAGAAACTGCATAACGTATGGATGCGATTATATTTGATAACGGATCGTAAATATCTTTGTTGTATCCACTCATCGCATACGCTTTAAATGTTGGATCAATCACCTGCATAAGACCTTTAGATGGCGTACCATTTTTTGCATTAATATCCCACAGATTGATTGCTCTTGGATTACCTCCCGATTCCGTTTGCATTTGGTAAAGCAGACGTTCCAAGTTACTCTTTGAATATTGACCTGTCATCGCTAATGCTCTACTTGCGACTCCTGCCCATTTTTGGACACCCGTCCCAGCAGCTGGAACGCTGCTAAAATCTTCAATTTTATTTTTAAGATAGTCTTTCATAGATTCTTTAACTTTACTAAATGTCCCTGTTCCGACACCTTCTAAAATTCCAGGCATTGATGGAGTTTCAACCCCTAATAGCTTGAGTGCTTTGTTAAATAGTTTAGAAGGATTCGAGATATATTGCCATACATCTAAAGCAGAATCCTTTATCTTTGTGACTGCTTTTTTGCCTTTGTTCCAAACTTCTTTTAACGTACCCCATCCATATTGAGGAATGTCCAACAATTTCCTTGTCATAGTTGCAGATAACACATGAGTGCCTTTAGGTAAATTTACTAATGACGGTTTATCAGGAGATAAAAACTGCTTACCATCTGGAGTCTGGATTAGTTCTTGTCCTGCATTAGATCCCTTTCCGTCTCCAACTATAGCAAGTCCACCTGGATGTCCATCTGTTCCTTTGGCGTATTGAGGGATTTTCCATTCAGAAATTTTAGATGAGACCCCCACTTTATCTAAAACCCAGTTGACCCCGCCAATGACCCCATTCACTCCTTTGCCAAGGGTTTCAGTCATTTTGTTAGCTACAGCTTTAATACCATCACCGATTTTACCTGCCGTCTTTTTAAGTCCATCACCCATTCTCTTAGGCATGCCTTTAACCGTTTCAACCATTTTGCCAATGATTTCACTGACTTTCGTTCGGATACTTGTAAAAATGCTAGTAATCTGGTTTTTCATATCAGTAAATCTAGTTTTGATGCTAGATACCGTATTTTTAACTGGATTAATAATTTTGTCTTTAATGCCGTTCCAGATGGTTTGTGTGGTGCTTCTAACAGTGGTAAATATAGTTTTAATGGTGTCTCTAACTGCAGTAAATCTCCCACGGATAAAATCATAGATTGCCTTGATGATCGTTTTAAAGAAACTCCATATTCCATTCCATATGGTGCTAATAACATTTTTTATGCCCTTAGTGATTGTGTTAACGTTATTTCTCATGGCTGTAAAACGATTTTTCACAAAATCGACTACCCATTTAATTACCGTTGAGAAAATATTTTTTATTCCACTCCACATGCTTTTGAAAGCATTAACTAGCAATTTACCGAGAGATAAAATACCCTTCAGCATTTTCCCCCAGAACATTAATTGCATAAAGTTCCAAATGAATTCTAAAGCACCGGAGAATAACTGTTTAACACCTTCCCACATTTTTGAGAAATCACCGGTAAATAACCCTGCAAAAACCTTTACAAGTCCCATGATGACATCTAATGCACCGGTTATTACACCTTTGATGTTTCCCCATATGGATTTTATAATCGCTAAAACTGCTGGCATTATAAACTTAATTACTTTCCAAATCGCTTTAAATACAGCACTGATTACACTACCAATATTCTTTACAGCCTGAATAATCACATCGCCATTTTCTTTCCAAAATTGTTTTAGAACATCTAACTGATCTTTAAAAAATGAAACGACAGCACCAAGTGCTGTCTTCAATCCTTCAAGTACTTTGCCGCCAAGCTCTTTAAGTTTTCCAATAAGATTGTGCACGCCATTCCTGAAGGTTTCCGATTTCTTATAAAGGGCGATAAATCCAATAGATAATAATGTTACAACACCAATTACTATTCCGACGGGCCCTGTCAATGCCATTAGCCCCAACCTTAGCCATTTTAATAGTCCACCTGCTCGCTCGATTGAAGGGAACAGTCTTGATAGACCTAATGCAACGTTACCTAAAAAACCGACAAAAAGACCACCGATAACTAATAAAGGACCGATTGCCGCAACAATCCCAGCAAATATTGCTATAGTTAGCTTTAATTTTGGGGATAGCTTCTGCACCCATTGAGTAACGCCGGTTAAAGTTTGAATAATGCTCCTAAGTGCCGGTTGAACAATGTCATATATTTGTATGCCCAATTCTTGAAGAGCTGAATAAAAGGTTTTGATGTCACCCTTCGCATTATCATTCATGGTTTTAGCCATTTTTGATGCTGCACCATCCGAATTTTCAAGATTCTTTGTCATATTTCCAAGCTCATCAGATCCAGCTTCAAGTAAAATGACCCAGTGTTTATATGCCTCTGCCCCGAACGTTGTGGCAAGATATCCTGCTCTTTGTTCCTGCGTCATATCTTTTGTTGCATTTTCTAACTCTTTTACTAATTCTGGCATGCTTTTTAGGTTTCCTTCAGCATCAAAAAACTCGGAGTTTGTAGATGCCCACAACTTTCCCATTTTTTCGGTAGGTTTTGCTAAACGTGTAAGGGAGGATGCAAAAGCTTGTCCGGCGATTGAACCTTTAAGACCACTGTTAGCAAGTGCCATAGTGGCAGCAGAAGTTTCTTCTAAGCTCCATCCAAAAGCATGCGCAGCCGGAGCACTATATTTGAGCGCCTCCCCCATTTGTTCAACATTTGTATTGGCGTTGGCTTGGGCATATGCGAATACGTCAGATGCATGTCCAGCTTTATCAGCAGATAACCCCATGGCTTGCATAGTATCCGATACAATATCGGCAGCGCGCCCCAAATCCAATGAACCTGCCGCAGCAAGGTCTAACATACCAGGCATAGCTGCCATAATGTCTTTAGTTTTGAATCCAGCTAAAGCCAGATATTGCATGCCATCAGCTGCTTCTTTGGCAGAAAATTGAGTGGCTGCCCCTAAATCCCTTGCTTGTTTTTCAAGGGCTTTAAGATCGTCACCCGTTGCACCTGAAACCGCTGCTACTTTGGACATACCTTCTTCAAATTCAATTCCAGTTTTTACAGCTAGACCGCCTACACCGACTATAGGAGCAGTCACATACATGGACATGTTTTTTCCAATGGTCTTCATTTTATCGCCTATTTTGGTAAGTCGGTTTCCCGTTTCTTCCAACCGTTGCCCCATCCTACCCCAGCTGGATTCCTGAATTCGTTGTTCTTCTCTTAAATGTTCTAACGCATCACGTGTTTCATTTACATTTCGTTCTAAATTATTCAAAGCCGAAACTTGGTTGTTATAGGATCGGGCTGCTGCATCTGCTTTCTTCGAGCCTTCACCATATTCTTGAACCATTTTTTGATAATGCTCTCTGGCCCCCTTTACGACCTCTTTTTGCACCTCAAGTTTTCGTTGCAGTCCATTCAGCTTTGTTTCATGTTTAGCTATTGAATTATCCGCCCTGCTAAACGCTGAGAGATTTGCCTTCATTTCGCTGTTTACAGTTTTAAGTTTATCTTTTAAGCCCGTTAAGCCACGATTAAGCCTTGTTGAATCTAAAGCAAGGTCTATGGTTAAACCCTCTATTCTTTCCATAGAAACCTCCTTTCCTTAACCGCCAAAGGCAGCTATTAACGATTTTTCTTGCTTTGGTTTATTCTTTTCTTGAAGTAATTCCAAAACAAAATGGAAAGGCATATTCAAGACTTCGTTTATGTCCTTTCCCTCTTTCATGATATCAAGGATGAGTTTATCCATATATTCCTTTTGCTTTTGCGGAGTAAAATCTTCATCCGTTAGCGATTCTTCTCCGCTAAGAATTTTTTTGTTTCGTCATTTTGCCTTCCTTGTGCCACAAACATAATTTGTTCTTGAAGAGTTTGAATTGCATCCGGTGCATGTAAGCCGTTAAACAAATCATCTTTGGTAAATTGCTTGTTATATACTTTGTTTGCTACAAAATCTAGTAATTTATCAAGCAATTCTTTTTCAGATGAAGCACTTTTTTCTTCTTCACTTTTATCTATTTGTTCGGTCATATCGATTGCTTCATAAACAACGGAAAATGGGAGAAATACAGGGGTTAAATATTTTTCGGTGATAATTTCGCCTTCTTTTACTTCTTTCACAAGCTCGATCATATTTCGTTTTAAATTTGCCATTTATTTTTCCTCCTCAAAATAAAAAAGCAGGAGATTAATCCTGCTCTTTAATTAGAACTTTATTCATTTTATTTTTTGTGGACGATAATTCTTTAATCCTAGCAGCAGTAGGCTTTTGTCCTGTTTCAGCCGGGTATGCATCACCTTTAAAATAAATCCGATTATTGTCTTGTAAATCCTTGAAATCGTGAACGACTACAAAGGTTTTTTCTTTTTTAGTAGTTTGCCTGCTTTCTTTACTCATGTTTTACGCTCCCTCCGGTGAAGTTCCAACTGGATAAGGCTTACCGAAAATCTTTGTAAAAATAGCATCTCGATTAGTTGTTTCACCCTTCTTATCCACAGCGAAGATAACTGATTTTTCACTTGAGAAACCTTCAACTGTCCGGTCCATGAATTGTGCTTCAATCTCGTCACTCGAAAATTCTACGCCATCTTCTTTTGTTTTCCCCTCAATTTTCGGACGGGTAAAAATACCTTTAGGCAATCCGACATATTCCTTAGAACCATCACTGTAAGTTTTAGCAAATACCACAGCAACATAAGGTGGGTTGTCAGTTACACCATAAGCCGTTACGCCATCAACTGTTTCAAGCCCTAGTAGTTTTTGCTTATCCTCTACAGGTATTTTATGGAATGCAGCTGATACGGAAATTTCACCGTTGGATACGGCCATTTCAGCCACCTTGTTATCTCCGTATGCTTTAACAATATCTTGAGCCATTTCAATACTAATGTTCTGCAAAAATTTTACTCTTTCCACAGATGTTGCTGTTGTTCCGTCTCCTACTTCACCATAAAAGAATTCATCTACACCAGTTGAAGAACGGTAATTTTTTTCTTGTCCTGCCAAGTTAATCACTCCTATAAATTATTAAAATCTTCTCGATAAACTTTCTTGCCATAACGCCTCGCAACTCGAAAAACTCCTGTAGCTTTGTCCCATTCATCAGGTCCATTAGTTTCCGAGAAACCATTTTTATCTACTAAGATATTCCGTATCCTTTTAGCGACCAAATCCCTTATTTTACGGTTATCTGACCATATATCAACTTGTATCAAGCTGTCTTCACTTAAATAAATGTTATCTGCATAATCACCTATCCTATCAGAGTCGATAGGATCAAATACTATATAGGTGCCACTAAAATCTCCAGTTTCCGGATATTCATAAAACTTAATACGGTTACCTACATATTCTTTAATAACTTCATCAGAAATAAGAAGAGAATACATGTAATCTAACATTAAATTCCCCTCCTTAATTCCCGCTTGATTGCTTCCCGGTATGCATTCTCTGCATTTCTCATTGCTCTTGCAACAGCGCCTTTACCTCGAGGTTTAGGATTATTAACAGTTCCCCATTCGTTTAAGTGAATGATGCGATAACGTCCATGAGGACCTCTCCAATGTACTTTCACTGTCCTTTGTCCAGCTTTTCCGGTTGGTTCAGAAATAGTGATCTCTTCTAATGAGTAACCTTTATCTTTAAAAGTAGCAAATTGACGTTTAAGTTCTTTAACAAAAACCCTTGCCCCAGCTAACAATGCTTTATCACTAATTTGTTGCGTTCTTTGTGCTCCTAATCGTCTCTCTAATTCTCTAATCAACTGGCTATTACCCCTAATATTTACACTCATGATGTTACCTCTGCGATAATTCTTATTTCTCTTCTATTCCTTAAATCAGGAGCAACATTTTTAATATTAAAGTGTGTGTCTTTATAAATTGATGCATTAATAGATACATAATGTTTATTTGTTGGTTGGTAAGAACCTCTAGGATCTCTAATTTTGATAGTAAGATCATTCAAAGTTCCTGTTGCTTTAGCTAACTCTAAATCTTTTGCCCATACTCCTTCGATATCTGCCCAACATTCGTAAAGAACTCTTTTAACTTTCTCACCTGGATCAGGTCCATCATTTCCTGCGTATTCATAGAAAGTAACTCTGGTGTTATATTTTCTTTTACTCATAATAAACACCAGCTTTAAGTTGCAAAAGTATCCGATTAAAAGCTCTCTCTAGCCTTGGAATTTTCTTTTCATCATACTCATAATCCATTTCTAAGTAGATGATAAGAGCTTGTTTATATAAAGCTAATGTTTCCTCAGTTATTTTTGCTTCGGGTACTCCAGCTCCTTCTAAGTATCCTTTTGCTGCACTTAAAAGAAGAGTGAGGACACTATCATCCTCACTCCCATCAATTCTTAATGCGGTCTTTAATTCAGGAAAATTTTCTAGAGTAAGCATATTTACGCACCTTCAATTTCTGTTTCTTCAGTAGTGACAGATAGTTCAGTGCTTAAAGGTGCACTCAAGCCATTGTTTGTTATTGCTTTAACCTGATATTTATACGTAGTGGATGGAGTTAATCCATTATCAGCAAAACTAGTACCAACTCTTGTGCCAGCACTTACTCCATCTCTATAAATCTCATATTCTTTAATTCCCCCAAGTTCATAGGTAACAGCATCCCAAGTAATTGTTACAGTAGTATCTGTTACATTACTTGCGGCTAACCCTTGGGGTGCATCAGGGTGTAGTTGCTAATTCAGCAATGCGGAACGCAGACTTAAGTTTGATTCTGTGATCGATCCAAGCTGTTAATACAAATTGTTCAATACCTGTTTTTACATCTTTATCACGGTCATAAAGAACATTTAAATCATAGTTATAATGCGAGTAAGTGAAATCACCAATGATTGGACTTACTGCTGAGTCACAAAAGATAACAGGTTTCCCTAGAATTTGTTCAGGTTGAGCGCTGTAAAGTGTTGCATTACCATTTGCAAGAGTCTCGATAATATCCGAGTAATCTTGATAACGCATAATGATTTTTGCATTTTCACGGTAATCTTCATGTAAGTCAGCAATTGCTTTTTTAATTGCTTTATACAGATTCTCGCCTTGGACCTTAGTGATTCCATTTTGGGTTGAATAAAAAGACATATGCTCTTCTCCAGTTTTAGGAGTAGTTGCAAACGATACTTTCTTTTCTTTCGCAGCTAAACCAGAACGAAGAGCGTTCTCTGCATGAGACACCAAGTTAGCAGCCGAACCATTCAACACTGTTTCAGAGATACCAGCAAACACTTTGAATTTATGACGGGTGAATGTTACCACATCGCCTTCAAGTTCTAATTCTTTAGCTGTTGCAGTATCAGCGATGAAGTCATCATCATCAAGAGTGTAGTTTAATTTTGGAATTTCTAAATTTGTAATATTAGTTACAGTCGATACCTCACGAAGTGGATTCTTAACTAACGGTTCTGTAATAATCTCTGTTGACACTGTCTTTGGTAAAAACTTTTCTCCACCTGTTGTTGGATTAGTATTATCCCCTAACGCCTGACGAACATCTGTTGATACAGGTTGTTGGCGGATTGTCGCACGAATTAATTCAGCCTTTGCTTCCATAACTTTTTGCTTTGGATCCGGAATACCTTGTAACCCTTGATTACTTTCAAATTTAGCCTTTTGTTCAGCTTCCATTTGATCATGTTGTTCTTTAATAACATTAAAACGCATTTGCAAATCCGCTTTAGAAGTTTGTAATGCTTTAATATCTTCCATTGTTGCAGTGGTATCAATAGCTTTTGTAGCTAGTTCTCCTTCTACTTTCTGTAATTGTTGACCAATAGTAGCCATGTTTTGTTTTAATTCGAATAAAGTACTTCCAGTACCACCGAAGAATTGAAGATTAATTTTTAATAAGTTATCTTTTTTCATTAGATAATTCCTCCTAAAATAGTTTTTAAGTATGCAGAATTCGTCTTAGAATCCTTGGCTATTTGTTGTCTTAATGCCATTTCTTCTGCTGAAATGACCTCATTTCGCTCTGAAGTAAGCTGTTTTGGTATGTTTTTGTACTGTTTAGCCCATTTTTCATCAAATGCATATGCTACCGCATTATTTGCAGTAATGATTTCGTCGCATAATCCAAGTTCAAATGCTTGCTCTGCAGTTAACCAAGTATCCTCTTTAAGCATTTCGTTTAATGTCTCGCTATCTAACTTATCCCCTGCTTTATCTAAATAATATTGACACATCGATTGGCTAATCCGTTCAACATCATCAGCAGCCTTTCTTAATTGTTCAGCATTTCCCCAAGCTCCTGTCATAGCATGATGAATCATCATTAATGAATTGGCTGGCATAATAACTTTGTCTGAAATCATCGGAATTACTGATGCACATGAAGCCGCTACGCCATCAATATGTGAAATTATTCTCGCTGAATGGCGATGTAACATGGCTATAATAGCCATTGCTTCAAATACACTTCCACCAGGAGAATTTATATAAAGATTTATAGTTTCAATCCCTTCTCCTAGTTGATCTAGTTCATTCTTAAAAGAAATGGATGAAACTTCTCCATATTCTTCCCAAGCATACTTTGTAATCTCTCCATAAATAAAAACATCAGCCGATTTTCCATCAGTTGATGCTTTCATATTGAAAAACTTATTCGTTTGTTTGTGTTTGCCCACCTTTTTCACCTCCTTTACGTAATGCTGGATCCATTTCTAATGGATACATATCTCCTGATATCCACAATTCAGAAGCCTTTCCACCAACAGGTGGTAAATCTTCTAGCTGTCTTACCTCATCAGGCTTCATTCCAGAACTTCTAATCATCATTTGATAGAACTGGGTTCTAGCAGCAGTATCACCTCTTAGAAGCCCTCCTAGGTTGAATTTAAAATAAAAACCAGCCTTTCTATCAGCTGGTACAAGCAATTTCCTATTCAATTCTTGCTCATATTGTCTAACTATAGGTGTTAATGTCATCTGAACAAATTGAATCATTAGTTGTTCATTGCTCGCAAAACCCATGCCTTCACTATCGTTAAGGAAGCTAACAGGAACGTTAAATACATTTGCTACTCTCGATCTTGTAATCTTCTCAGAAGCCAGTGTATCGGAAGCAAAGTATTTACGGTCAATATCTTTTACATTTACACCCGGTTCTTGAAAAAGAATACCGCCATTTTCTTGATAAAATCGCTTAAAATCATCAATAATTCGCTGTCTTTTATCATTATCAACATTGGCTCCATACTCCAGGATAAAACTATCTTTCTTCCGCATTTCCGAAAGGGAAAATTCTTGTACCGACTTATCATATTCTAAAGTATTTTTTAGTACATCTAACGGACTAATACCAGCCCATCTGCTAGCCCCTGTAATATGCTTAACATGGAACATATTCATATTGTGGAAGTAATGTGTTCCGTTATCACCAAGTACTTGGTACCACAATTCACCGTCATCCGTATTTATAAACGGCGTTACATAACTAGAATCTATAGGAATTAACTGTTCTGGTTGCATTCTAATATCTCGCATAATAAGAGCGTAGCCATTTCCTGTTTCATTCCTGGAGACTTCTATTTTGTTAATTGCTTCAAAACTCGTCATGTTAGGATTGGGATTGTTAATTACGACATCTGCTGCTTGGTTCATTTTAGAATCATAATTTTGATACAATTTTATGGGAAGAGAAGATACTGTATTAGCTAGCCGACTAATCACACTAAAAATAGTCTCATTTGTTGCTATTTTTCCGTTATCAATTCCCCAAAACTTACGACCAAACCATTTAGAAAAGTCATATCCTGTACCTTTCCATGTTGTCACAGCTGCTTTTACTGAAAGCTTGATTCTGTTATACCATTGCAAATTCTCACCACCTTTCAATTAGTTGAATAAGTCATTTACAGATACAAATTCGATATTACCATCACCTTGAACAGTAGATAACATCTTCATCACTTCTGTATGTGAGTTTAAAAACGCTGCAAAGCCGTCAATTTTACGATATTTACTTTGTTTTGAAGGTAGAAAATTCCCATTTCTATCTTCAATTAACTTTACGTTGTTCATATACCAACGAAATAAACGGTTTTTATTACTAATTACTTTTCCATCAAGAAGTAACTGACGTACATCTTTTAAAGCAGGACTCAATGTGAAATGTCCTTGTCTAACAGGTATTGTGTCAAACCCATAAGTTTTTAGGTCTTCATTTAAACGATAAGCATTAGCAGGATCATAAGTTATTTTCTTTATGAAATAGTCTTTTGATTTTTCTATAAACCAATCGTAAACATATTCATGTTTAACATATTCACCAGGGATAATGGTTAACCATCCCTTTTCCTCAAATTCTTTAAAGTTAATGCTCTCGTTATCCTTATCCACTTTAGCTTGTGGTACCCAACTATGAGATAAGCTATATACACTTCCATCAGACAATGGGAACTCTAAACAAGCGCTTGTAAAGTCCTCCACAGATGATAAATCATATCCACCTATGGCTTCTTGGCCAATAAGATCACTAAGTTCTATCATTTTGTCATTACGTTTTAAAATCTCAATTCCTACAAATGACATTTCATCATTATCTACAAAAATATTAAACTGTTTTGTAATCCAGTCGTTCTTCTCGGAAGGAATAACCTTATCATTATTCCAGTCATCAATTAAGGTTGGTAAATCAAGAGAAACACCCATATTAGGATTAGCTTTAATCCACATTTCGGGTGATTCTACTTCTTCCACACTGTCTAACTCAGCCATGAAATAGAATTTTCTATCCTGGTCAATTACACCGTCAAGAACATCTGTAGCAATCTCATAATTTTGAACTAGCGGACCTTCTAACTGATAACCAGCTGTGGTGATATAAAGAATCATTGGTTGCTTACGTGCAGCACGAGACTTTTTAATAACATTAATTAATTTAAAGTTCTTAAACTCATGAATTTCATCAAAAATACCAAGATGTGTATTTAATCCATCTAACTTTTTACTGTCGGATGCACGCGGTTCGATTCTTGATTGAGTCTTATCATAGAAAATTCCTTTTTGGTTTTCACGTAGACGTTTCCTAAGTACTGGCGATTTCTGAACCATTGCTCGACTTTCATCAAACAATTCTCCTGCTTGTTGTTTAGTGTTCGCTAATACATAAACACGAGCTCCTGGTTCATTATCTTTGGAGACAGCGTAATTGGCTAAACCAGAAATCATAGTAGTCTTTCCGTTTTTACGACCAATAAAAATAAGGCCCTCACGAAAGCGCCTATGTCCTGTATCTTTATGAACCCATCCATACAAAGAACCTATGACAAAATGTTGCCAAGATTGAAGAACTAAACTTTTATAATCCCCTTTAGATGGACGGCAGAATTTTTCAATATATCTTATTGGTCTATGTGCTTTTTCCTCATCGAATACCCAAGGAAAATCTTCTGTTCCCTGTCTTTTTAAATCATTAAGATGTCGTTGGCATGCTTTTATATTTTTCTTACTTGCCTTTATCTTTCCTTTTACAACTTGTTCGGCATACCACGTTGTTCTTAAAATAGCTGAAGGTTTCTCTAATATAAAAAAGTGCTTCACCTGTTCATTACGCCAATTTTTGTACCATTTTGCTACTTCAGATGGTTTAGAAGTCGTCGAAATCGTCGTCATCTTCACCAGTTCCAGTACCGTCTTTTAGTTTTTTTCTTTGAGATGGCGTAAGTCCCATAGACTTTAATAAATTATTTAAGGTTTGTACCGTTTTAGTTAGTTCTATGGAAAGGGGATTTTTCACTAGGTTAGTAGCCCCTGCTTTATTGGTGTATTCATACATAAGATCATGTTTTTTTATTTCTGTCTTTAATCTTCTGTAGAATTGGTGTGTCTCTAAATATAGTTGAATTAATTCCTCATCAGATTCTTTATATTCATCTCCTAAGTAATCTCTAAGTTTTTTTGCAGTAGGTACGGCCAATGGTTACCCCCCTTTCATGAAAAAATTTAATCGCGGTACACAGGATGGGCCCACCTCGGTCCCTGGAGCCTCTAAAAATGGTTTAAAGGGCAGGGGGGGCTATATGATTTCCTCATTCGCTTTATCCTTAATAATTTTAATGCTGCTTCGCTTTTTTTTCTTTGTCTTAATTCTACGATCAGGATGCTCTGCTTCATGGCATACATTACATAGTGAGACTAGGTTATCTAATGTTAATGCTAGCTCAGGATAGTCACGTAATTCTTTTATGTGATGAACCATATCAGCAGGAACAATCTGCTCACGTTTCAGATGATAAACACACAGATAGTTGTCACGTTCTAAAGCTAATTTCCTAGCCTTCGACCATGCAGCAGACTTATAGAATCTACGCGACTCGGGATCTCGTTTATATTTGTCATAGAATTGGCGGCTATTCATTTGTTCACCTACTCTCTATATTCAGTCACATGCATGACCCTTCACTCTTCGTTCTATTCTGTTCACAACAAGATTAGGTTCAGTATTTTCAATTACATATGTTAGTCCACCAACATTATAGTCAGTAGTTGATTCCCAATGAAATGATATCTCTCGTTTGAGTTTAATCTCTTCACCTTTGTAGAATACTTTTGGTACTCCATTCTCTTCACCCAAGGTTATTTGGAGTAATGGTTGTTTATCTTCTCTAGGCAATTCAATAGTAATTCCTTTTAATCTCTTATCATCTTTTGTTTGCTTAGCTTCAAGTCTTACTGTGTAGTCATTATCTTTTGCGTCATAATCAATATAAGATACATCATAATCATTTAATAACTCCACAACCTTTTGTTTAGCTGCTTCTTGTATTTTGTTTTTCATATCTATCACCCTTTTCTAAAAGAACACACCACAACTTTATATTGTCCATGCCGAATATCTTTTCTAAAGTGAATACTTTCTCTTCAACTGATAACTCACTTATCTTTAATTTAAATTCTTTTAACAGGTTATCAAGCGATTTAAGTTTCTTGTTAGAATTAAACAACAAAAAGTTATATTTATTTATTTGGTTAACACCTTTTTCAGTTGGTTTAATTAAACGTAAAATGGAATTAGTAAGGAGCGTAGTAAAATAGTTTTTATTCCCTCCTGAGCTTTCCCGTAAAGAACAGGCAACACTAACTTCACTTTCTCTGATATTTGTTTCTTTATAAATCCAATCAATTTCTATCAATGTAGTACCTCCTTCTTTCCCCAAAATAAAAAGCATCATCCATTAAGATGATGCCTCACGTTTCTTATCCATATATTCTTTTCTTTCTACAATGTCACTACGGAAGAACAACCTATCTCTTGGTAAATCCTTAATTGGTTTTAATACTTCTCGCTGCACTAAGTTATTTAAGTTCTGTCTGCTGCACTGAAGAATCTCTAATGCTTCTGTAGTATTAATGATTTCTTTTTGTATAAAGCTAGTTAGTTCTTCCTTATCTGAAAAGGAATACTCTGGCATTGTTTTCACCTGCCTTTACTTTTTGCTTTTAACCATTACTACAAGAGTTACACCAATAATTATTAATGTCAATACAGATAAACCCATAATTAATGTAGTCATTATTATTTCCTCCTTATGGTATCAAAATGTATATATCAAGATTGAATAATGCTTTTAAATAGTTTATATTTGAATCAGAAGGCTAAGGGTACCAGCCTTAACCTTCCTTTTTTAAATTTTACTTCGGGCGCTACTCTTTTGGAGTAGTGTCTTTTTTGTCTTTCCTGTTTTTAAAAGCTATCTGCAAGTTGATTAGTGAGATTATCAAGTTTATCACTGCAGTTAAAGCGATTATTCTCTCTACTTCCATTTCCCTCCCCCCTTTCTATACTTTAATTATACTATATATATTGACTCAAGTCAATATAATTAATGGATTATTTTTGATTTTAAGGAAATATTTTTATACTTTCTTTCTCCAAAATAAAAAGACATCTTATATGATGTCTTCGGTTTCTTTTTTATACCTATAGTACTTCTTCTGCAATTTTTCCTTTGCAATATTAAACTCATTGCATACTTGTTTTATGTTATCTATTGCTATTGCGCTTTCTTTGTCTCCAAACTTTTGTTTTGTTATTAAAGCTGCAATTGATTTTTGATGAAACATTATTATTTGTACTTCATCGTAATCCATACTCTTATATATATCTGGATTCCTTGATATTAGTGATCCTTGAAATTCTTCAAGTAATTCTTTTATTCTAGCATTTCTTTCATCATGATCCATGAAGCCTTTCGAATGTTCATAGAAAAAGGCATTATCCCTATTCGCTTTAAAATTTTGAATCAATTCATCAACTAATAGTAATTTTTCAGTTGCGGTTTCTAAGAATAATTCAATATTTCTATGTCTTAATGTTTTATTTACCCCATAATACGTTATAGCCCCACCAAGCACAGCTCCAACAAAACCAATAACCCCCGCTATTATAGTGGTATCCCAATTGTATAATTCGTGAAGTATATAGCCTAAAAACAACATATCCCCCAAAAATAATGTAGTTATAATTGCGAACAACATTCTATCATTATATTTTTGCATTTGTATCACCCTTTCGACTCAATATATTATGTACTTAAGAGTGATTAAACACAATTCCCTATCGTTCACCAAATAACGACAAAAAACGCTATATCTATTCCTTAAAATCGTTGTATAATTATTTTCTGTTAAACTAAATTATAGATTCTAGGTGAATAACTATGTCAGAAGAAAAATACAATGGTTACGATACATCAATCATTTATGATTACAAAGATCACCCAGATAAACGAGCTGGAATCTGTGACAACTGCGGTAATGCTCAATTTAAGAGTTCTGTTAAAGATTATGTTTTCCTACGTGAATGCCGCCGCTGTGGAATGAAGAAAACTATTTGACCCTTTGATGGGTCTTTTTTTACATATAAAAAGCACCCTCGAAAGGATGCTTTTTATTTTATTCAGTTTCATCATTTTCCAGATCACCTAAGATTTCTCTAATGATTTCTTCGGTTCTTTCATCAAGTATAGTTGTAAATTTATCATTGGCTTCTTCTTTTGTATATATCCCTTTTTCGATCAACAATTCATTGATAGCGATTATTCTCATTCTATTTCTTGCAACTTCTACAGCTAGATTTTCTGCAAGTTGCATTGAACTTATTTTTTTGTTCAATTATTCCACCTCCTTCCTCCTAATTATCAGAGAAAGGAAATAAATGGACAAATACTATCGTTCGACAAAATCCGCGAATTATTTACTTAGCTTATAAAGTACGTACTGATTCAATGAAATACCTTCTTCTTCTGCCATTTTCGCTAGGTGCTTATGCAATGTTTTAGGAACACGTACATTAAACTTCCCACTATATTCTTGGTCAACTGGTTCAGGAATCGGGTCACCATGTTCCAATTTAGTTTCAATATACATTTCTAGCACTACTTGTAATTCGTTTAGAGCTTCTTCATAGCTATTAGCTGGCGTGTGACATCCATCTAGCTCTTTTACATTAGCCCAGTAACGAACCTCGTTATCTTCCTCAATTCTACGTACTTGAAAGGTATATGGTAAGGATAGATAATAAGATAAATCTTTTTGACTTTCCATGTGTATATGGCTTAAGATATTAGGGAAAAAGAAGGGAGATTACTCTCCCAACCTTTCAAGCGCATCCTTTACGGCTTCAACGGCTACTGGATTTTCACGCTTGACTGTTGTCACAAGTCCTTGTTCATTTCGGAATTGATGATGAGAACCGCGAATTCTCACTACTATGTATCCAAGATGTTCAAGGACTTTTTTGACTTCATTAAATGTAATTCCCTTTGGTTGATTTTTCATCTTTAAGATGATTTTATCTATCTTAGCCATGTCTCACCTCCTATATTTATATAGTACCATATCTAGTACCAAAATACAAGAGTTATGGAAAATATTTTTAATTTTATTTCCTCCTAATGGCCCCATTATGCCTTTTATAAGTATCCCTGTTAGTCCCCATCAATTCACGTAAATCATGCTTAGATAATTTCTCTTTCCTAATCTTATTTATCTTTTCTAAGTTGTCAGTTCGTAGATGATCTTTTAGTTTCATAATCACCACATCCTATAATAGTGTTCAGACTTACAGAAATAACCTAAATTTTGATTTTAATAAATTGCTAGAGTATTTGTTCATTAAAACAGAAAAACGCTCCTATTAGTCTAGGAACGTTCTTTTTTGAATATTTTCTTGATAATATAAATTTACCACGGATAAAACTTAATTTCTTAAACCATTTTTAAACAAATTAGATAACTTTTTGTTAATTATTTGATATGATTTTTTTATTAAATAATGAATGGATGATTTAAATGTATGGATGGCTAGTTACAGATGCAATGATTAAATCTAGTGATGTTGGTAAAAAAGGTTGGAGAACAGGTCTTCCGGATAGAGATATATATAGATTCTACAATAGTGATGGTGAGTTACTATATATTGGTTGGTCTACAGTTCTACTCGAAAGAATTCTTGAACACATACGTGGAAGAAGTTCCAATTCTAAAGAATTTCATCATGAGATATCCACCATTTTAATAACTGCTGCTAAAAATTTCGATAATGTGTTTAAATATAATAAAAACGTGGATGACGTTGAAAAACTAATGGTAAGAGCATTAAATCCAAAATACAACAAAGTATTTAAGAAAGGTTATAGTAACAAAAGAAAGCCCTGGAAATAATCCAAGGCTTTTAATCTTTTAATCTTTTAATCTTTTAATACAGCTATATTCATATTTAATGCTAGTCTATAAAATGCCTTCCATCGAATCTTACCATATGTTACAGCGCTTATTGGTGGCTGAAATTTAAAGCAATATACATTGTAATCCGTTATATATTCAGATTCATTGGTCATGTACCTTTCTTCAATCAAGAATCTCTCCATTTTAGGCAACCTTGCTACAGCTCTTTCTACTCGATTGATGAAGTTTTGTCTATAAGTTTGTTGATCTACGTTGTATGTAGCAATATTGGAAGTCTGGTCACTTGTCTGATTTGTTGGTCCATGGTATCTAGGTTCTGAACTTGCAGTAATACTCGCTTCTCTTTCTTCAAATTCTAGATACTTGAATAATCGGTATTTCTCTAGTTCGCCTTCCACAGCCTGCTGCGTTAATTTTCTATCTATCTCAGGAAGCACAAAAGACATTTGTTTCAAGACGACTTCCCCCCATAAAAATAATCAATGAACAAAAAATTGTATTTACTTTATTTATTGTCATTCAAAAAAGATCGATTCAATCTACTATCGATATTTTTTTCTCATCATCAGAGAAAGTCCAATGCTAAAGATTGCTATATAATTCGAAAACTGGGAATAAGCTTCTTCAGGATTAGCAAAAAGATCATTAATTAATAACGGTAATCCAATCGCTAGTGGTATTGAACCAACTACAAAAGCATATTGAATAACTTTAAACACAATCTTAGTTTTGTTTAGCTGATCAAATGAGGTCTCTTCACCTTCTCTAAGGGGTATCGTAAAATAATCAGATAATGCTAAACAGAAACCAAATATAGTTAATCCAAGGATTATACTTGAATCTATACTAAAAATTAATCCGCACATTGCAGCACCAACAAAACCAATTCCTAATAAAAACACAAAATTATCATTTTTCAACGTTTCTTCCCCTTTATTCCTTTAAATCTTTCGGTACTTCTACTAAAGGTATTCTTACTTTACTAGGTAACACGGTAATTTCTATCTACTGATTATAACAACTGTTATGAATATTGTACTATTAAATAATATTTCACTCTAGGTTTTTAAGCTAAACTAAAACAGTGTTTCTTGAAACTCACCATGTTTTGCAGCAACTGAATTAATCCAAATGACTTTTTCTCTACTAGCACCTGCATCTTCCCCTAACATCTGAATCCCAAATACATAATCAAAAATATAGATACATGACCAACCTAAAAACCGGAGAAAAATGTTATTATTTCAAATCATCTTCTTTCACGAATACTCCATTAATCATCTTTCCTTTACGGTCTTTAATTTCTTGATATGCCAATTCAACACATTCCTCAATGTCCAAGCCAAGTTGTTCAGACAAAATAACTAATACTACATACACATCACCAATGGAGTCTTCAATTTGTTTACTATTATTTTTCGCCATGCCTTGCGCAAGTTCTCCAACTTCTTCAATCAGTTTTAGCATTTGCTTATTTGGATCAGCAGTGTGTAAATTTCTATCAACAGCCCATTTTTTTATTTGTATTGTTAAATCTTTCATTATTTTTCTTCCTCCTAACCTTTAATGGATGCTCGCCCACTCCTTTACAACGCGGGCAAGTTTTATCTTTATAAATAGTCCCATGTCCATTGCACATCAAGCATACTGTCATATCTAGTAAACTTGTTATGCTCATTTTGATTCCTCCTAAAATATTGTTTCTTTATAACTAAATAATTAGTAAAATATAACCATGTCAAATGGAGGTGTTTAATTTTGTTCGATAATATTCCTTTAAATTCAATGATGTTTATTGGACCATTGCTGATCTTATTTGTAACTTTTCTTGTAATAGCAATTTTGTATTCATTACTATTCAGATGGCTTCCAAATAAAATTTTTAATTTCTTTCTCGGACCAATTATTTTAATTCTTGGAGGTTATATCTGGATCTATCCAATGCAAATGGGTTTCTATGAACTATTTAAATAACTTACATATCACTCTCCCTCCCGAAGGAAGGAGAGTGAAGCTATTAATCTAATTCTTTTTCGTCCTCATTAAGTTCATCCATAGAGATTTGGTCACTTGGCACATTCACGTTGCCTTCTTTATCGACTGAATACTCAATGCCTTCGTGGTCATCCTCACCATAAAATTCTTCTATGCTCATTTGTGATTCAACAATGTTTAATGTGACATCAGAACCGGCCATTTTATAAAAGTTAAAAGATTGATCAGATGATGTGTCACCCTTAACGATGAAGTCTAGGACTGTTTTCTTGCTGTCCTTAGCACTCTTGCTGAACTCACATGTTAGCTTTTGTTCAACACCCTCAATCTCTAGCTCAACAACTTCCCTTGTTAAATGATTGATTTCTGGCTTCTTTTCATCATCGCCTTTTACATAAAACTGGATTAATTCCTTTTTACTGTCCTTTGTTTGTTTATTAAAATGTGCTTTAACGGTTAGTTGCATGAGTGGTTCGCTCCTTTTAATTGGTTATATATATTTTCAAGCTCCTCATATGTAAGTTCGTACAGCTGCCTTCCATCAGGAGTTTTGAAATATCCTAGATTAATAAGTTTTGCCTTTAAATCGTCTTTTTCTTGTTCTAATGTCATTTTGCAACCTGCTTCTTCTTTCTTTTCTTTTTCGGTTTTTGCTTTGGCTGAAGAATGTTTACTAATACTTCTGTTTGGTATGGATGTAGAATCATATTCATTTCTAATTCAGAAGCATTCTTGAAAAGATGAATACTTCTAGCTATATGGGCCATTACAAAAGCATCCCTTATATTGTCACTTTTATTGCTATATCCCCATAAATCGAATAATGGTTGAATCATATCGTTTTTAGTTGCATTCCCTTTGCCTGTTGCAAATTTTTTAACGGCGCTAGGAGCTACCTCAATGTAATTGATTCGTCTTCTAAGCAATGCCATTCTTATTCCCCATCCGATTCCGCCTAGTTGTATTCCTTGTGTTGTGCTATAGCCAAAGCCTTCAATCACCACAACATCATCTGGCTGCATATGTCTCATAACATCATCGATCATTGTCGCCATACGTTTCGGGTCCTTATCACCAATACCTGTTAATTCTTTTTGTACTAAGACATTTAACTTTTCATCCAAAGCGACAAATCCTGTTTTAGTACTTGGGTCAATCCCAACAAATCTCATAAGTCAATCTCCTTTGCTCTAAATGGTATTTGGCTGGCAATTTTCAAATAATTTTCTCTTAATCCGTAAGGAATTCTTTTACTTCGATCTTGGTTGTAATACTTGTCCGTTTCTTCTTCGATGGATTTATGATGATGGACACACAATGGAACGAGCGCCCAAGTACTGCTTGCATCTTGATTGCAATTTGGATAACAGCACTTCATTTTCTCTTCCTCCTATTCACTTGTTTTAATTTCTTACATTTCGCTAGATGAATGACTGCCAGCATGATTTCATCAGGGTCACGATTCATCATTTTGGCGATTCGTTCTATATCTCGGTAATCTCTAAATTGTTTAGAAATCTCTTTTAAGTCACTTTCATAAAACTCAAAGTTACAATCTTCGAGAACTGTTATTTTTCTGTCACTTCTTGCCCTTCCGTCCGGCTTATAGTTATGCGGTGATGTTCGTTCCTTCTTAGCTGCCAACTGCGCTCATTTCCTTCTTAAATGCTTTGATTCGCTCTTTGAGTGCATCTAAATCAGTATGAAACTCTTTTTCTGTTATAGGCGGGCATTTAGGACAAGGTTTATAACGTATGCCATACACTTCAAACTCATTAATAACTCTCTTTCCGTTGCATAGATTACACATTCTCAATTCCTCGCAATCTATGATTCAAGTCTTTTTCTATACCTGTGATATTCACTGTAAAGTCGCTGCATCTTTCAATGATTCTGTCCGCAAGAGCTGGATCAATTTCTCTTAACTCACTTGTATTCAATTCAGAAGAGATAAGGAAAGGCAACATATTGTTGTATCGGTAATTGATAACTTCATAAGTCATTTCTACTTGCCACTCTGTTGCTCGTGGCTTTTTGATCTTTCCTTGTTTTGTCTGAACCATAAAAGGCTTAAACAAATCATCTATGAACAGAACTTCGATTTTCTTCATCCGATCTAATTTAGCTTGTAACTTGTTAAAATCGTCCTTCAAATCCGTGAAACCTTCGACATAAGGAAAGTACAATACTGGTATTTGCCTTTTGGACATTAAGTTGTTACACAAGGCAGTTAGTAGATGTGTTTTGCCTGAACCTGGATTCCCTAATAGAGCCATACTGTTACGCTCTGTAAATCGTATATCTCGGAACGATTGGTAATATTCAACTGCACAATCAAATGCATCTTTTATTACTTGCGGTTTGCCTTCAGTAATGAAAGTCTTGAATCCCTTACTTTTAAATGCTTCTGTTATCTCACTCGACTTAAGGATTCTATTTGTCTTAACAGATTGAACACAGTTGCATTTTTTCGAGTAAGTATCTCGCCATTGCCAAGCTTCATCAGGTCCACATACCTTGCCAGCTAAAAAATCATCTTCTAACACCATTTCATCAGGTACCAATCGGCTTTCAACATTTCCATTCACCTTGATATAATCTTCCTTCCATTCCGTATCCTTATGGACCCGATAAATGACAATTCGTTTATCTTTGCAAATAGAGCATTTATACTTGTTTTCTTCTGACACGCCCAACGGGAGTTCCGTTTGTATTGGTTTGGCTCGTGCTTGAAGTTGCTGCAGAATCTGTTTTATATCTGTTGCCACCTAGATCACCGCCATTTCGTTTTTCTTCAAACTTCCGGTTATACTCTTGGACTGCTTCTAAAGTGAATAGCTGCATGTCATGATATTTTTTAATAATGGCTTTTACATAACTACTCGGATTTCTAGGAGCTTGTTTTCCAGCCTGTTTAATCACTTCGCAAATTATGGCTTCTGGTTCTTGGAAAAATGATTCCTCACTATCTATCCAAAAATTAAATTCTTGAATTAAAATTTGTGAAGGAAAGCCAAAGATTTTTTCATATTCTAAAACTGGATTATTTTCCATAACATCAACCTCGTTCTCTTTTATATCTTGTTGTTGTTTTATATCAATAACTTTTATATCTTTCTTTATCTTATTAGACACGACACTTTTGTCGTCTCTCTCTACCAAATCTGTCGTGTCTCTCGGTTCAGACATGCCACTTTTGTCGTGTCTCTCCTTTAGAGACATGCCAGATTTGTCGTCTCTCTTTTGGTCAGACACGACAGATTTGTCATGTCTCTTTTTATAAAACTTCTTAGAATTTTTCACTTTAAAAATATCTCCGTAAGGTGCTTTTACTGAGTGAATATAGCCATAGTCTTTGAGTCTTCCGATATTTCTTTGAATAGTCCGTTCACTACTGCCTAAATCCTCAGCTATTTCAGATAACTTAATAGGTTTTCCACCAAGAACAATGCCCCAAGTCTCTCCATCATCACTCTTAACTTCTTTTGTGGTCTTAGCGATCATCCAGAGAAACTCCCATAAGGCGTTACCTATATTTTCTTTATGCTGAGGTGAAAGGAGTCCCATGTGTACCGGAAAATAAAAGGTTTCGGGCATTGTCTCACCTACTTCCTATAACAAATCGCCATTCCATTTGATACTTTCTTAACTCGATATCCTGGATAGCACTTTTGTATATACTGCAAAATAAGTTGTTTAAGATGTTCCGTATCTTTTGCTTCCTTCCAAATCCACTCTGGCAAGACAACATGAGTAGGAACATCTTGGTCATACATAAAGCAGCGATCCTATTTCCATGGTGTCTGATAGCTTTTTTACTGACCTACAATAATCACATTTTCCACAACCAATAGGTTTTTCCTTACCTTTCTTTACCTGTACAAATCGCTCCATCTTCATTTCTGTATATTCATACTCAAATGAGAATCTTGATTCATCGAAATGTAAAACAGCTTTGTTAGGTGGATTCTCCTTTGTAACAGCCACGATGTATGGGTTATATAAAGAACCTGTGTTTTGCTCAATAATCTTGCGGTAAATAGCCATTTGAAGAACATAATCCCACGCTTCAACAAATGATACCCACCCTTCGTATTTATCGCTCCAGTACCTTTTATGAAGGTCCTGTGTAGTCTTTAAATCCGAGAAAGTATTTCGATTATGATTAATGGAATCCACTTTGATTTTCCAAGGAGAACCGTATAGTTCCCCTGTGAAAATCACTTCTTTCTCACCCTCCATTGCAAACATAGCAAATGGATCCTGTTTTACTGCATATATCATAGAATTAGCTGTTTCAAAGTCTGAATACATGCCACCACGCGACTTAAAAATGGCCCCATTATTTTGTTCTACAAACTCTTTAAAGGCTTCTCCGCTTTCAAAGGCAGCATGTACATAAGAACCGACAATCAAAGCATTTGAAGAAGGTTGCTTATATTCACCACTTAGTTTTGCAAATGCTTTAGCTTCACACTCTACAAAGCTTTTAAACTGGGAAACTGACATGTAATCTCGATCAGCTTCAATCGAATGATAATTCTCCTTGTTCAGTTGGAGCAGCTTCTTTTCCATCTACCTTGTCAGCTCCCTTCTCTTCTTTGAAAGACTCTGCTAATGTGCTGCTTTTCTCTTTCTCTGCTTTTTTGATTTCTTGTCCTTTTGAAAACCAATCATCAACTTTGCTCATTCCATCTTTTAAAGAGTTGAAAATCTTGATTAAATCTAAATAATCTCTTTCAGAAAAGGAATCAACGTTATAGCCAAATCGAGCCTCAATCATTTGTTGAGTTACACGATGATTGTCTTTGAATGCTTTAAGAGCATTTCCGACTCTGTCCTTTAAAGGACTTTTATTTTGACCAGTAAGAGTTCTATTGCATTCCTCAACAGCCTTGTCCACAATGTCACCTGGTATGATACTTAAAACGCAAGCACGAACTCTTCTTGCTCCTTGGTTGGCAACTAATTCGTAAATATCTCTTGGATCATCTAACTTCTTTATTTGCCCGCCTGCTTTTCTAGAATGAGGAACAGTGAAAATCTTTTCCTGTCTTACATTTGTTTCTAAATCCCATGCATAAGCCATTGCTACAGATTCACCGTTACGTTGTTCGAGTTCTTTTACACCAAACGATAAATTGCCCCAGTTTTGAGCTAAAACCTCAGCTAGACGAATAGATGGACCTTCTATCTTATTTCCTCCACGAGGGTAGCTATAGACTGCTTGTTCTGCTAATGCTGGTCTTTTGCAGTTATCTAAAATCCGTTTTTCTGCATCAAACACATTTCTAGGGAACTGCTTAGCCATGAATATTTGACCTTTTACTTCCTCCATTTCTCGGCTGCTTGAGGACTGTGCTAACACTCCTGGTTGTTGCTGTTGGTTATATTGCAAAGACAATTCGCTCATTATTTTTCCTCCCTAGATTTCTTATCTAATTTTTGATATATAGCAATGAGTTGGTCATAAAAAGCACTACCACTCATTAGTTTTTGATGCTTTTCTAAAAAGTTATAAAGTTCTTCTAACTCTGGATTAACTGGGCTATATATGGTTTTATCTTCCGCATTAAAGAATGGCACCTTATAACCTCCCCTTGATTTTTAACACAATATGTCCTATTATTGTGTTAACTATTTGTTTGGTCGCTGACCAATTGCGGTATGCTCTGCCAAGCGTATCGCTTTTATTTTGGGATTTTTCTTGTCGTTCCTGTAAATCTATGAACCAATGAAACTTGATCACCAGCATTCTTATAAATCAGCCAGTTGTCGGGATTTAATCCGTAACTTTTAATGTGAATCTTTTGCTTTTTAGTTGGGTTCTTTCCTTGCTTCATAGCTTGTCCTCCTATTCTGCTGTTTTAAATTCAAACCCTAATTCCTCAATCAAGTAATCTTCTAAACTGTCAGCTAAAATGACATTGCCGTCATGTTCAATAATCTCGTCACCTACTAAAATTTCATTTCCGAAGAAATCAATTCCAGCGTGTTCCGGCTGTGCAATCATATTTGGATAACCAGTAGAGCGAATTTGACTGATAACTGGATGTTCAATCATCCAATTCCTCTCCTTCTTCCAACCATGAAATACACATGGTTTTATTTAGAAAAAAGTTGTTAATATTAACCTTAAACCCTCTATTTCGATAATAATTAGCTATAGATTCTGTACATTGATACTCATTCCATAAAGGATCACTAGGAACTGGTGTGATGTAACTGAAATGGCCATCATTAGCTTTACTTTTGATAATTTCATTTGTTCTATTAATAAATTGTTCTAAGTTCGCCACAGCTACTTTATGTCGATTATCTGTAGATTTCTTTCTCATTTCTGCTGCTTTCATTTCACTCAATCCCTTCTATCATTTCGTCTACTGTGATTACTTCTCTTGGACTAGTTGAGAACTCTACATTTTGAAGCCTTGTATGTAGATCACCGTCAAATATTGCGTTGATTACTTCTTGGCTCATGCTTATTCACCCCTTTCTAATAGTTCAGGATTTTGATAGATATTGCCGATTATTTCAAAAGTTGGATCTAGTTCGATTGAATTTCCTAAATACTGTTTTACTCCAACAACTTTGAAAGCTGCCATCCCATAAGTTACTTTGCCGATATGCCTATGTGCTTTACCATAAGCCCACCAATGACCTTTTACGACATCCCCTTCATAAATCTCCACACCGTTTTTGTCTTTTAGGCCTGTATATTGCATCAAGTCATAAGTACCTTCTCCATTCGGTAAGCTTCCACAACCATTTTGTTGATTGTAATAACAAGCTTGATTTTCTAGAAAATTGATTGCATCATGAGTATTCGTTCCACAAATGTGCATTTTTGAGTAATCCTTATCCCAAACTCGAAACTTAATCTCTCGCATATGTATCACCACCTTTCAATAGAACATCTTTCGTTCGTCTTTTTTCGCACATTTGCTAAAAAGAGTACCGACTTTTGTCGGTTATTTTTCTTCAACTTTCCAATCCACTACATATCCAAATCTAAGACTTGCATTTTCTGCCGATTTCTCTGCCCTTACTTTGCTTTTATACACTTTCGTTTCTTCTGTTATTTCTTTATCTGTAATAGGATAATCTTCACCTTGGACTGTATAATGTTTACCTTGCCAGTAACCATAACTGTTACTATCAACTACTTTCTTGTCATTGGTCATTTTTGTTGTTGATAGGTATATTACAAACCCCATTTACTCCTCACCCTCCACAATCAAATGACATATTGCTTATATTCGATGGTTTCAATCGTGTAATCCAATTTGCCATAATCAATATTTTTTTCTTTCAATGAATTAACGAGCATCCTTTTGATTCTCATTAGTTTCTTTAAAGTTTTTTGCTGTTTTAATCCTGTTTCATTCCAATTTAATCCAACATAAAACTCTGTTACTATTAGTTGTTCTGGTGGTAATTCGCCATAACGCTTTACAAACATTTCTTTATTTGGAGCAAAATAAAATTCAAATTCTTCAACATGACTGTGAAATCTAACTTCACAACCCATTTCCGTCTGCAAATGAATCAATACAGCTAATTGTTGTATTTCACCGATTAATCGACTTGCTTTTAAGTAGTAATCCATTATTTCACTCCCTTCTTAGACTTAAGTAGATTTTGCTTTTCTTCTGAATTAAGCTTTAACCATTCAGCTGGTTTGATTTTCATTTAAACCACTCCTTATCTTCCTTTGTAAATATAAGTATTAATATAACTATGTTGTTTAAAAGAACACCTGCAACTAACAATTCAATGTGTTCAATCATATTAATGGTCTCCATGTCTTCACCCATGAAATGGCTTCTTCATAATCCAATTTGCGTAAATCACGATAGGTCGGTACTCCAAACGCATCTCTAAAGTTTCTGTGGATGCATGGGAACAATTTCTTTAGGTCCAGTCCATTCGGATTGGCTGTTTCGAATACTTTGTACACTCTCTTCTTAATCTGCTTCTGCAAGGCATTCTGTTCAAATGAATCTATTCTTACGTTGTCTTCTAGCTTGGACAGCCTGCCATCGTATTCGTTGAATTTCTCTTCATGTTCTATGGTTAGTTTTATAGATGCTATGAGTTGTTCTTTATCTGATAACACTTTGACCACTGAATAATATTCATCCACAAGTTTCTCGTAAGCATCCCATGCAGCATCTGTATTTAATGATTTAGCGTGCAGCCATGCTCCTTTTTCTGTCCAGAGATAAAGTGTATTTGCATTTTTTGAACCATCGTCAATTTGTACATGGTTGAGAAAGTTTCTTTTGTCTTCACCAGTTAAAGCAAAGTAGTGTTTACCTTCTTTATATCTATTTGCATTTCTAGTGAAGTTTTTACTTATTTGTTGCTTATCTGCTCCGTATGCTTCTGCTAATAATGCTGTCGTTAAAACACGTTGATTGTTATGATTAATTACTGTTAAATCCATTTTGTTTCTCCTGTCAAAATTAATCTGCTTTCTTTATTACTGAGATGTGCCAACTTCTTTCTAAGTATGTTTGCTTGGCTCGTTCCAATATTTCTATAGCTTCTAAAGCATTTGATTCGCTTTCTACTAGCGCTCCCACTATTTTTGATGTGACAGATATTTTTTTCTGTTCATCTAAATATTTTTTATTTTCTTCTTGTAGGCTCATTGGTTTCTCCTTTCAATCTTCTGACGTTGCTACCGTCTACTAAGCTATTAATCTCATCATTAACCGTCATGGGCTCGGTTCACAGCGCATTGGATTGTATTGGGTTTATTGTTTTTATTTCTTTTTTTGTTCTTTTTCATATGCAATGATTCTTGGTATTGAAGTTTCCATAAAGAATTTCACCATTTCTTTCATAGTTTCATCGCTTATGTTTGGTGGATTGATTTTTATTCCTTTCATCTTCACCACTCCTTACTACCTTTAAACGGTACTACTATTTAAAAAAAATTCATCATCATGTTTTCCATCATTAACATTAGGAAGTCTAATCAAATCAGAAGGTATATCATAAAGTTTTGCTGCTTTTTGTAAAACATGACCAGGAATAGCGGTTTGACCTCGTTCGTATCCACCTAGAGTTTTTTCAGTAATACCAAGTTCTTTTGCTGCTTCCATCTGTTTTAAACCTGCATTCACTCTAGCTGCTGCTAATGATATTTGAAATACTCTGTTCATGCTCTCAACTCCTTTCCTTATTTCTATGTTTTTAATATACTACCTTTAAACGGTATTGTCAATCGTTAAAATTAAAAAAAGTACCGAAAAAAAGTATTTTACCTCTTTACAACACTACCGAAAAACGGTAATATTAATGAAGAAAGGAGGTGCAAAAATGGACGAGAAAGAGAATTTAAAACAAATTATGGCTAAGAATATTAAAAAATATTTAGATCGAATGGGGAAAAATCAAACTGATTTGGCTAGAGATTTAAACATACCAGAAACGACCGTTTCTAATTGGATGAAAGGTAATACATATCCAAGAATAGATAAGATACAATTAATGGCTGATTATTTTGGTATTTATCGTTCTGATCTTACGGAAGACAAGCCTAATAACCTATACTCTACTACTACAGAATTAGTTAAAGTTCCTATTTTAGGGACAATTGCTTGTGGAGATCCAATATATGTAGAAGAAAACTTTGCTGGATATAGATATGAATCACCTGAAAATTTACCATATGGAGAAATTTATTACCTCGATGCAAAAGGTGATTCAATGGAGCCTACTATTCCAGATGGTTCTTCAGTAATGATTAGACAACAAAGCGATGTAGAAAACGGAGAAATAGCAGCGGTGTTAGTAAATGGAGATACTGAGGCAACTTTAAAAAGAGTAAAAAAACTTGGTGGTCTCGTTATGTTAATGCCAGAAAATCCAGCTTATGAACCTATTATTGTAAACAAAGAAAATCCAGCAAGAATCATAGGTAAAGCAATTAGATTTACAGTCGATCTTTAAATTACTAGCTAGGAATTTAAATTGGGGAGCGACGGCTCTCCTTTTTTTGAAGGGAGACAATATTAATGACAGTTGGAATTTACATTCGTGTTTCTACTCAAGAACAAGCAAATGAAGGATATTCTATAGGTGCTCAAAAAGAAAGATTGATCGCCTATTGTGCAGCACAAGGATGGAATGATTTTAAATTTTATATCGATGAAGGAATATCTGCTAAAGATATGAATAGACCAGAATTGCAAAGACTGTTAGATGATGTCAAAAACAGAAGAATATCTATGATCTTAGTTTATCGACTTGATCGTTTTACAAGAAGAGTTAAGGATCTTTATGAAATGTTAGAAATGTTAGAAAAGCATAATTGCTCATTTAAATCAGCGACAGAACTTTATGATACATCCAATGCAATGGGGAGAATGTTCATCGGCCTAGTCGCATTACTTGCACAATGGGAAACAGAAAATTTATCAGAAAGAATAAAAGTAGCTTTAGAACAAAAAGTTTCTGACGGTGAGCGAGTTGGAGCAATCCCATATGGTTTTGATTTAACGGAAGATGAAAAATTAATCAAAAATGAGAAATCAAAAGTTGTATATGATATGATCGAGAAAACATTTAACGGTATGTCAGCAACACAGTTGGCGAATTATCTTAATAAAACTAATGACGATAGAACTTGGCATGTTAAGGGTGTTTTAAGAATTCTAAAAAACCCAGCTATATATGGTGCTACAAGATGGAATGATAAGGTATATGAAAATACACACGAAGGAATAATTTCTAAATCTCAATATAAAAAATTACAGGAAATTTTAAATGATCGTTCTAAACATCATAGGAGAGAAGTGGCTGGTAACTATTTATTTCAAGGTAAACTTTCATGTCCTACATGTAAAAAACCGCTAGCAGTTAACAGATATTTACGTAAGCGGAAAGATGGTACTGAATATCAAAGTACAATTTATAAGTGTAGTTCTTGTTATTTGAAAGGTAAAAAAATTAAACAAATTGGAGAAAAACGTTTTTTGGACGCACTTTATATTTATATGAAAAAGATTGATTTAAAAGGAATAGAAATTACGGAAGAACCAGATGAGACCAAACATTTGACAGACCAATTAAAATCATTAGAGAAAAAAAGAGAAAAATATCAACGTGCATGGGCATCAGATTTAATTAGTGATAGCGAATTTGAACAAAGAATGTTAGAAACCAGAGAACTGTTCGAAGAATTAAAACGAAAGTTATCTGAGAAGAAGGAACCTATACAAGTTGATATTGAAGAAATAAAAAATGTGGTATTCACTTTTAATCAAACTTTCCATTTTCTCACTCAAGAAGAAAAAAAAATGTTTATCTCCAGATTTATAAAGAAAATTGATTATGAACTAATCCCCCAACCTCCACAAAGACCAGACAGATGTAAGTATGGAAAAGATTTAGTTACGATTACTGATGTCTTGTTTTATTAATATTTACGTAACGTTATCAGTTGGACCGGTCAGAATTATTAATCCGTGTGCATGCTTTAACAAGGAGATTAATTTACGAGAAATATTCGGAAATAAAGAGATGTGATAGATTGGAAGCATATTTTGGTCGGAAAGTATACGAATTACTAAACTCTCATGAGGGTGAGATGGTAAGGTTGAAAGTCGTAAGCCAATATACTGACCTTTGACTGTTGTGGAAATAGATCCATTTTGCGGTTTTCTTCTTTCGCCAATATCCATAGATGCTGTAAATTTGAAATGAGAGATCAACTTGTCGCATTCATTTGCTGAAATTACTAAGTGATTAATTAAATGATTGGCAATTCGGAATTGGAGGACAGATTCCTTTTGTTTTGGGGTTATGTGAATATCAGTAGCATTCTGTTCTACTGCCTCACAAATAATACGATTTGCTAGAGCTTCAATTGATAACACTTATATTTAACACCACCTTTATATTTATTCAAATATATCTTTCGACAAAAAAGGGTAAATTCCTTCTTTCTTTTTAATTTTTTTACGAATTTAATATTAGAGCTACTTATACAATTGAATTGTATTTTTCCATTGATACATTGATTAACAATCTTTCCAAGAAAGTTCCAATAGTCTGTATAAAAAAACAGCTCCTATCCATACTATATATATCAACTATTTTGGGCTATAGCCAAGTGGTAAGGCAACGGACTTTGACTCCGTCATTCGTTGGTTCGAATCCAGCTAGCCCAGTAGCGACCCGTGTTTCGGGTCTTTTTTTTGTCAAAAAAGAAGGGCGGACAAAACAAAATATATATTGGATAAAGACGAACAATCTCTAACTTAGTGGTGAAACCAATTTGTTCCATTACGCTCCAGTCACTCGCTTTCCGCGGGAGGAAGCTAAGCCTCCACACTGCGGGGTCTCAGCCTTTCCTCTATTTCCCGCAGGAGTCGAGTGTCTTCCTCTCCATTTCACTAATCTTATAAAATGGGGTGAAAACAAAAATAGATTCTATTTATCATTTGTTTAATTCAACAAATTTATTATTCAGCTTTAAGCATAGCCTTTTTAGTTTTGTTCCAGTCCCTTATTTTTTATTATACATTCATATCCTCATGCTGAATCTGTGACTTTTCGATTTGGATTGTTGTATGTTCCATTTTAAATTTAGTCTTCAGACGATCAATCGCATTCTGTAGAATCACTTGACTATCACTCTTATCATCAATTAATAGATGGCAGCTTAGTGAATCTAATCCTGAGGTGATTGTCCATATATGCAAGTCATGTACATCGATTACTCCAGCGATTCCTTCCAACTCCTTTTTTACCTCTTCTTGATTAATAGTGGTTGGTGTTCCTTCCATTAAAATATGGATCGACGTTTTAATTACTCCCCAGCCGCTTTTCAAAATTAATAGCGCCACTACAACAGATATGATTGGATCAGCAATATACCACTTAAAGAAGAGCATGAGGCAGCCTGCAATAATTGCGCCAACAGAACCTAACGCATCCCCTAAGATATGTAAATAAGCACTTCGTAAATTAACATTGCCCTCTACATCGCCTTTTCTCATTAAAGCTAAAGCACTAATCATATTCGCTAATAGTCCAATTACAGCTATTATCATCATCGTTCCACTTGAGACAGTCGGTGGTTGGGAAAAACGTTCGATTGCTTCCAATATGATAAAAAAGGCAATAACAAATAAAGTAACACCATTAAATAAAGCCGCTAAAATTTCAAAACGATAATAGCCGTAGGTTTTATTCGAAGAGGCAGGCCGTGTGGCGAACCAGATTGCTAGAAAGCTTAAAAAAAGAGAACTTGCATCACTTAGCATATGTCCAGAATCTGACAATAAAGCAAGACTATTTGTAAGTAAGCCGCCAAAAAACTCTAACATCATAATACCAGCTGTTATGATTAACGCTATAAGTAAGCCCTTTTTATTTCCTTCTCTTATTTCTGAGAATCCATGATGATGTCCATGATGACTATGGTCGTGCCCATGAGAATGTCCCATCTTATCTTCCTCCTGTTTCTAATAATATGATATTTACTTCTTTATTCCATGTTTCTCCGTACATGTTGATAAATATATGCTGCATCATCCCCAACTCCTTGAAGCAGACTGGAAGCTCTATTTCTTTGCCATGGTAATCCTAAAAAATACAATCCAGCAATATTCGTTATTCCCTTTTTATGAATAGGATCGCCTTTTACATTCACTACTTGTGGAATGGTACTCCAACTATAATCATGATAAAAACCGGTTGCCCAGATAACAGTGTTAACTTTTAGTGTCCGTTTATCTAGAAACTCAAAAGTATCATCAACAATTCTTTCTGTACGCGGAAATACTGTTATTGCTCCACTTTTTATTTTTGCTCTTAAGTCAAATCCAAAAAGTGGGTCTGGTTTCTTCCTTAGCCATTGACCTATTTTAGAATTGGTACTTGCTTTATATATTCTCATTTTCTCAAACCACCAGAAAATACTCTTATTCCCTATATTTTGTGGTAAAAAACGAATTTTATGACCTACTGATAGGTATACCAAATATTTGTCTGAAAGCTCCGCTGCAACTTGCGCCCCTGAATTCCCAGCTCCTACAATTAAAACCGGTCCTTCTTTAATTTGTTTCGGATTATGATATTGCGATGTATGAAGCTGGACCACATTTTTAGATAAGGTAGAAGCGAATGAAGGTATCAATGGTTTTTGAAAGGATCCAGTAGCAATAATCACTTTTTTAGCTGCTAATAAACTGGCATTCGTGACTACCTTAAAACCTTCCTTGGTCTTTGATAGTTCTTTTACCTCTGTATTTAATTGAACTGGCAACGAAAACGTTGTTGCATAATCAAATAAATAGTCTGCTATTTCTTCTTTTGTGGGATAGCCATCTAAATCCCCATTCAGCGGCAACCCAGGTAGAGAACTGTAAAAACGTGGAGTAAATAAAGTTAATGTATCATATCTTTTTCTCCAGCTTTCACCTATGGAAGTTTCTTTTTCTACTATGAGAAAAGATAATCCGCTTTTCTTTAAAAAGTAGCCCATCGCAAGTCCAGCTTGCCCGCCGCCAATTATTATTACATCGTAATCCATCACAATCGCCCCTATATTATATGAATATATGTTCATATATACATTATAAAATTTAAATAATAAATCTGTCAATAAAAATTAACAATAAGTTCCACTTCTCTTATAATAATCCATTTAAAACGTTGCTCATGCTTCAAATAGTGAATATGTACAATTTATGAACAAAATATTTGTGAAGTTGTGAACATTTTATAAACTTATCGTTTTAACCATGTTTATGGTAGATTGCTATATTATAATAAAGAAAATTAGTCCTTAGGAGGAACATTTAATATGGAAAATACACTAAAAGTTACAAATGTATTATCTGATCCAACTCGTTTCTATATTTATCAGTACATTACGAAACGTCATCAAGATGTCACGGTTCAAGAAATAGCGGATGAATTTTCCATCCATCCAAACGTAGCTCGCTTGCATTTATCTAAGTTAGAAGATGTAAGAATGCTACGCTCAGAAACAAAAAAGACAGGCAAAGGTGGTCGCCCCAGCAGACTATATCGTTTATCAGATGAAGTTATTCAATTTAGCTTTCCTTTTCGAGATTATCAATTATTAAGCAGCATTTTATTGAAAACGTTTGAAAGTCTTGGAGCAGATGGCAGCAAGGCACTTTATGAAACAGGAAAAACATTTGGTAAAGAGATGATGGAGCAGGAAATTGCTCGTATTACAAACAACACAGCTCTATTATCGAATGAGGATAAGCTACGTTTATTACAAAATGCTAGTTTAATGACTGGACAGTTACCTGCATTGGAATGGAATGACGATCAAACATCTTTATATTTTGAAATTTATAACTGTCCATTTAAAGAAGTTGCTATAGAACATAAAAATAAAGTGTGTACTATGCACCAATCCTTCTTTACGGGCATGTTTGAAGCTTTGTTTAAAGATGTCCAGTTAATTGAGAAACAAAATATTATTTCTGGTTGTGATCAATGCGCATATAAAACAATGGTGCAATAAGAAAGAGGGTGGGACAAAAGAATTTTACATAAAGAAAAAGCCAAACTATAATACAATAAAACATCGTAATAGTTCGGTTTTTTCTTTTCGCTGATTTATCTTTTTTATAGCTAAAAAACAAGTTCGTTCCATTGCGCTTCAGACACTCGCTTTCCGCGGGGAGGAAGCTGAGCCTCCTCACTGCGCTGCGGGGTCTCTGCCTTTCCTCTATTTCCCGCAGGAGTCGAGTGTCTTCCACTCCATTTCACTAACCTTATAAAATGGGGCGAGAAACAAAAATAGATATTATTTATCATTCGTCTAATTCAACAAATGATTATTCAGCTTTAAGCATATCCTTTTTAGTTTTGTCTCAGCCCCTTTTTCTTTATTTAAAAGCCATTAATATATGGATTATGATCCATTTCATGCTCAATCGTCGTTTTTCTACCGTGACCGGAAAGCACTAATGTGTCTTCAGGCAAATTCAATAACTTTTCATGGATACTTGTTAGTAATGTTCTTTGATTACCGCCAACTAAATCTGTTCTGCCAATACTTTCATAGAAAAGCGCATCGCCTACAAATGCCCAATTCTCTTTTTTAAAATAGAACGTAACACTGCCTGGAGAATGCCCTGGTGTCTCCATCACTTGAAAAGTAAAATCACCGATTGTCATGCTTGGATTTTCATCTAAGAAATGCTCGGCAGGTCTTGTTACAATCGGATTTGGCAGTCTAAATGCTTCGCTACCGTTTAATTTCGGATTAATTAGCCATTCTTCCTCTTTGATATGTACATAAACGGGAACACTATACTCTGTTCGAACATCTTCCACAGCACCAATATGGTCAAAGTGAGCATGTGTTAACAGAATAGCTATCGGAGATAATCCTAACTCCTGAATTATCTTGATTAACTTTTCTCCATTTGCCCCAGGATCTATCACCAAACAATCCTTATTTTCATTCCATATTAAGTAACAATTGGTCTGGATTGGCCCTAAAGGAATTTGTTTATACTCCATCCCATACCCCCTCCTATTTACTCTCTAATTGACTTACAACACGTTCTACTTTATCTTCCATTTTTCTACTTATATCCCGTCTATCATCAATTCGGATATTCGTACAAACACGAACAAGACCTTTTTCAAAAGGAACTTCATGCATAGCTTGGATTACTTCAAATAAAACAGGAAGCTCTCCCTCAATAATTGTATTCATCGGTGTTAATTGGAACCGAATTTGCCCTTTTTCTTCATAATGCATAAGCACTTTTTGTATATCTGCTACATATGCACTTACACTTGGTGTTTGTGTTCCTACTGGTATAACTGTTACATCTACAATTGCCATTAACTATGTTCTCCTTTCAACCGGCTATTTAATCTTATTTAAGACAAAGATACTTGATTTAAGTTCCATGATTATGATGGCATATTTTTATGCCATCATCAACTATTGTGAATAGTGGTAGAAAATAAGGAGCTAATTTCACCCGTTTTCATATCCAGCATATTTTCATAGTAATAACCAAATAGAATATACTTTCCATCACTAGAAATTTGGATGGGCTGATCTTCTAATTCCATTTCCGTATCTACCTTTTGGCTTTCACCTGTTTCCATATTTATTTCAACAAGATCAAAGCCATCTTGATAAGTTTCCGCATTACCACTATTTTTGGGAACAAAAGTAAGAAATTTATTCTCATAAAAAGTATAGTTTGGTATCAACCAATTGGAAAATTTAGATAATCTTGGTAGGCGGACACTTCCTTGCTCCTTTAATTCAGAATCATAAAAAGTATAAATGGCTTCCTCTTCTTTAGATGAACCGGACAGAGTAAGGAGATAACCATTTTTCTCTTCTATAAAATAAATATCAGGTACGTCCCATTCTTTTTCTTCTTTTGTTTCCATATTGAATAGTTTAAGAGGAGCGTAAAAGGAAGGGGAGCTTTGGTCCCAATCTAAATACATTACTTTTTCCTTTGATTGCCATTGAGGAAAGGGCGTAGACACAGGAAAATCACTTAATTCATTTTCTTGAATATCCAATACAGATACTTTACTTTCCCAATCCTTGGTGAAGGTCGTAATTAACAGTTCATTTTCATTATAAGGATTCCACACAAAATCTGTTTCATAGCTCTGCAGTTTTCTAGTAAGCACTTCATTTCCTTTCATATCAATTATATGAATTTCCCCTTCTTCATCAGAAAGAGCATTGTATATTAAAAGTTGATTTTTATTTATTATCACATTTGACAATTCTGTTACCGATTTATATAAAGGGCTATGCTTTCCAGTATAGATGTTATATGTATAAATTTTATTAACACCCTCTACTTTCGCCGAATAACAAATTGTATCATTTTTTATCCAGCCATATACTTGCTCAAAATCTCCTTCAATTGGACTAATAGGAGGAAGCATCGTGTTGTTATGGATATTTTTGTTCTTCGCTTCATTTTCACTGGCTGAATTATTCTGTCTTGGGACACAACCAGACAGAATAAGTGTGAAAAAAGTGAAGAGAAGAACTATTCCTAGTGTGTTTCTCTTACCTAATGGAAACATTTTTCACACTCCTATACTACTTTTCATGTTTTATTTACTCTATAGAATAGTAACATAAAAAAGCCGATTTTTTCGGCTTTTTTTCAAATATGCTGTGATATTTTAATAAAATAAGAAATATCCCTCAATATTAGGCACTTATTGACAATCCATGCTTACATTTACTGTAAAACTACAAATATAAAGACGCTAAGAAGATTGTAGATGTGTCATGATAGATTTCAGTAAATTGGGATAAAGGAAGAGGATTTATCCCTTTACCCAGCTCTAAAGTAAATCCAGGCTTTCTAAATTCTTGAATAAACCAATCTTTATAGCCTGCATGACTATCTACATTTTGAATGGCCTTATATCCACTCACTCTAAAAAATTCATTCGCTATCGTTTGCGATTCTGCTGGTTCTAATCCTTCATAGCCCCAATAAAATTCTTTTCCTTGCGTATGCAATGCTAATAAGCAGTCAAAGTTCTCTTTATATGCGAGCTTCGCCATCACTTGAGCCTCTGGTTCAGACAAAGGAGCGTCTCCTGGATAATCTCTTGGTGCTGGCGCTTTTGGTTCTTTCCGTTCCTTTTCAATTTCCCAATTTGCCGGAAATTGATTATTCAAATCGACTCCTCGTATATTCGCCTTCCAGCTAGTGAAATCAGTGCTTCCTTCATTTATCGAGATAAGTTTCTCTTTCTCTTCTTCTGGGGGACCATTCAAGACTAAATTAACTCCATCTGGATTGACCATCGGTACAATGGAAAGATCAATAGACTGATATAATGGCATTGTATGAACACAATGGATATTTGTCCCATTCGTTAAAGATAGTAAAAAGTCATTTAAAAATACCATTAAAATCGGGGTAGTAATCCATTCATTGGCATGGAAGGATGCATTTATATGAACCTTTTTTGTACCTTTTCCTATTCTAATTTCCTCAATATTATGTCCTAATACACTTTTACCAATTGTCTTCACTTGAATGAATGGAAAAAGCTTCTTTAATCTCGTTAAATCGACTTGCAAGGATTGATAATCATACTTTTTCTTCCCCTGCACTATTCTTCCAATAATGCGATTTGGAATATAAATTTCATCGCCTACTTGAAGATTATTTGGATTTAAATGTTGATTTAATAACAAAATACTATCCACCGAAATATTTCTTACTCCTGCCAATTTCCACAGAGTTTCTCCTGACTTTATCTGATGAACCTGTAATTCAAATCCAGGTATTTGGATGGTTTCAGAAGCTGCTAATTTATTCGGGTTAACATGTGGATTACTGTCTAAAATAAGATTCAAGGGAACCATAAAAAGCTGACTATAGTACCAAAGTGTATCTCCTGGTCTTAATTTGATCTCCATATGCCCACTCCTCTCCCTATATATATATGAACCTCCCTAAAAAACATTCATTATGGTACATTTCCTTATTCATAAAAAAAAGCTTTATGACAAAGTAGATATTTCTACATTTATCACAAAGCTCTATTACTCTACTCTTTTTTATTCGCTTCTTCTACTATATCAAGCATCCCTTTTTCTTTATCATAAAACCGCAATAAGTCTCCATAAATAATACTATCAGAATACTGCAATTCTAAATTCGCCTGCTCTATATAAGGCTCACATCTGTCTCCATCGACTGCTTCTCCAGTTGCTCGATCATAACAAACTTCTTTCGTATACACATAATCATCTGTGATAAAGCTGCCATCTCGTAAGACAACAAATGGATCATTGTTATCAGAGAAAAGATCAGATCCAAATTGAATATCATTTTTTGTCTCAATCCCAAGCAAATGAAGAAGAGTTGGCTTAATATCCACTTGACCGGACACTGTTGACAATGTTTTCCCTTCCATTCCGGGAATATGGATAACAAAAGGTACTCTTTGTAATTGAGTGCTTACAAAAGGAGTCACTTCTTCTCCTAATAACTCACTCATTGCTTTATTATGATTTTCGGAAATGCCATTATGATCTCCATACAGGACAATAATGCTATTATCATAGAGACCTTCTTCTTTTAGTTTCTCAATAAAAATTTTCAATGCTTCATCCTGATAACGGACAGTAGGAATATAATTATTCAGTGTTCTGCTGCCAGTTGTTAATGGCTCGATAAATTTGTCTTCTTCATCTAACTCGAAAGGAAAATGATTTGTCAGCGTAATAAATTTACTATAAAAAGGCTGCGGCATTTCTTTTAAATGAGCAATTGATTGCTCGAAGAAGTCAATATCCTTCAAACCCCAGCCAACAGAGTTTTCCTCCTTCACATCATAATCATTTATCTCATAAAATCGTTGGTATCCTATACTTTGGTACATAATATCACGATTCCAGAAACTCTTATTATTTGCATGAAGGGAAGCTGTGTAATAACCATTTTCATTTAAAATCTCAGGAGCCGCTTGATATTCATTCCCAGAATGAGTAAAGAAAACAGCCCCTCTACTTAATGGATACATTGAATTTTCTACAATAAATTCCGAATCTGAAGTTTTACCTTGTCCAGTTTGGTGGTAGAAATTTTCAAAATAAAAGCTCTCTTTAATAAAGTCATTTAAAAATGGTGAAATTTCTTCGCCATTAACTTCTCGATTGATTGTAAACGACTGAGTAGATTCTAGACTAATCATAATTACATTTTTCCCCTTAGCAATACCAAACATGTCCTTATTTGGTTCTATATAATTAGCCTGATTATAATTAACCATATCTGTTAATTCACTACCATCTGCAAAAGCTCTTTGTGCAGAAGTCTTTGTTTGCAGGAAAATATCATAAAGTTGATAATTATACGTTCCTATATTTTTCACTAAAAGCTCTCTATCAAATGTTCTAGTTAGCAATTGCGTTCTTTGCGTTTCTGCTAAACTTAAATTAAAAAAAGCTAAACTTATTGTAAGTAAATAGAAAATACTCTTGTGAACCCTTGTGTATTGCGGAATTTTTACAAAGGCTGGTTTCTTTTTCATAATGACAACTAGCAAAATAATATCAACAAAGAAAAGAATATCCGTAACATGAATTAACTCCCTAATACTACTCCCTAAATCACTCATATTACTTGTTTGAAATAAAAGCGGCAGGGTTAAAAAATCTGTATAAACTCGATAAAAAACCACATTTGCGTACAAAACAAAAGAAAGAATCAAACTTGAAATAAATATATATCGCTTTTGATTTTTTTCTGAGAAAAACATGGATATTCCTAGTATAAATAATATCGAACTTAAAGGATTAATGATTAATATGAATTGTTGAATCCAATTTTCAATTTTAATATCAAAGCTAGTAATATAGGCAATATTTGTTTTAATCCATAGTAAAACTGTTGCAATCGTTATAAGTGATAGCTTTGACCACTCCAATTTATTCTTAAACAATGGTGAATCCTCCTAACTATTGATCAAACAAAATCTCGAAAATTATTACTTTACACATTTTACAATAATTTTATTATATAAAGCTAATCTTTATGAAATTTTAATCAAATTTTCATCTTTGTGTATTATTATAATAGCTTACTCTTTTTTAAACGTCCAATCTGACGAAAAGTTTCATGAATTTTAACGACAAGTTTCTTTTTTGTTTAAAGGCAGCAAAAAAAATCTCCTTCGCAGCGGAAGAAGATTTATTATCATGCTTAATATCCTATCTATTTACACTTAGCTCGATTAATTTTTAGCCAACCACGCAGCACCAATTACCCCTGCTGTATTTCCAAGTGTCGCAACATCAATGACCGTTGACTCTGCTACACTTTTAAAGGAAAATTTCATAAAATTCTCTTTTACAGGATCTAACAGGACATCTCCGGCTTTTGATACTCCTCCACCTATGACAATTTTCTCAGGATTTAACGTATTAGCAATATTTGCTAATACTAGCCCTAAATGAAATGCAACAAATTGAACGATTTCATTAGCTAATTCGTCCCCTTTCTTCGCTGCATCGAATACATCTTTTGCTGTAATCGCCCCTTCTTGATCTAGTAACGAATGAAGCTCGCTTAATGTATGTCTTTCCGCTAATCTTTCTTTCGTTAAACGAACAATTCCCGTTGCAGATGCAATCGTTTCTAAACAGCCAGTTTTCCCACAGTTACAAGGAGCTCCATTTTCCACAATTGCAGTTAGATGACCTATTTCACCAGCAGCTCCTTTAACGCCTTGCACAATATCTCCATTAATAATAACGCCACCGCCAACACCAGTACCCAGTGTTACGCAAACTAAATCCTTTGCTCCCTCTCCTGCTCCCTTCCACATTTCACCTAAAGCAGCACAGTTAGCATCATTATCAATCGTTACTGGCAATCCTAAATCTGCTTCAAGGCGAGCCTTTAAAGGAAAATTATCGGGCCAGCCTAAATTTACCGTATTAAAAATAATTCCTGTTTCATAATCAAAAGGACCTGGCGCACCCATTCCTGCACCTAAAACATCGTCTTTCGAATGACCTAATTCCTTCAATTTAGCATCTATGGATTTTGCAATATCAGATGTTATATTTTTCCCTTCCTCAGAATTATCTGTTGGGATTTCCCAATGATCAATTAAATCGCCATTTAAAGATAAAAAAGCAATTTTCACCGTTGTTCCGCCTAAATCTATTCCAGCTACCCATTTTTCTTGCATCACACATTCCCCCGATTTCTCTTATCCTCTAAGTATTGTATTTCTTGATTAAGCAGTCGCATAGCAGAATCGAATTCTTGTTCTTTTATTAATTGAGATTGATATAATTCTTTAATTTCGGATTTCATTAATTGTAAATCGCCTACTCGATCTCCAACATAAATGATTGTCCCGTACTTTTTTAAAAACTGCTGCACGTCATAAATTGTTTGCATGGTACCCCTCGATTTCATTCTTTTTCTATCCACTGCAAAGGTTTGCATAAAGTGATAAATTAATCGTTTTCAAATTAAGTATAAAGGATACGGACTGTTTCCTCAACAGCAGATTCTTTTCCCTTATTAGGAAAGTAAATATATGGTTAAAGCTAGAAAACAAAAGATATTCCCTCCTCTTTCTTTTTTTATCATAATTTTCTTTTCCATACATATATTGAAAGAAGTATAGATGAGACAGGCTCATATTTTGAGCATACTTAACATGGAGCGGTGAAAATAATGAAAAAAGATTTTATTCGTTTAAGTCTTTCTCTTATTATTCTTATTTCTATTTTCTATATTTTTCAGCAAAAGCAGATTGCTAAGGAAAGTATCACCTATTTTCCGATTGATCCTACAGTCACCTTTCCGAAAGCAAACACGACCCTTACTTTTAGCAAAAAAAGGTTCGATGAATACAGCATACTTTGGGAGAGCCATTCATCCATTAATAAAGTAGCATATTTACGACAGGATATGAGCTTTCTGTATGCAAATGGAAAACTAATAAATAAAATGGGAGAATGGAAACAAAACACATTAGAGCTTTCAGAAAAAAAAACAATTGTGGAAAGAGAAAGTAACTTTTTACAAACAATAACTTTTCATTATGCGGAAATACATGATAATAGTGAAAGAATTTTCAGTTCACAAAAAACTTCTGCAGACAGCTTATATATTATTAACTCCAAATTTGAAAATGCTCCCCTAAACTTTCATACTCCCAGTAACTTAACAGAGAAAGATTGGGCAAAAGCTTTGGAGAAAGAAACATTAAATTATGTAGAGTATGCTTATCTTCAAGCATTAAAAAAATTCCATATTTCACCCGAGCAATATCAGACCAAACTATTACTTACAGACTTAATCAACTATAACGATGCACCTCTTCCGAACTTTTCAAAAGAACAAAGCGCAAAAATAATCGGCCAATTAACAGAGGGTCTCTATAAAAATTATTTTCTTGGCGTTATTAAAGAAGATGGAACCATTGCTGATCCCATCGGTAGTTCTATCCCTGTATTATTAATTAATGATAACCATCTTCTTATCTTATTTACAACAGCAGATGGTGAAGCAATTGTTTTAAGACAGCAAATATCTACTCTTTAATTTTATCCCATAATAGAAGATATTCAGGATTGTTTTTGTCCAAAGCTAAAGCTGCTTGTATATATTCTCTTGCTTCTTCCAATTTCTTATTATATAGACTAACAACCGCTAAATTATAATATGCTTCATGAAACTCTGGATTTATCGCGATTGTTTTTTGCAGGTTCTTCTCTGCATCATGTAGATTACGCTTCTTAAGTTGAATATAAGAAAGTAAAAAGTAGTAAACTTCATTATCCTTTGGTTCAAGTTTCTCCAAAGCCAACTCAGCCTGTTGAAGTTTTTCATCTTGAATATACTCATGGACCAGCTTATAGGCTGATTGATCTTGTCTTTGCAGTACATCTTGATGGAATGTATAAAGAACACCAATTCCCAAAAGCAGTATAGTAACAAAGGCGGCACCAAGCTGAATTTTCCAGTTTTTCTTCTTTGGAAAATGAACAATCGCTGTGGCTAAGAAGCCGCCTAGCAAGCCACCAATATGTCCTGCATTATCAATTCCTTGTATAGTAAAACCAAATATAAGATTGATAATAATGACAATAATGACGTTCCAACCCATAACACGAAAAAAAAGCTGTGGAAAGCGCCAGGCAAAATAAAGAAGAGCTCCAAAACAACCAAAAATTGCGCCGCTTGCACCAGCCGATAAAGATGGACTTAATAAATAACTAGCAAATACCCCACTAAACCCAGCAAATAAATAAATAAACAAAAATCGGCATGATCCAAAAATCCGCTCAATTAGTGGCCCAACATAATATAGGGCAATGGAATTCATAAGTAAATGCAATATACCAATATGTAAAAAAACAGGTGTTATAAATCGCCACCATTCCCCATTGGCAATTAAATAATTTACTTTTGCTCCCCATTTAATTAGCGTTTCACTGTTTGTACTTCCGCCGCTTAATTCCATTAAGAAAAATACAATCACTTGTATAGCAATGAAAAGATACGTGATAAATGGTTTTCCAAAATTAAATAACTGTCTTTCTTCTTTTTCTTTTTGTCTTAAGCTCGTAAAGATTGCTTCTTTATATTCTTGTATATGGGTTTCTCGCTCTGCTTCCGTTTCTGGCATACGTTGTAATTCAGCTATTTTATGCTCTCCTATTTTCCAGTCTTGAACGGATCGATCGAGAAGTATTGATTCAATTTGTACTTTTTTATTTGGACTTAAAAATACTGGATTGATAATATGTTCATATGAGTCTACAGGCGGATAAGCGGATATATAAATGCTCACCACTTTAAGGGAACGACTATGCAGCGAACTTCTTATCCTTTCAGCATTTAACGCTGTCCTTTCTATGTCCCTGCTTAACCAATTACTCCAGTTAATATCAAATTGAAATAGACGAATAACGGGGGATTTTGATTTATTCTCTTGAGCCTCGAGCCATATTTCTTGTTGATCTTCTGTTAAGTAGATAATTTTATACTGATATTCATTTACTAGTATATGGATGATTCTCCAATACTTATAATGTTCTAGCTCCATCTGTTCTCTCCCTACTCTCCGAACATCTTGAAAGGTAATGACACTATATTCTTCAAGTTCTTAAATAGTTCCTTTTTAAGGAAATACGCTTTCTATGTAACAATACTATATATGTTTCTTTTTTTCCTTCATTTCTTTTAAATGTCACAAAATCCATCTTTCATTTTAGCTTATTTTATGTATTTTATAAATGAGAGTGACATTCGATAAACATACCGCTTGAAGACGTAAAGGTTATTATTTGTTATTACCTTTTTAAGAAGATTAAAAACACATTGGCAAAATGAAAAAAAGGATAGAACAAAAGTAACCCATTGATGCCCTTATGTTATGAACACTTTGCGCATCCCCTTTCCTTTTCGATGTCTATTTATCAAATTTTCACCACTCAAACAAATGATATTTGATATATGTCGATATTCTTGATATTATTCACATAAGAACAATTGTTCGATTCGATATTAAGATAGCAAGTATTTAGCACTATGTCAAAGGATATCAAGCAATTATCGTATATAAAAAGCGGAAATTTTTCCTGTATGAAATTAAAAAACTTTGACATTTGACTATGGAGGTATTTTTATGTATGTAACGATTACAGACTTTATTAGAGAGTGGAAGTGGGAGGCAGAGCTGACTCAAAAGGTTTTAGAAGGTTTAACCGATGAATCTTTACAGCAAAAAGTCTACCCTGAAGGTCGAACATTAGGAAGAATTGTTTGGCATTTCACAACCAATATCCCTGAATATTTAGCTCATTTCGGGCTAAAAATAAATGAACTAGATAACGCAAAAATAATTCCAGCTACAGCTAAAGAAATAGCCGCAACATTTAAACTTCTCAGTTCTACTGCAATCAAAGTGATAGAAGAACAATGGACAGACGAATCCTTAAAGGACGTGCAAACCGCATTTGGCAGAGAAGAAACAAATGCTCAAATTTTAATGGGTCTCATTAAGCATATCGTTCATCACCGTGGACAAGTTACAATTCTGATGCGTCAAGCTGGAATCAAGCCTTTTGGAGTTTATGGACCATCAAAAGAAGATTGGATTCGCATAGGGGTAGACAATCCACCACTTTAAAAGTAAAAAAGATATCGTTTGTAATACTAATAGGAAAACTAAATACACTTAGCTTAGATTAGCGGGACAACTGAGTTTTTACAGTTTAAAAGCAGAGCTTAGATTCACAAGACTTTGCGCATTCAGGCATACACTGGCTGTCCGTAAATTTTTAAAAGCCAATAAGAGCAATCAATTACGTTACTTCTCTGTAATTGTTTGCTCTTATTTTTGTGAGGTTACTTATTCCCAGCTCATTTAAACGCTATTTTCCGTCTCATCAGTTCATTTTTATTCATTGATAAATCGTATTTTGCGAACGTCCAAAAACAGAATTCATTGTCATTCTTTTTACACTTGGAATATTCATTAATATTCTAACTGCATATTTACGAATAAATGGACTTCTTAATACCGTATTAATGACACGATATCGTTTTTGAAATAAATAATATCCACCTAAAACAATTAGTAAAACGGAGAATACTTTTGACATTTTTGAAATCCCTCCTATTAACTAGTTTGGTAATAATATTATTTTTTATCCATATTAACGAATGAAAATGTTCTTGTATGGACCCGGTTAAAATATTACTAAAAGAAAAAAACATATACCAACGCAGCTAAAAAACCGGAAAGAACATTTACCATATCATTATTAAAAAGTGCAAAACCCTTTGTTTTCACTAAGGTAGTGTGACATTCTACTTTTGATTCAACTATTCGACCACAAACAGGACATTTATATTCAACTTGGACAAAGGCACCTAAAAGTGTATCCACGATATTACCTAAAAATCCAAAAACAAGGATGACCACAAAACTACCAGGCTCCAGAGCAAATAAGAAATTCGCTGTTAAAGCTATTAATAGTGATCCAGCAAATGCTGCAATTGTTCCTAGGACACTGACCGCTCCCGACGTTCCAGTGGCCGCTTGTTTAAACGTTCGAACAGAGATTGGCTTTTTCTTGCTTAACGATCCAATCTCTGATGCCCATGTGTCCGAGTTGGCAGCCGCTAGAAGTATGGCGAATACAATAATCCAGACTGATTCTTTTGTAAAAAAATAGATGATACCAACTATTGCTGCAAAGCCTCCATTCGCCATAACTTGCCATGCATCACGTCTCGACCCTTTTTTGGTTTTGTCCTCCATCGTCTGTTTCGTTTTGCTTTTGTATTTTGAAAACATACTAGAAGAAACAAAAAATACTCCTAGAACTACTAATCCTTTAGAGCCAAATCCTAGCGCAATTCCGCTCCCAACAAAAAAAGCCGCGATCGCACCACTCTTCGTTAATGACCTGCGTTTATATGCCAAATAAGAGACAAACAAAATGACTACTGCATACATCATACTACTCATTTGCGCAAATAATTCCTTCATTTGTAATGATCTTCTGAACAGCTAAATCATGGTTCTCAATGGGAATTTGCTGCTGTATTTGCATGGAAAATGCCAGTGATATTGTTTGTCCATCATAATTTTGCAAAAATCGGTCATAATAACCGCCCCCAAATCCTAATCTATATCCTTTAGGCGAAAAGGCTAATCCAGGAACTAGCAGTAAATCAATTTGTTTGGAATCCGTTTGTTTCGTTTTTTCTATAACTGGTTCAAACAGGTTACTATAGACCGATTCAAGTTGATTAAATTGCTCTAATTCGCGAAAACTCATTTGTCTAGTTGCAGGTATGCACTTTGGAACACTTACTTTTTTGCCTAATTTCCAAGCTGTACGAATAATTTGGTATGTATCCACCTCAGGAAATTTGGAAATGGTTATCCCAATATGACTAGCAGAGATAAAGGCAGCATCATTATATAATCGGGAAGCTATTTGGTAGGACATATGCTCATATAGTGGTTTATTAATTGACTGGAGTTGTTTTATCATTTCTGATCGGAAATGTTTTTTTTCCTGCATTTTATGTACACCTTCTTTACAATTTTCGTTATAAATATGAAAAAAAAACAGAAGGGATATCCCCCTCTGCTTATTTTGTTTCACGATGAACTGTAGTACGTTTTTCTCTTGAGCAATATTTTTTTAGCTCAAGACGATCTGGATTATTTCGTTTATTTTTTTTAGAAATGTAGTTACGATCACCACATTCAGTGCAAGCTAACGTAATGTTTACACGCATGTTTATTTCCCTCCAAACTATAGGTTGCTAGTTCGTGCATACGACTTTTATATGATAACATCTTTTGTTAGGAAATGCTAGTACTTGTTTGCATTAGAATATGATTCATATCTAAAATATCCTTTTTTTCTGTCCCCATAATGGACCAAGCGCGACTAATACCAGTTGATTGAGGCATTACCTCCATATTTAAAGAAAAAATACTTACACTGGAGCCTTTTGCCATAGGCTGATATTTTAGGACTCCATTTTGATTATTGCTCCATATATGATCAGTATGCACATTCCAGAGAGGTTGTACGGTTCTCTGTTCCATGCTGTTTGAGTTATGTTCTCCATTTACTAAATATAGCTGGTCATCAATGGAATGATAGATAACGTTTTCCGTAGGTGATACAAAAGAAAGATGATTATGAAAAGCTTTTGAAAAATAATTCAACACTAGGATTTTCATTTTTTGGGGTTCTTGAGAGTGATTTCTGACGAAAATCTCATTATATTGAATTTTCGAGTGCTTGTGTATTTGTTTTACATGAACGGAAATAGAATGTTCTGGTATTAATTTTTCATAACCATTTTGAATCCAATACGTTTTTCCATCAACCCAGATTCCAGGAGTTGTCGTTATTTTTTTTACTAATAACTTTCTTTGAACACTTTGATAGTCTTTTTGTAAATTGGCCTCAATTTTCATTCTTCCTTCACCTACTCTAATATTTTTAATTAGATATGGATTCCTTCACCTTTGCCTGTACAATCAATTCATCAAAAACTCTTTTTGTCTCTTCGCCAATTCGATTCCAGCTAAAAAGCTGGCTAACTAATATTTGCCCCTTCTTACCAATTTCTTTACCTACGACTGGATTTTCTAACAAATACTCGATATTCTTTACTAAGTTCTCTGCATTATTTGTTTCCATATATAGTCCTGTTTCTCCATCCTTAATAATTCCTTTTAAGCCGCCTGTCTGGGATACAATCGTTGGAATGGCGAAAACAAGGGATTCTAATGCTACGATTCCAAATGGTTCATAGGAACTTGGTATAACAACTATATCTGCTTGTGCATAGAGTGCATTCTTCTGTTCTTCCTGCAAATAGCCTATTAAATGAACACTTTCTGCTAATTGATGTCTCTCAATAAATTGTTGATATTCGTCATACATTGGACCGATTCCAGCAATAACAAAACATAGATCATTTCGCTTTTTATGCAATTTTCTTGCTGCTTCTAATAATGTTCCAAAGCCTTTTTCTTTTACCATTCTCCCCATGGCAAAAACAACTTTTTTGTTGTCTCTTGAGAAATTATCAACCGGAGCTGCTGAAACGGCTTCCTTTTTCAGCATTTCGACTCCATTGGGAATGATATTAATTTTCGTTTGTTCTACATCAAAAATAGTCATTATCTCATTCTGCATATATTCACTGCACACAATTAAAGAATCAGCTGTGTCTATTAACTGCCTTTCTTGCCTATGGATAAATTTCTGCATTTCCGTATAGATACCACCGTTTCTTCCATGCTCAGTTGCATGGATGGTAGCTATTAAAGGAATATTTAATTGATTCTTTAAAGAAATAGCAGCTGCACCTACTAGCCAATCATGTGCTTGCACTAATTCAAATGTTGTGTTCTTTCCTATCTCTATTGCTTTTTCCCACATTGCTAAATTTAAGCCGCCAATCCAGTGAATAAAGTTTTGCTCTTTACTATAAATCGGCTTAACTCGATAAACAAATAAGCCAGCCTTTTCTTCTACATCTTCTGGATTTTTGTTCATCGCTTGTGCTGTAACAAGATGAACTTCATAGCCATTTTTTATTAAACTATTTGTTAACCCAACTACATGAGCACCAAGACCACCAACTAGATTGGGCGGGTACTCCCAAGATAAGATTAAAATGCTCTTCTTGTTTGTTGGTTCCTTTTGAGACCGAACCGTTTTATGGTTCTGGATTGTTGTATTTAAAATTGGTTGTTCTCTTTCTCTTAAGGAAAGCCAGTCTTTATCGATTGGTCCTATCCAAAATCCGCTTAACTTCTTTGCCGCTTCTAGATGGTTTGTTACTTCTTCACTTGTCCAATTATCTTGATAAAGGAGAGCGCTTAATAACAACCATTCCTTTTCCAATTGCTTTTGCACTCTATTAGTTGCTGGTGGTAAAGAAATTTGTCTCCATTCATGAAGCTCTCTTTCCAAAAATGCTAAAGCAGCATAGAAAGAACTATGTGTAACAACCGCCTCTCCCCCTCTACGTTCTAGGAAGGAAGCACAGAGATGGACACGATCCATTCCTTGACTGAATTGCTTTATATATGTTTCAGGCATGATATGAACCACATAGCCTTCATCATTTAAATAACGAATACTTTTATTCAGCTCGTCTGTTATCTTCACATAGTCAGCTAAATCAATTGATAAGGATAAAATGGACTCATTTATGTATGGAGGATAGGATTCTAGCAAATCTAATAACCATTTATCCCATATTTGTTTCGTTACATTCTCCCCTTTAAAAAGTTGATACAGCTTTTCTTCAACAGGAAAAAACACAATATTATGTGGTGATTCAACTGCAATACCTGTACCGCTTGGTAAGGGATCACTATGATTGATTGTCTTACTGTTAAGATAGCTATAAGAAAAGTTCTCTTTATTCAAATATAAATCTAAACCAGGTGAAAAATTTCCTTCTGGAAACCAGAATCCTGTCGGTCGGTAGTCTAAATAATCATCAATAATAGATAAGCCTATCTCTATTTGTAATTGAATACCTGTACTTGTCGATACATTTGATAAAGGCGAAAAGGAAGCGGGACTTGCCAGCAATTCGATCCGCTTTTCTTGAAGAAGCGACTTAAGGACCTTTAATAGATTTTTTTCTTTTTCTATCCAGAAAGAATACAATTCATCATCGCAACAGTATTTTTCTAAAAATTCTGTTATTTCTTCTCGAAATGACTGCACATCAAGCAGTTCGAGAAAAATTGGCGGCACAACAATTTGAATGGTATATGGAAGTTGATTCTTTTCTGTTTCGAAAAGAAACTTGATAAAGTTAATAGTTTGTGTATATAATTCCTTTTTCTTCTGTTTATCTTTTGAAAAATAGTTCATAAAAGGAATCTTATTAATTACAATCAGCTGAAAATAAGAACCATTCATTTCTTTTTCACATCCTCTTGCTCTTCTAATTCATAATAACTATAAGTGCTTACATGTTCAATCCAATTCGGGACAGAAACATCCCCATTCTCCCACTCCTGTAAATCCTTTGCTAGTTGGCCTGTTTGGTTATGGGCAGTTCTCGGTGTATGCAAGGGATTTGACTGTAATATCGGTAAAAAGGATTGATACACATCAAGAACCCCTATTTCAAAACAAAAACTTCTATTTGGTGATAAGTCCTGTAACACAACTGATTCTTGCCTATTTTCAACAGGTAGAATACGAGAATTATGCGCATTTCTTCCATTATAGATAATGCTAGTTATATCATTAATCTTTACTGCAAGCGAACAAGTTTCCGGATCAATATCATAATAAGTTGAAATTAACTGCCATTTTCCTTCGGGAATTCTCCAAAATATTAATGCAGTGTCTTCTGACGTTAACCAAGCCTCCATCCCATTTTTCTTTGCTAATAAATCAACGCTTGTCCAAAAGCTTTCCGTTATATATGATTCCTGCTTTTGCATTTGGATTGCCTTCTTTTGCTCCTCTGCTTGTCCAACATTCCCATCTTGTTCTTGTTCCTTCACATATTTTTTCCATTGGTACTGAACTTTTCCTACAGTTGAATTTAGTTCGATGGCAATTTTCCGGAAAGACAGTCCTTTACGTCTTAAATTTACAATTTGTTCAATCAATAGAAATTGCACCTCTTTCTAAATTTTATTTATCAAATGTCATTTCATTTCATAGGTGTATGTACCGCAATTTACTAGTATATGCATACAAGATTCCTTTTAGTTCGCTAATTATATCTATTATGTTACCACTGAATGAGTATTGCCACAACGAACAGATTTTGTCGGATTATGCTTAAACATACATACGTTTATTGTAATGGAGCAAAAAATTTTTTTTTGCCTTTTTCCATTAGCTATTACAACATCGATTCGACATATGGTTTTAAAAATTCCAGATGAATTACGACATATTCTTAACTGTTTCGCACATCTATTCGAATATTGTCACCCACGATCTTGATTTAATAGGAATTACCGATAGTTAATGATAAAATATCTTTAGCTTGCATTGTTCTTCTTTAGGTCTCTTATTATTTATATCATTTGAAATGAAGATTTTATTCTGAGGTGAATTATGTTAATTGTAATGTTAGTAATTATAGGAATTTCTTTATTCCTTCTTATTCTGTCTCTTTTCCTTCGTGATCCCATTAAAGATTTACGAGAGGAAATAGATCAGCTTTCCATTCAACAAGTACAAGAGCTATACAAAATAAAAAAGAAATTAAAACTATTAGAAGAAGAGTTAATGATCGGTGAGGAAGATTTTTCTTTAAAGCCATCTTCTACCCTAAAAAAACCATCCGCAATGGAAAGGGATAAACCACAGCCCATTCACGCTATTATTAAAAACCAAGTCTGGACCCTTGCAGCAAGTGGTGTACCAATTGAGCAGATTGCCAGTCAATCTTCCTTATCTATCACTCAAGTTCAGCAAATTATAAAGGAAAGGGTCGAAAAGTAACTAAATGAAAAAACATAGTTTACGTTCATTTGCCATCGGAATGCTCCTTTCAGCAAGCATTATTGGAAGTTTTTATTACTATTTAGAAAATAAAAGTCAAGAACAAGCAACGATAAGTGTATCTGAAGCAACATCCTATCTTCAAACAAAGGGGTTTACTGTGTTAGCAGAGGACGAATATAATAATTTACAAAAGCAAATAGCAGAGAAGAAACAAGAGCAAGCAAAATCAGCAGCAAATGAAAAAGAGAAAACACAAGAAGAGCCAACAGAAGAACAACAAGATAACATTGCCTATACGTTAAAAGTTAAAAGCGGTATGAGCATTTCTGAAATTGCTGAGTTATTATATAAAGAAAAAATCGTCAAAGATCAAGAAGAGTTTGAAACATACTTAATTGATAATGGCTACCATACCAAAATTCAAGTTGGCAGCTTTCCTTTAACTAGTGACATGAGTCATAAAAAAATTGCCGAAACTCTTACAAAATAAACGAACTGGAACATAATTAAATAAGTAATCTAAAAGGTCGAACAATCCATATTTAGCTATTAAGTATAAATGAAGCACACTAATTAGTTAAAAGCTATGAAATAATGAAACCCCAAATATTATAGAGATGTTGTTAGTATCTCCGTATAATATTTGGGGTGAAATCCTTTGTTCCGGTCTTTTTTTATTTACCAATCATATTGTCGGCCTTTAACTAAATAGAAAATATTTTCAGCTATATTAGTAGTATGATCTGCTGCTCTTTCTAAATAACGACAGACAAATGTCAATTGCGAAATTTGCTGTAAATACTCAGGTTTATTTTTACTAATTTCTAAAAGCTCCACAAACGCTTGTTTATTTAAAGCATCTACCTCATCATCCATTTCCGCGATTTTTCGAGCTAGTTTTGTGTCTTCTTTATTATAAGCATTTAAGGATAAGCGCAGCATTTCGTTAGTAATCCCTAACATTTTTTTAACATGTATCATCGGTTTCACTAATTCTTGATTCCCAATTCGAATAGTAGCTTTTGCAATATTAACAGCAAAATCTGCGATTCTTTCAATATCAGTCGCAATCTTAATTCCAACAATAATCCTTCTTAAATCAATTGCTACAGGTGCCTGCTTCGCAATTAATAGAATCGCAAAGTCATTTATTTCTTCATACAAATGATCAGCCTTTTGATCATCATCAATAATTTCTAAAGCCATTTCTATATTTTGTGTTTCAAGTGCTTCTAATGATCTTTCAAGAGCTTGAATCGAAAATTCACCAAGCTCTGTCAGTTTCTCTTGCAGTTCCTTAAGCCCTGCTTCAAATTTCTCTCTAACTGGCATAGTAAGATCTCCTTTTTCGGAATTAAGCTTAAATAATTATCCAAATCTACCTGTAATATAATCTTCTGTTCTTTTATCCTTTGGATTAGAGAATATTTTATCGGTTACATCAAACTCTATTACTTCTCCATTTAAAAAGAATGCTGTTTTATCAGAGATACGGGCTGCTTGCTGCATATTATGTGTAACAATAATAATGCTGTAGTTTTCTTTTAGTTCTTGAACTAACTCTTCCACTTTTAATGTCGAAATTGGATCAAGTGCAGAGGTTGGCTCATCCATAAGAATAACATCTGGTTCAATTGCAAGACATCTTGCAATACAAAGACGCTGTTGTTGTCCACCAGAAAGTCCATATGCATTTTGGTTTAATCTATCTTTTACTTCATCCCAAATTGCCGCTCCCCTTAAACTTTTCTCGACAATTTCATTTAAAATTTTCTTATCTCGTATCCCATGAATTTTTGGTCCATATGCAACATTTTCATAAATAGATTTGGGAAATGGATTTGGTTTTTGAAAGACCATTCCAACTTTTGTTCTTAGTTCTTCCACTCCGTAATCTTTATCAAAAATATTTCTGCCACGATAATTAATTTCCCCTGAAGTTTTTACACTTGGCACTAATTCAATCATCCGATTTAAAGTTTTGATATATGTTGATTTACCACAGCCTGATGGTCCAATAATAGAAGTTACTTCATTTTCGATAATGTCTAAATCTATATTTTTCAGCGCATGGTTATCCCCATACCACAAATTAAGCTGATTTGTTTTATAAACAGAGTTTTTCACACTACTGTCTGTAGCATTTATTTCTACTGCTTTTTTAATTTTATCTGCAAAAACTGTACTCATTTGAAGTTCCCCCTACACGTTTAATAACGTTTTTGAAATTTATTTCGAATTAATACTGCAATAGAATTCATTAAAATCAATAAAACTAAAAGAACAATTATCCCTGCTGCTGCAAGACTCTGAAACTCTTCTTGCGGTCTTCCTGTCCAGTTATAGATTTGCATTGGCAGCACTGTAAACATATCAAAAACAGTTCTCGGCAAGAATGCTAGGAATAAAGGTAAACCTAATACTACTAGTGGAGCAGTTTCGCCAATTGCCCGAGAAAGTGCCAATATTCCTCCAGTTAAAATACCTGGTATAGCTGCAGGCATGACTACTCTGACAATTGTCTGCCATTTCGTTGCTCCCATTCCAAGAGAGGCTTCTCTTAATTCACTAGGAACGGATCGAATAGCTTCCTGAGCTGCAACAATAATGATTGGCAATACTAATAAGCTCATTGTTAACCCTGCTGCAAGAACACTTGTTCCAAGTGACAAAGCACGAACAAATAGTGTCAATCCTAATAGACCAAAAACAATGGATGGTACACCTGCAAGATTCGATATATTAATCTGAATAAAATTCGTAAATCTATTTTTACTTGCGTATTCTTCTAAATATATCGCCGTGCCCACTCCAATCAAAAGCGATACAGGTGCAACTACCGCCATAAGCCATACTGTTCCTATCAATGCAGTATAGACGCCAGCATTTTCAGGTTTACGGGAAGGTAAGCTTGTTAAAAACTGAAAATCTAAATAGCCAATTCCTTGAGTCAATACTCGATAAAAAAGGACACCAAGAACAATTAAACCAAATAAAGTTGCGCTAAAAAATAATCCTTTCATTATGATGTTTTTCATTAATCTTGGTTTCATTCGCTTAATAACTTCTGAATGGTTTACTAACTTCATCTTAATATTCCTCCCTAAAACGACGAGAAATGTACTGAGCAAGCAGATTCATCAAGAAAGTGAACAGGAATAATGTAAATCCAACCGCATAAATGCTGTAATAAATCGTTGTTCCATATCCTGCATCTCCTTGACTTACTTGAACAATATAGGCTGTCATAGTTTGTATAGATTCTGTTACATTGAAGCTTAGATTAGGTGTACTGCCTCCTGCAACTGCGACAATCATTGTTTCCCCAATTGCTCTTGATAAAGCTAATACAATGGAAGAAACAATTCCAGAAACTGCAGCAGGTAAGACTACCTTTAAAGCAACTTCTAATTTAGTAGAACCCATTGCTAATGCTCCTTCCCGCATTGCTCTGGGAACAGCACTCATTGCATCTTCTGATAAAGAAGCAATCATTGGCGTAATCATAATCCCAATAACAATTCCTGGACTTAAAGCATTAAACATTTCTAAAGAAGGAATAATGGATCTAAGTAATGGTGTTATAAATGTTAAAGCGAAAAAACCGTAGACAATTGTAGGAATACCAGCAAGTACTTCTAAAATTGGCTTAATTATTCTTCTTGTTCTATCACTCGCGTATTCACTTAAAAAAATGGCAGATGCCAACCCTATTGGCACAGCAACAATCCCAGCAATCAGCGTTACTTTTAACGTTCCAGACACAAGTGGCATGATTCCAAAAGAACCTGGATCAGAAAATGGATACCATGATTTACTTGTTAAGAACTCTTTTATATTCACTCTTTCGAAAAAAGTAAATGTTTCCATTACTAATGTAAATAGAATACCGAGCGTCGTTAATACCGAAAAGATTGCAGTAATCAATAATACTTTAGGCATAATTTTTTCTAACAGCTTACTTAAATTATTTTTTTGTTTTTTTTCAGCAATTAATTCTTGTACAGATCTTGCATTCACATTTGTCGTTTGTTTAATCATGCTTTTAAGTCCCCCTTAATCCAACAGCAAGATGGAAAGCTAAGTACAAAGCTTTCCATCAAAACTTATTACTTAAGTCCTTCGATTAATTCTAAATCTTTTTTGTATTCCTCATCTGGCAATTTTACATATCCTACATCTTCTGATAAGTCAGCCGCATTTTCAATCATGAATTCTACAAAATCAGCTACTTCATCTTTTTTCACCGATTCATTTTTTACATAAGTGAATAATGGTCTTGATAATGGGGAATATTCGCCACTTTCAACCGTTTCATTTGTTGGTTCAACCGGGCCGTTCCCTCCGTCGATTGGTACTACTTTCAACTTATCTTTGTTTTCAGCATAATAAGCATAGCCAAAGTATCCAATTGCGTTTTTATCGCCTGTTACCCCTTGTACTAAAATATTATCGTCTTCTGATAATGTCGCTGCTTTAGCAATTGGCTGCTCTTCTAAAATCACTTCATCAAAATAATCGAATGTTCCAGAATCAGTTCCTGGAGAATAATATTTAATTTCTTCTTCTGGCCATCCTTCACGGATATCAGACCATTTTTTTGTTGTACCATCTTCAAGCCAGATTTTCTTTAATTCATCTAATGTTAAGTGGTCAACCCATGTGTTATCTTTATTCACTACAACAGATAAACCGTCATATGCTAATCTTAATTCTGTATAGTCAATTCCTTTTGATTCTAACTCTGATTTTTCTTCATCCTTAATTGGACGGGATGCATTACTGAAATCTGTTTCCCCTGCAATAAATGCTTTGAAGCCACCACCTGTACCAGATGATGCTACAGAAACTTTCACGTTTGGCTGCTCTGCTTGGTATTCTTCAACGATTGCTTCCATAATTGGATATACAGTTGATGAACCGTCTAATTTTATTTGGCCAGATAATTGTTCAGTTCCATTATCTTTTGATGAATCAGATGACTTAGATGAACTGGCATCGTTATTTCCACCACACGCTGATAATGCTAACATTGTTCCAATCATTGCTGTCAATCCTACTGTTTTAAGGCTCTTCATTTTTCTCTTTACCCCCTAAGGATGCTTGTTTTGTTTACAAGATAACTATAAGACTTTAGTATTAACTTGGTTTTAACTATTTGTAAATCAATGTAAACACATTGTAAATTTAGAGGGTTTTCGCCCTATTTTTGTTAATTGGGGTATTCCTTGTTTTTTTTATAAAAAAAGGACAAAACTAGTAAATGGTAGTTTTGTCCTTTTTGATCCTATTATTTGTCTTTTTTCTCTTCTTTTTGTCTTTCTTTTTTCAAATCAAAGTACGCATCCAATACACGTTCCCCGATTTTCTTATTGGAACCATTATCTACACTTCCTTGGTATGCCCATGGAACCATTACAGCCATTGCTACTTCTGGGTTATCGGAAGGTGCGTAGCTGATTAAGCTTAGATTCATAACTTGCGGCGGTTCTTTTCCATACTCACTGCGAGAAGGTCCATCGTAAAATGCCTCTGCTGTCCCTGTTTTTGCCGCAGGTGAATAATCCTTCCCACCTAGATTAGAATAAGCAGTACCTTTTGGAGTTTGTGCCACCATTTTAAATCCTTGCTGCACTCGTTTGATCCATTCAGGTTTAACATCAACCTTATTTAATACTTTGGGTTTAACTGTTTCTACTACTGGTCCAAGTGTACTGTCATCTGCCACTGGTTCGCGAATCTCTTTTACAATATGCGGTTCCATTCTGTTCCCGCCATTAGCAATGGTTGAAACATATTGTGCAAGCTGCATATTCGAATACGTATCATATTGTCCAATGGATAAATCCAGTAAGAAACCTGGTAATGTATCTTGTCCTTTAAAGCCAACTTGCTCATTCGGCAAATCAATACCAGTACGGATTCCAAGTCCATATTGGGCAAATTCATTTCTCACTAACGAAAAGTCAGCTAATGAAACAGATAGTGGTTTACCGTAAACATAGTTAGCACCAGCCATCTTCATCACCGTTCTAAACATATAAACATTGGATGAGCGTTGTAAAGCGGTAAGATCGCTGATTGGCCCCATAGTTGTCCACGATTTTTTGGTAGTATTTCCAATTTTCACAGGAGTATCATTCCATACGGTGCCAGGAGAAATGGCTCCTGTTTTATAACCAGTTAAGACAGTTGCACCTTTGACAACAGAACCTACGTTGTAAGTGGTTGTAATATTACCAAGCGCGTCATCTTGAACTTCCATTTTACCTGTTTTATCATTTCTCACTAGTCGTTTCCCTGCCATTGACAGGACATCCCCTGTATTTGGATTCATTAACACAACATAGGCTCGATCAAGTAATTTAGTTCCCGCAAATGTTTTTGCTTTTTTTAATTCTTCCTCAATGATTTTTTCTATTTTTAATTGAAGTTCCATGTCGATTGATAGAACCAGATCATTACCGCGTTTTCCTTCTGTAATGACGTCGGTACTGACTATATTACCTTTTTTGTCTGTTTTATTGCGAATTTTCTCTTTTTGCCCTTTTAGAACATCCTCATATTGAAGTTCTAAGTAACTGGTACCGACCCGATCATTTCTGCTATATCCTCTAGAAACATAATAATCTAATTTCTCTGCCGGCAGTCCTCTTTCGGCGGAGCTTACATTCCCTAAAACAGATTTTAGCGTATCTCCAAACGAATAGGATCTCTCCCAGTCTGTTGTGGTACCTACACCAGGTAAGGCTTCTAAATTTTCACTAACTACAGCAAATTCTTTGTCGCTTACCTCTTTATTTTTGACCATTTGCGGTGTTAGTTTGTATCCACTTATAAACTCACGATAGATAGCTAACACTTCTAAATCATGATTAGTAAGTGTTTTTATATCCTCTTCGGTAATCCGATCAAGCTGCAATTGATACACTTGCTTATTATATTCCTCTTGATCTGGATACTTCTCAGCTAAAGCTTTTTTTTCCTTTTCAGTGACTTTCTTTTCCGCTTCTTTTTTATTTTTTATAATCCAATAGTCTTTTTTCTCGCGCTCCGTCACCTTTTTCGTATCTTTCATAATATATTTTGATAGTAATTCAGCGGTTTTGAGCATATCTTCTTGTTTCGCACCAGAATTCGTATAAGTAATTGCTTTTTCTGCTACATTATCTACTATCACTTTTCCTGTTGCATCATACATTTTGCCACGTGGCACAGAGGTATTTACTGTAACATCTTCTGTTTTCTCTAATTCTCTTTTATAATCCTCACCATAAACAATCTGCACAAAGCCTAGACGCAGAATCAATGCGGAGAATAATAAAAAGACAAAAAAGAAAATAATATTAAGACGTACAGGTATCGTTTTTTTCTTTTTCTTTTTTCCCAACGTTTAATCACACTTTCCTTCGATATTCTTTTTCTATTGTAATAGAAAATCGTAGATTATTCTATTAATAACTAATTGGAATAATATGCTAGGATTATTGACTGTATCAAACCATGCTATAACTTACTCTGTTATTCATTAATATGAGAGTAAATACCTCTATATATCCACGTTTCTTTTATCCAAAAAAAACCAAAAACACTATCTAAAAGGCAGTAACGACTATACCCATAGATAATGTTTTTTATTTATGAATCTCTTAAACTATTCTTTTTCTTTCTTTAATTCAAAATATTTGTCCATAACACGCTTTCCGATAGTTAAGTTTGGCGATGGCCCTTCACTGGTTGTGTATACCCAAGGAACCATGACAGCCATGGCAACCTCTGGGTTTTCGGAAGGCGCATAGGTGATTAAGCTGACATTCATTACTTGTGGTGGTTCTCCATCTTTATTTTTTCTTAATGGTCCATCATAAAATGCCTCAGCCGTACCAGTTTTTCCCGCTGGACTATAAGAAGAACCCGCGAAAGCTTTGGCTCCTGTACCACTTGTCATTACAAGACGAAATCCTCTATGAATTTGTTCCATCCACCCAGGCTTCAAATCCAACTTATTTAATACTTTCGGTTGAATTTCTTGAACTATCGGTCCTAACTTTCCTTCTTCCTTAGAAGTCTCGCGTATTTCTTTCACTATGTGTGGCTGAATACGATATCCTCCATTAGCAATTGTTGAAACATATTGTGCTAATTGCATGTTTGTATAAGTATCATATTGTCCAATCGACAAGAACATTAGATTCGCTGGCTGATTGGGATCCACTGCTCCTCTGAACCCAGCCATTTCATTTGGTAAATCAATTCCAGTCCTAACCCCTAAACCAAATTCTGAAAAAGAATTCCTTATTTTAGGATATGCTTCCACGTCAATATTTAATGGCTGCATATATGCATAATGTCCTTTTCCAATCATGATAGCTGTTTTAGCCATATAGACGTTAGATGAGTCCTGCAATGCTTTCAAATCACTAATCATGCCCATTTGTTTCCAAGATTTAAAAGGATTTGACCCTTTTATTTGCATAGTAGCATCTTGTATATAAGAACCTGGAGAAATAACTCCTTCTTTATATCCGGTTAATACCATTGCACCTTTGACAACGGAGCCAACATTATAAGAAGTTGTAATATTTCCTAATGCAAAATCCTGCACAACTTGCTTGCCTGTTTTATCATCTTTGCCTAACTGCTTTCCGGCCATTGTTAATACTTCGCCCGTATGGGGATCTATTAATACAACAAATGCTCTATCTAAATATTGGGTGCCAGCATAGCCATATTTCGTCTTTTTCAGCTCTTCTTCAATAATTTTCTCTACTTCTAGCTGTAATTTCATATTAATTGTCAATACTAAGTCATTTCCGGCAGCTCCGTTGGCAATCACTTCTGAATTAACAATTTCATCCTTTTTATCTTTGATAAATTTAACCTTTTTCTTTTGTCCTTTTAAAATATCCTCATATTGCTTTTCTAAATAGCTTAGTCCGACTCTATCGTTCATGCTATAACCTTTAGCGATATAACTGTCTTTTTCTTCTGCAGGAACGCCTCTTTGTGAAGTACTGACATTCCCTAATACGGTTTTTAATGTCGAACCAAAATCATATTTTCTGTCCCAGTCTCGAACTGTATCGACACCTGGCAGTTTGTCCAAATTTTCACTGATTATAGCGATTTCCTTATCAGTAACACCTTCATTTTTAACAATATGTGGTGTATAGTAATATCCGCTTTGAAATTCGCGATAAATAGCTAATGTTTCCATATCTAGATCTGTAAGTGTGTTTAAATCCGCTTCTGTTATTCGCTCACGTAAAAGCTCATCATATGCTTTTTGGTATTCTTTATTGTCATCCTTATGTTGTTGTTGTAGTTTCTCATTTTCTTTTTTGGATATTTTCTTCTTTGCTTCTTTCGGATGAATGAGAATCCAGTAATCCTTTTTATCTCTTTCTGATATTTTTTTTAGATCTTTTTCACTGTCCATCTTAATAATTTTTGCTAATTCTTCAGCGGTATCCCGCATTTCATTCGGTTTATATTTTTTCCAATTCGTATAGGTAATCGCATTTTTTCCGACATTACTTACAATGCTTTTTCCCGTTCGATCATAAATTTCTCCTCTTGGAACAGATGTGCTGATAGTAATGTCCTCTTTTTTCTCGACTTGCTTTTTATATTCATCTCCATAAACAATTTGGACAAATCCTAATCTTAAAATAAGTGCTGAAAACAATAAAAATACCGCAAAGAAGATAATATTTACCCTTAAAGGTATTGGATTTCTCTTTTTTTTCTTTTTTTCCCCCACGATCGATCCCACCTTTTCCTCCAAAACTTTCCTATTTTCTATTTTAAAGGAAATTTACAAAGATTACTATATGATTATTTTATATTTAACTGAATACTCTTTTCTCAACTTATTGATAAAGCAAAAAAAGGATCTGTAAATATGACAAATCCTTTTTTTGCTTTATGCCGTTTTCCATCTAATCTTTCGAGCAAAGAAATAGATCAGAGAATGTCCGCTCCCAAGTATAAATAACAGTATTGGGATTACTTTATTTGGATTGAATACACTGACGCCAATGATAAAAAGAATAACCGATAAAAGTCTTCCCAAATTGAGAAATAATTCTCTCACTACTATATATTCTATTCTCATTTCTCCTGCTTTCCAGCCTTTTCCGATAACATCAAAAGTCAAGCTGGTGTAAGGTACTAAAATCAGTGGGTAAGCAATAGCTATTATACCTGCATAAATCAATAATTTCGTATAAGAAAAGTCAAAAACAATAATAAACATCGATAAGAATAACATTATTCCGCCAATTAAAATGGACTTATTACGATTCTTATTTTTGACTGTCCTTGAAACAACATAATAGGCAATAAAGGAAATTCCTGAATTGATCAACCCAAATTTTCCTAAAGCCAATTCACTATCTGTTGCTATATAAACAAAGACAGTTATTATAAATGCAAAGACACCTTCTCGTAAACCTTGGAAAAAATGGGCATTCGTAATCAATTTCCAGTTATAATTATGTTTTCTCTCTTTGACAATTCTTTTAAAAAAATATTTACCTTCTGCTGGCCGTCTTTTTAGAAAGAAACTTGAAACAACTGCGAGAAGAAAAAGCCCAAGAGACATTCCAAAAACAATCATATACCCTGTTGACTTCGTGAGCTGGGAGATAATATATCCTGCAATCATTGGTCCAATCATTCCAGCAACAGAATTTAACAATCCTAAAAAACCATTAAAGAAATCTCTCGTATCTGGTTCTGTCACTTCAAAAGTTAAGACATTATAAGCTAACCAATAAAATCCGTTGCCAATTCCAAGAATGGCTCCCAGTACTAACAGAAACGTTGATGCTTTATCTCCTATTAATAATACTGTTAAATAGAAGATGGTAAGGAAAGCTACTCCAATTCGAAATACAATAACTCGATCAATTTTCTTCGCCCATCTGCCAGCAAGTGTAAAGGTAAATAGCTGCAACAAGATTATCGCAAGATTATACAAGCCTAAATCTCTAAATTCACCTGATTGTTTCCATAAAAACACGTTAACGAAAGTATTAGAAAGTGCTACACTAAGTGAGTACAGCCCCCCTGTAAGCAACAAAATTTTCAAGTCTTTTGTTAGCTCTACATCACCTATTAATTTTCCTATTTTCATCATAGAAACTCCCCTTTGTTCTAGAGTAGTTTCTAACAAAACAAATTTCGTTATGCATTATATATAAAAACTAACAATTATGAAAATAAGACCAAATTATGATAAATAAAATGGGACAAAAAAACCTGTAAGCAATATATGCTTACAGGTTTTTACATTTCTATTTCTTATTTTGCAGCAGCAAAACGTTTAGCTACTTCATCCCAGTTAATAACATTGAAAAATGCATTAATGTATTCAGGACGACGGTTTTGATAATTTAAGTAGTATGCATGCTCCCAAACATCTAATCCTAAAACAGGTGTTTTACCTTCCATTAATGGATTATCTTGATTTGGTGTGCTAGTAACTTCTAATTCACCGTTGTTCACAACTAGCCAAGCCCAACCAGAGCCAAAACGAGTTGTAGCAGCTTTTGAAAATTCTTCTTTAAAGTTTTCAAAGCTTCCAAACTTGCTGTCAATAGCAGCAGCTAAATCACCAGTTGGTTGACCGCCACCATTTGGAGAAATTACTTCCCAGAATAATGAATGGTTTGCATGACCGCCACCATTGTTACGAACTGCAGTGCGAGCAGATTCTGGAACTGCATCAAGATTAGATACAAGCTCTTCCACTGTTTTAGAAAGTAATTCATCATTTCCTTCTAATGCATTGTTTAAATTTGTCACATAAGTATTGTGATGTTTCGTATGGTGAATGTTCATCGTTTCTTTATCAATGTGTGGTTCTAATGCATCATAAGCGTAAGGTAATTGTGGTAATGAATAAGCCATGTCTAATTCCTCCTAATATTTTATGTATTATGTTCTTCCCTCTAATAGTTTGCCCTATTCCGACAATTATTATATGAGAAGGCCTTTAACAATACATTATCAAATAAAGTGCTTACTTTCAATCAATTTGCTTGAAAAGATTCCCTCTTTAAAGTACCCATTTGTTATTATTTTAAAACATCTGAATAAATGAGCTTAAACACCTAATGCCAATTGCCTTTTTCCTTTCGCGTTCAGCAAGTAGAAAATCATTTTATTGCTTTAAATTTTTAACTTTCTCTCTTGGAATTCTTAAGTAACAATGCTTATATTCTCTTGTGATTAACATCACCCCAAAGAATTACCTATTTATAAATATACTAATTATATCTAAAACTTCTCCTTGAATAAGTTCGTTAAATTGTCATTTTTCCATTTTCGCCCTATGCATCAACATTCCTGATATTCCTAAATATTATTACACTTTCTCCTATTCCAATATATCCCATTTTCAGATTGACAAATATTTCACAATGTTTTTTAATCAAGGAAAGAGGCTTTTTAGAGGAGTGCTTTCCTATGAATGAAGTGCAGCTATCATTATATAGTTTACTTATACAACATTTTTTTGAGATTGAAAAAATAGAGCATATAAAAAAAGGGACTTTACTTTTCCAAGAAAAAGACCCTGTCCAAAAGATATATATATTATTAAATGGAACCATTTCGCTTGGAAGAGTACACGAAAAAGGAAAAGAATTCGTCATTAAAATCCTTCATGATGAGGAGTTGTTAGTAGAATATCAATTATTTAAACATTCTCCTAAATACTATTTTTTTGCGAAAAGTATGACTGATTGTGATGTCCTTGCTATAGATCGAACAGAATTTGAACAATTAGCATTAAAAGATCCAGTCTTATTAACTTCTATTACAAGTTGGTTAAGTACAGGCTATCTAAAAGCACATATGAAATGCCAAGATCTTATTATGAATGGAAAAAAAGGGGGACTTTACAGTATTTTAATCCGATTATGTCATTCCTTTGGAATAAAAAATAATGAAGGAATTTTGATTGATATCCCTATCACTCATCAAGAATTAGCAAACTTAACTTTTGGAACACGAGAAGTGATTCAACGAATATTAAAAGATTTAAGAGAAAGGGAAGTAATAGACTATAGCAACCAAAAAATCACCGTGAAAAACCTTGCCTATTTAAAAAGAGCAGTTGATTGTCAAAACTGTCCGGTCGATATTTGTGGACTTAATTAAAAGAAGCTGATATACCATTACTTCAAACAAATAGTTACCCGAACAAGTATCTGAAGATGCCAATGCTTTCGAATAATCGTTCGGGTTTTTTATTCATTTTTTTAGAAAGAGGTTTGTAAGTTTCATCTTATAAGCTTTTTTTATATTTTAAAGAGGAAATAAATAATCATGATTGCTTGGATAATTCCTTTTGTTACTACACTGCTTAGGAAGCCTATTAATGAACCTACTCCTATTTTCAGGGCATTCTTCCAATTTGTCTTACTAACCACGAGTTCAGCTAGGACCGCCCCAATAAATGGGCCAAGAAGAATTCCTACCACAGGAATAACAAAAGGACCTATAAGTAACCCTATTGTACTTCCCCAGATACCAGCCTTTGACCCTCCAAATTTCTTTACTCCAATCCAATTGGATACGGAATCGGCAAAGAATAATAAGATTACAAACATACCTTGGATAATCCAAAAAAGGATACTAAGTTCTTCGAATGAAAAGAACAGACCATATAAAAGATAACCGGCTAATATAAAGATCACGCTTGGAATGATTGGATAAATCAGTCCAATAAACGCAATAATGAATAATATACTGATAATTGTCCAATAAATAATATCCATAACGATCCTCTTTTCTTCTTATTTATCTATTATGTTACCCATTCATCTTGTTTACCACACTTTTTTCTGCAAATCAAATGCTCGGACTTGTATCTATCGGTTGTAAAAAGATACAATAGGGATGAAACTTTTGAAGGATGTGTAAGAATGAATATTTTTAAGCAGTTTTATCGAAGCCTCTATTCTCCAAAAGATATAGCAAGCTTCCGTTTTCAAGGTATCGGAAAAACCATTATTTATTTGTTGCTTTTGACGATTATTGCCTCACTACCTAATCTATATTATTTAAATAAGGGAATAAATGAAGCAATACATACGTTTAGTGTAACCATGGAGGACGAAGTACCTTCTTTTACAATAAGTGATAATATCCTACATACAGATAATAATGAAGAACCTACTATTATTGAAAAACCGGATTTAACAATCATTGTTGATTCCTCAGGAACTTATGATCACGCGAAGGTTAGTTCCTACGGCAATACAGTAGCCCTTTTAAAGAATGAATTCGTAATAGTAACTTCTGGACAAGCTCAAACATTTGCCTATTCCTCATTCGGTAACTTTACCATGACAAGTGAGGAGCTCATTGACTTTATCCAAGGAATGGATTCATTATCCTATGTGTTTATCATTATATTAGTTGTTATTTACATTCTGTTCATGCTTCTCTATAAAGTCTTACAAACTCTTGTGCTTGCTATGTTTGGAAGCTTTTTCGCGAGAATATTCGGCAAAGGATTGACTTATGCACAGTGCTGGAAAATCACTGTCTACAGTATCACTATTCCAGTAATTTTCTTTGCTATTATGGATTGTTTACAGACAGTTGTTCCTAATGGATACTTATTAAATTGGTTTATTAGTTTATTCCTTGTCTGCTTAGCCATTAAAGAAATACAAACAGAAAAGCCACTACAACCTTAAAAAAATAGGCTAGGTATTTTAGAAAAAAAGCCAAACAATCACGAACGCTTTGTGCAATTGTTTGGCTTTTTTATTTATAAAGGATATTGTCTCCCTTAAGCTACGAACGGGATTAGTCGTCTGATCATTTAATTTATTCGCTCCCATCCTTAGGAGCTGTTTGTTCTTCCATCTTAATATTCTCTTCTAAGGCTGCTACTAACGTTGTTAATCTAGCACTTATCTCTGCATTTACCTGAATACTCTCTTGCTGTATGTCTCCTATTCTTTTCATTTCATCAGAACTAGCAAGTGTTTGTTGACTAATCGATGTAACATGGAGTGTACTATGTTCCATTTTAGGAAAAAAGGCTTGAAGTTCATTTAATAAATAATGATTTTCCTTTAGTCCCGTATTGACAAGAGAAATTCCTTGCAATAACTGATTAATGGAAACTGTTGCTTTTTGAACTAAACCCTCACTTTTCGTAAAGTTCATTTGAATATCTTCTAAATCAGATGATGACTTTTGAATAATTAGATCCATATCGAGTGTGAAGGATTTAATATCCTCAGCGGATTTAGATGATAAAACAGCTAGTTTTTTCACTTCATTTGCTACTACAGCAAATCCCTTTCCTTGGCTGCCTGCTCGAGTCGCTTCTAATGTGGCATTCAAAGCTAAAAGCTTAGTTTGTTCAGCCAAACCTTTAATATCTTCTACCACCTTTTTAATCGATAATGCATGGTTATTTAAAAGATCATTATTGCTATATATCACTTTCACTTTGTCTTGTAGCATATGTTGGCTGGCAAACAAATTATTCATATTTTCTTCACCATGAATAGCAGCGAGATTCATTGCTTCCGTATGATCCTTTATTTTCTGGCTGCTTTTTTCAATTTGCTCGCTTAATGCCTTCATTTCTTGAAAAACACTAATATTATGTTCGGAACTAATAGCTGTTTGCTCAGCTCCATTTTTCACCGTATTTATCATTTCCGTGAGGCTTTTTCCACTTCCAATCATCTGCACAGCTTCAGTATGTAATATATCATTTGTTTTGGATAAATGAGCGCTTGTTGCTTGCATCTCAGATAGGACAAGCTTTAACCGCTTAATCAATAAATTGTAACTGTTTATAAGCGAATTTATTTCTGGTATTGAGGTTTTAATGGATGTTACCTCATTTAAATGACCATTTCTGGCAATCCTCATGATTTCCCGTAATTTCAATAAGGGACTTACCATCGTTTTGACAAAAAAACGAATAACCATTGCTATAATAATAATACTCAATGCCGAAAACAGTAGTAGACTATTTTTTAATTGCTTTACATTATGCAAATATTCTTCTTGCGGTACAACTAATAAATATATCCCCTTCAATTCTTGGATTTGCTGAAAAGCAACGGTATATGTTTTTCCATTCCATTTCGTTTCCAATACTCCTGACTCTAAATCATGTATCTTCTGAATGAAGGAATTCTCCCACGTAAAATCAGACGTTTGACTTACTTTAAAAGGCTTAACCTCCTTTTCTGTGAGTACAAAAAAAGAGGCATTTAAACCTTCTTGAGCAAAACTAGCATCTTGATCTCTAATTATTTGTTCCATTTTTGTTTGGAACTTTTCTTCCTGGCCAACATACATTAACATTGTATTTTGCGCCATTACGTAAATAGTATTTGCCTCTTTTTCTAATCTTTCATGCATCATCTTAATCATCATTTTAGTAGAACTGTTAATAGAAATAAATGTCAAGATTAAAATTGTAATAATAAATAACGGTAAAATAAACAGAAATAACCGATTTTGAATAGAAAGCTTTTCCTTTTCTTTTTTCCTGTCCTTGGTTTTATTCATCTACTTGTCCCCCCTACTCAAACATTTTCACAAATATTTGTTAAGAACATGTAAAAGCAAAGTAATTTAATGTTAATTTTTATGACTTTTTACCTATATCCACCTTCCTAGCATTTTCATTGGTCTAATCGATAGTGGACAAGCATATAATTTCCTATAATCAGTTTAGGGGGATTTACGATGAAAAGGTTTTTTATTACCTTTGTTGTTCTAGTTACCATATATGTCATTTATATTGATTTAAACGAAGGCACACTCTCCTCCCGAAAAGAACAAGAACCGACAATAGAAACACAGGGCACACCTCAAGATTCGGCCTCATCCTTTGAGCAAAAAGTAAAATCTGGTGACACCGTTCTCTCAATTGTTGAACAATATTCGACTGGCGGTTTATCCGTAAGTCTTGAGACAGTAGTGAACGACTTTCAAAAATTAAATAATGGACTAAAACCGGAAGATATTCAAATTGGCAAAACCTATCTCTTTCCGATTTATAAATAGCATAAAAGAGAACTTCCAAAAATAATCTAATTTGAGGAAGTTTTTTGTTTTAATCAACAAGTTAGTTATCCCCATCCTTGAGGTGCTCCCAGTAAAAAGCTAAGCATTTTTTAGCAAGTTTCTTGTCAATTTCAATGTTTCATTGATACAATAGGTAAGGATATCAAGATTTAAATAAAAAGCTAATTATTTTGGCTTGTCCAATATAAAAGGAGCGAATCACCATTGAGTGAAATTATACATCGTACAAAAACCCGACCAATAAAAGTAGGTAATATCACTATTGGGGGAAGTAATGAATTATTTATCCAAAGTATGACCACAACTAAAACACATGATGTGGAAGCTACTGTAGCCCAAATTAAACGCTTAGAAGAAGCTGGCTGTCAAGTCGTGCGCGTAGCATGTCCAGATGAACGTGCGGCAAATGCTATCAGTGAAATTAAAAAGCAAATAAATATACCACTAGTAGTGGATATCCATTTCGATTATCGTTTAGCTTTAAAAGCAATTGAAGGCGGAGCAGATAAAATCCGAATTAATCCGGGCAACATTGGGAAAAGAGAAAAAGTGGAAGCTGTTGTAAAAGCGGCAAAAGCGAAAGGAATTCCTATTCGAATTGGGGTTAATGCCGGATCGTTAGAAAAGAAAATCTTGGAGAAGTACGGATATCCAACAGCAGATGGCATGGTTGAAAGTGCCCTGCATCATATCAAAATATTAGAAGACCTTGATTTTCATGATATCATTGTTTCCATGAAAGCTTCTGATGTTAATTTAGCAATAGAAGCATATGAAAAGGCTGCAAAGGCTTTTGACTATCCACTACATTTAGGAATAACAGAATCTGGTACGTTATTTGCTGGTACTGTAAAGAGTGCGGCTGGGTTAGGAGCTATTTTAAGCAAAGGCATCGGTAACACTTTACGTATTTCCTTAAGTGCTGATCCAGTTGAGGAAGTAAAAGTCGCTAGAGAACTGTTAAAGTCATTTGGACTTTCCTCTAATGCTGCAACATTAATTTCATGCCCAACATGCGGCCGTATTGAAATTGATCTTATCAGTATTGCAAACGAAGTAGAGGATTATATCTCTACTATAAAGGCACCTATTAAAGTAGCTGTGCTAGGCTGTGCAGTAAATGGACCAGGAGAAGCAAGAGAAGCCGATATCGGCATTGCTGGAGCTCGTGGAGAAGGCCTACTTTTCCGTAAAGGCAAAATAGTCCGCAAGGTTCCAGAAGATACGATGGTCGAAGAATTAAAGAAAGAAATCGATGCAATTGCAGCGGAATACTTTGCAAAAAAAGCTGCAGAAGAAAAAGAGATGGATACTATCAGTGTCCAGCCATAAATTTAAGAAAATCTAACCTCAAATAAGAGGTTAGATTTTTTAATTGCCTTTTCTTGTTAAAAGAATGGAGCAATAAAAATTCCAATGATAATGGAGATAGCACCTAATGCAATAGCCCATGTTCCTAGTGAACTTGCTCCTTTGCTTCTTGCGACGAATCCTAATACTATCCCAACAATCCCTAAAATGATAGGCATTACAAATAAAGAGAGGATAGAAATAACTATCGCCGTAATACCAATCCCTTTACCGCCTACTACTCCCCTGTCTCCCTCCGCATCAGAAGTGACTGGGCGTGTACCAGTAGAAGTCATCGGAGGTGTAGCATTATAAGTCATTGGAGGTGTTATTTCTGCTGATGTTTCTTCCAAATAATCAACAGGTGATTCAGTTCGCTCTCTATCCTGAAAATCGTGACCATATCCTTCATTGCTATTTTGATCTGCCATGATAATCCCTCGCTTTCTTTCATAGGAGCATTTATTATCATCACCAAGTTTTTGATTCGTATGTCTGTTAAAGTTTTACATGATTTCTTCCTTCCTTCTTTCCCTTATCCCTATAATTTGGTAAGCTAGAAAAGAACAACGTGGAAAAGGAGCACAAAATGAAGAAATTGCGTTTTGGAATCGATATTGATGGAACAGTAACCAGCCCAGCTGCATTTATTCCTTTTTTAAATGAGAGCTTTCAATTAAATATTACGCTAGAGGATGTTGTACAGTACGAATTTTACCCTCTTGTAAATGTATCTAATGAGGAATTCGACAAATGGTTTATCGAGAACGAGGCAAGAATTTATACAGCCTCTCCTCTTGCCGAGGGTGCAAATGTTGTTCTCCAAGAATGGGCTGAACAACATGAACTTATCTTTATTAGTGCTAGAGGCGAAGGAATGCTTGAATTGACAAAAGAATGGTTTCTTAATCAAGGTATCAGTTTTAACCATATCGAGTTAATTGGTTCCCATCATAAAATAGCGGCCGCCAAAAAAAATAAGGTCGATATTTTCTTTGAAGATAAGCATGATAATGCAGTGATGCTTCATGAAGAATTAGGGATACCGGTTATTCTTTTTGACACACCTTACAATAGAAAACCAATTCCTAACGGCGTTAAACGCGTAACCTCCTGGAGTGAAGCAAAAAAATGGGTAGATGAATGGGCTAATTCTTCTGTGAAATAACCCCTTCATTTCGTTGCAAAGATACTAAAAACCTCTAAAAAACGAAGCGATATCTATGATATGCTTCGTTTTTTAGTTTCTACACTCTGGGCATTTCCCGTAAATTTCAAATTTATGACCAGATACATCGTATCCTTTCAAGCTTTCTGATAACTCTTCCATTGGACAAGTAATAATTTCTTTTGTTTTTCCACAATCTAAACAAATAAAATGATGATGGTGGTGTTGGTGCGAACAAGTAAACCGAAAATGCTTCTCTCCGTTTAATTCCGTCATTTCAAAAATTTCCAACTCTTCAAATAACGATAAATTTCGATATATAGTATCAAAACTAAGACCCGGATAATCATCCTTTAGCGATTCCAGAACATCCTTAGCTGTTAAATATTTATTCTCATTAGAAAATAGTGCTAATATATCTTCTCTTTTATCGGTATGTTTATATCCTTTTTCCTTCAGAATATCAAGTGCAGTTTGTACATTCATTTCTCCACCTCATTTCTTACACTTTTTATAAAATACTTACATGGAATAATGAGGAAAGAAAACATAATATTGATAAATAGTTAATTCCCCAATATATAAATATAAATCTATAGTAATCATTACGATTTATTCACAATAAATGATTCAAAATCAGTATACAAGAACGATTGATTGTTGTAAAGATATCTCATTCAGATAAGTTTGCCAAAGAAATCAAAAAAGTTAGCACATTTTTGTTATTCCCCTCATATGTTAGAATGGGGAGTGATGACATGAAAATTTTTGAAAACATAATCAATCATAAAATTAACAACATAACCTCTACTGAATTATTGAAATACAGCAAGCAATTCAAAATTAAAATTACAAATGAAGAAGCAGTAAAGCTTGCTAATCACCTTAACGGCCGAAAAGTGAATATTTTTAAGCCTAATGAACGTGCGCAATTAATTAGAGAGGTAGCTAAATTAACAAGTCCTGCGACAGCAAAAGAACTAAATGATTTATTTAATTTATTTGCCGAACAGTAATCTACTTAACGGAAATAAAAAACGCTCAAATGAGCGTTTTTTTAACTTTCTAGGATTTCTTGCAATAAGTTTTCATTAAAGGTTTTCTTTTTAATCATTTCAATTTCATGTTTATATGGCGCTTTTTTGTTTGTTTTATCGATACCAACATACGGTGTTTCCAATATCTTTGGAACATCCGCTAACTCTGAATGATGAACAATTTTCATTAATGCATCAAAGCCAATTTGCCCGTACCCAATATTCTCATGCCTATCTTTTCTTGCACCAACGATATTTTTGCTATCATTAATATGCAATACCTTTAATTTATCTATTCCAACGATTCGATTAAATTCCTCTAATACCCCATCGAAATCCTCGACAATATTATAACCAGCATCATGTGTATGACATGTATCAAAGCATACAGATAATTTATCATTATGTGTAACGCCTTCCATAATCATCGCTAGTTCTTCAAATGTACGGCCGCATTCAGAGCCCTTTCCAGCCATTGTTTCAAGAGCTATCTGTAAGTTTTCATTTCCTGTTAGTACTTCATTCAAGCCTTCAATAATCTTTTTAATCCCTACATCCGCACCAGCACCTACATGTGCACCGGGATGTAACACGATTTGTTTTGCTCCTAACGCTTCTGTTCTCTCAATTTCACTGCGTAAGAAATTTACACCCAATTCAAAGGTTGCCGGGTTTGTAGTATTGGCAATATTAATAATGTACGGTGCATGTACAATAATATCATCAATTCCATTTTGCTCCATATGAAGTTGTCCTGCAGCAATATTTAAATCTTCTATTTTCTTTCTTCTCGTGTTTTGGGGTGCACCTGTATAGACCATGAAAGTATTTGCCCCATAGGAAGCAGCTTCTTCACTCGCCCCTAATAACATTTTTTTTCCGCTCATTGATACATGTGAACCTATTTTCAGCAATTCAATCTCTCCTCTTCACCTATTTTCTTCTACTCTTAATACGCTTTTCTCTCTTTTTAATTGTTTCTACTTGCTGCTGCATTTTCTTCTTGTAGCCCGGTTTCACTTTTTTCGGTTTTTTGACAAGAGATTTAGCCTTTAAATCAATTTCATCTACTTGTTTTTTGCGGTTTTTACGACGATTGCGATCATCTAATTCAATCCACTCACCTTTTTTTAGATCCATATGCTTAAATTCAACGCCTAGTTTTTCTAATTGATTAAGTTTATCCTCATCGGAAGGCTCATAAATCGTTAATGCAATGCCTGAATATCCAGCTCTGGCCGTTCTACCAACACGGTGTACATAAAAATCTAAGTCTGACGGAAGCTCATAGTTGATAACATGACTGATTCCTTTAATATCTATTCCTCTTGCTGCTAGGTCTGTTGCCACAATATATTGAAACTCTAAATCAAGAATTTGCTTCATTACTTTTTTACGTTCGCGAGGTGTTAAGCCACCATGAATTCTAGCAACTTTAAGACCTTTACTTGATAATCCATTTGCAACTTCATCACACATTTGTTTTGTATTCGTAAATACAATAGCAAGATAAGGATTAAAGCTTACTAATGCCTCATATACCGTTGTAATTTTATCTCGATGTCTCGAAGGAATTAATACGTGTTCAATTTTTGCTGCCGTTAACTGCTTTGGCTCAATATGAATAAAGGTTGGATTTTCTAAATATTTCTTTAAGAAAGGTTTTAATTTCTCAGGTATTGTTGCTGAGAACACAAACATACTTAAATCTTTAGGCATTTTTGCAGCAATTTGATCCACATCTTCAATAAAGCCCATATCTAGCATCAGATCTGCCTCATCTACAATAAGGATTTTTGCTGTATGCACAAATAATGCCTGCTCGTTGACAAGATCATTAATTCTTCCTGGCGTTCCAACAACAATTTGTGGCTGTGTTTTTAATTTTTCAATCGAACGTTGTTTATCCGTTCCCCCAATAAATAATCGCGAAGAAATCGGCTGGGCGGAATGCTTCGTAATTTTCTGTATTTCTTGGTGGATTTGATTAGCCAATTCTCTTGTCGGCGCTGTAATAACTGCTTGTACTGCTTGCTTTTCCGGATTGATTTTTTCAATGATCGGCAATACATAAGAATGCGTTTTGCCTGTTCCTGTTTGCGACTGACCAATAGCGCTTTCCCCTTTTAAGACAAGCGGAATGACTTTCTGCTGAATTTCCGTTGGCTCATAAAAACCTAATTCATCAATTGCATCTATAATAAATGGTTTTAATTCATATTGGTTAAATAGATTATTACTCATATAAAAACTCCTTATTAGCCAGATAAATGAGTGTGCACAGATTTGACATTTACCTATAGCTCTTTTGTCCATCATTTAATTATAATAAAAAATCGCTTAAAAGGCTATAACGTGCGCCCTTTTTATTTTTACCAATGTATTTTACTCTATTTCTAGCTTTTATCTTTCTTTTGCTAGCTATCCAAATTTTCTGTTAAAACCTAAACATATTAGTATCAACTGCATATTCTATAAAGTAGTATAAGTGAAAGGAGGCGTTTTAAATATGATGCCACCAAGACAGCGTGGACCGTTTCAAGGACCGCCAATGGGCGGAAGAATGCCAGGAATGCGAGGTCCTTCAAATTTTCCTGGCGGTCCGATGGGGAGAGGTGCAATGCCAAGCAGAGGAAATGGCGGAGGCGGTGGACTCTTATCAAGGTTACTTGGAGGAGGCAATAATACTGCTGGGGCAGCTACGAATGCTGGAGCAAGAAGTGCCGCTTCTGGAGGCGGTGGATTGCTAAAAACGTTAACTAACCCTTCCTCCATTAATGGATTTTTGGCTAATTCTCAAAAATTCCTTAATACAGCAAGCCAAATCGGTCCCATGATTAACCAATATGGACCAATGGTGAAAAACATCCCTGCGATATGGAAAATGTATAGAGGACTAACAAGTTCAAACAAGGAGACAGAAGAGACAGAAGTTACGGAGCAAAAAACTAGTAAGGAAATAAATGACAAAACCACTAGCAAACCACAAACAAAGAAAAAAGTTAAAAAAACAGAAACAGATCATCATGATTTTGAAACAGAATCATTCTCAGAAAACCCATCTGGTGCCTCAAAACCCAAACTTTATGTATAAATTCAACTGGCCTTAACTAGCAAAAACCTTCAGTATATTAAATTGGATCGGTTTTTGCTTCTATTGGTCAGTATTTTTTTTATCCTTTTTGGCTAACTTATTTTCCAGACACTTATGCTTTGTAAACCTCTCTTATGTTATATATAATAAACATGTTATATTATAAAGGAAATAATAGTATCTATAACTTAATATATTTGTTATATAGTAGGATCATGCAGGAGGAATCGGAGAATGAAAGTTATTAAAATTGCACCACGAGGTTATTGCTACGGTGTTGTTGATGCTATGGTAATTGCTCGAAATGCTGCTTTAGATAAAACATTACCTCGCCCCATCTACATTTTGGGGATGATTGTTCATAATAAACATGTAACAGATGCCTTTGAAGAGGAAGGTATTATCACATTAGACGGACAAAATAGAAAAGAAATATTAGACAAAGTTGATTCGGGAACAATCATTTTCACTGCCCATGGTGTATCACCAGAAGTCCGCAGAATAGCAAAAGAAAAAGGGTTAGTAACATTGGATGCAACCTGTCCAGATGTAACCAAAACTCATGATTTAATTAGCGAAAAGGTTAAAGAAGGTTATTACATCATTTATATTGGAAAAAAAGGGCATCCTGAACCAGAAGGAGCTGTTGGTGTTGCTCCACACGCCGTCTCCCTAGTAGAAACACTTGAGGATCTTAGCGGCTTGGAAATTAACCATGAAAAAATCCTCGTTACCAACCAAACAACGATGAGTCAATGGGATGTAGCTGATTTAATGGAAAGCATTAAAGAAAAATTCCCACAAGCTGAATTTCATAAAGAAATCTGCTTAGCAACTCAAGTTAGACAAGAAGCTGTTGCTAAACAAGCAGGTGAAGCGGATGTATTAATTGTTGTTGGCGATCCTAAGAGTAATAACTCAAATCGATTAGCACAAGTTTCCGAAGAAATTGCCCATACTACTGCTTATCGTATAGCAGACATCTCAGAACTCAAGCTAGAATGGTTGAAAGGAGCAAGCAGTGTTGCAGTGACTGCTGGTGCATCCACTCCAACTCCTATTACGAAAGAGGTAATAAATTTTCTAGACCAATACGATCCAGAAGACGAGAATACATGGCAATTTGAAAAGAAAGTTCCATTAAATAAGATTTTGCCAAAAGTTAAGGCGAAATAATGTATAGAACAAGCACTCTCTTCTTTAAATGGAGTGCTTGTTTTTATTTTGGTACATTCTCTCTTTATGAACGCTTGTTTTCTTCCTTCACTGGTAATTTCGGCGTTCACCCCCTTTATGAACACCACATTGCTCTCTTCCCTCTCCATTTTCGGCGTTCATTCCTTTCAGGAACGCCACTTTGCTCTCTTCCCTCTCCGATTTCGGCGTTCATTCCTTTCAGGAACGCCACTTTGCTCTCTTCTCTCTCCAATTTCGGCGTTCATCCCTTTTATGAACACCACTTTGTCCTCTTCCCTCTCCAATTTCGGCGTTCATTCCTTTTATGAACACGCTTTACTCTCTTCTCTTTCCAATTTCAGCTTTCATCCCTTTCAGGAACACCGCTTTACTCTTTTCTCTCTCTAACTTCGGCGTTCACTCCTTTTTCAGCGTACCACCTTAAAAAACGCCCCTTTTATACTTTCTTTACAAAGAAAAAAGCAGACACTCCCTTGGTCTGCACTCCAAAAGTTTGTCCGCTTTTTACCTTAAATCTAGATTATACAAATGTAAAAGGATCGGTGTGAGTTACAGAAGGGAAAATTTCCACCTCATAGCCTTTCTCCTCACACATTCTCTTTAAAACCTTTGTTACACCATTCTTCATCACTTTTTCAACATTGTGTCCAGGATCAATAATATTTAGTCCCACTGCTTGGGCATCATGGGCAACATGATAATACATATCCCCTGTAATATAGACATCTGCCCCTTTCATTAAGGCATGGGAATAATACTTATTGCCATCGCCTCCTAATACGGCTACTTTTTTAACTGGAGAATCTAAATTCCCCACTACACGCACTCTGTCCACTTCAAGAACCTTTTTGACATGGTCAGCAAACTTTCCCAATGTTGTCTCTTCTACTCTTCCAATACGCCCTAATCCTAACTGCTCACCTTTTATCTTTAAATCATAAATATCATAAGCTACTTCTTCATAAGGATGGGCCTTTACCATTGCTTTTACTATTTTCTTTTCTTTCGAAGCAAGATAAACCGATTCTATCTTGACTTCTTCTACTTGCTCCAGCTTATTAACGCTACCTATGTAGGGAACGGCTCCTTCTAATGGTTGAAATTCTCCAATTCCTTCCGTCGAAAAAACACAGTGACTATAATTCCCTATTGATCCTGCTCCGGCATCGCCAATCGACTTTTTCACTTGTTCAACATGTTCTTTCGGCACATATACTACTAATTTCTTTAATTTATCTTCATAAGTAGGAACTAAAACTTCAGCATCCTGTATACCTAAAGCATCACTTAAAAGGTCATTTACCCCACCTTTTGCAACATCAAGATTCGTATGAGCAGCATATACAGTAATATCATTCTTAATTAATTTATGCATTAATTTTCCTGATGGATTGTCCATTGTTATTTTGGAAAGAGAGCGAAAAATAGGAGGATGATGTGCAATGATTAAATCCACCTTTTTTGATATTGCTTCTTCCACTACCTCATCGAGAACGTCTAGAGCAATCATAACGCGTTTAACTGGTCTACTTAAGTCTCCCACCTGCAGCCCGATTTTATCGCCTTCCATTGCATACACTTTAGGGGAAAATTGTTCAAATAAAGATATTATTTCATAGCCATTAATATTCTTCATCGTTTATCACCTCATCCACTAATTTTATCTTATGCTGCAGTTCTGTCCGTTTCTGCGTATTTTCCACAGAATCTGGTGCAGATTCCAACTGTGTAAGAATTCTTTGCCAGTTCTTTTTCTCAAGCTCCCATTTTTTAACGAATGCTGCATCTTTTTCTTTCATTAAAAATGGTCCAAATAATAGGGCACTTTCTTCGTTTAAAGATGGAGATTCCCCTTTTTCCGCTACTAGAACTTCGTATATTTTCCCATCCTCTTCTAAAATTTCTTCTGCCACTAAAGTCCAGTTATTTTTTAATAGCCACTCGCGAATAGAAAATGCACTAATATTGGGCTGAAGGACCAACCTCTGTACCGAATGCAATTTTTCTTTTCCATTTTCCAAAATAGATGCAATCAATGTCCCGCCCATTCCTGCAATGGTAATACAATCTACTTCATTTCCTTGGATTACTTCTAAACCATTTCCTTTTCGTACAGATATTTTCGAAGTTAATCCTTCTTGTTTTACTTGCTTAACCGCTGATTGATAAGGTCCTTCCACCACCTCACCTGCAATGGCAGACTGAACCTCTTTTCTTTTTATCATATAACATGGCAAGTAAGCATGATCTGAACCAATATCAGCAAATTTCGAATTTCTAGGTATGTATTTAGCAACGGTTTCTAATCGTTTTGATAATCTATCTGTATTCATTATATCCCCCACATTTCAAGTTCTAGTTAAACATATACTTGGATACAACAAGTATGACTAATAAACAAGCTCCAATATAAGCAGAAATCGTAAAATATAGCAGTTTAAACCTTTTACCGCATATATACCAAAATAAACAGTTTAGAAATAAAATAATATATAAAAATATTATTTTATTTACAAAAAAATACAAAACAAATGCTACACTGAATAAAAGAAAAATAATAGCAGCAACGGTGGCTGGTATATCTACATTTAACTGTTTTTTATTATACAAAAAAATACCGCCAAAACAAAAAATCAGAAAAATTAGTGAAATAGCCATTTGCAAAATAAAAGACAATTCAGTAAAATATAATAAAAATATAGTTATTGGGATGAAAGAAAAAAATAGTAAAGAAGAAAGTAAGAAACCGCTTCTTTTTTTACTAATTGTATTTTCCTCCACCCCATTACCTTCTGTATATAGGGTAAGTAAATAATCACAATAATGTTCTGGAAGCATTTTATTTTCTTTCCAATAAGCGATTTCCTTAACAATAATTGTTTTTCGCTGATCTTGCATTTTTAAGTATCACTTCCTGTAGTTTAATTTAAGTAAACCAAGAAAAAATAAAACCTTAAAAAAAAGAAATAGCCACTTCTTACAGGAAGTAAACTATTTCTTTATAGGATCGTACTTGAAGACCACTTAAACCTTTGGCAACTTATTCTAAGAAATCTTTTAATCGTTTGCTTCTGCTTGGGTGTCTTAACTTTCTTAATGCTTTTGCTTCAATTTGACGAATACGTTCACGTGTAACACCAAATACTTTACCAACTTCTTCTAGTGTACGTGTGCGACCATCGTCTAGTCCAAAACGCAATCTTAATACATTTTCTTCTCTATCTGTAAGTGTATCTAATACATCTTCTAATTGCTCTTTAAGCAATTCATATGCAGCATGCTCTGAAGGAGAAGTAGCATCTTGGTCCTCAATAAAATCACCTAAATGGGAATCGTCTTCTTCACCAATCGGTGTTTCTAAAGAAACTGGCTCTTGTGCAATTTTTAATATCTCTCTTACCTTATCTGGTGATAAATCCATGTCTTCTCCAATTTCTTCTGGAGATGGTTCGCGGCCAAGATCCTGTAGTAATTGTCGTTGAACACGTATCAATTTATTAATGGTTTCCACCATATGAACAGGAATACGGATTGTTCTTGCCTGGTCGGCAATTGCACGCGTAATCGCTTGACGAATCCACCATGTTGCATACGTACTAAATTTAAATCCTTTTTCATAATCAAATTTTTCAACAGCTTTAATTAAACCCATATTACCTTCTTGGATTAAATCAAGGAATTGCATTCCACGGCCAACATAGCGTTTGGCAATACTTACAACTAAACGTAAATTAGCTTCTGCTAAACGACGTTTTGCTTCTTCGTCACCTTGTAAAATACGTTTTGCTAGGTTTATTTCTTCTTCTGCTGAAAGCAAATCGACTCTTCCAATTTCTTTCAAATACATACGAACTGGATCATTTATTTTTACACCTGGGGGAACACTTAAGTCATTTAAATCGAATTCTTCCTCCCCTTTAGCGAGTTCTTGGACATTTGGAGCTTCTTCTTCTCCATCACCAATTAATTCGACTCCCTGATCACCTAAAAATTCGTAAAACTCATCCATTTGGTGTGAATCTAATTCAAAACTAGATAATTTCTCCGCAATATCATCATATGCGAGCACACCGGTTTTCTTACCTACTTCTGTTAATTGTTCCTTTACCTGATCAAGGGTTAGTTCCGTTTCAATCTCTTTTGAACGGGCAGACTTTTCAGCCATTTGTCCCCCTCCTTCCAAAAAATCAAGACAATAATATACCTATTTTAACGTTTTTTCTAATAATAATACTTCCATGCCAATTTGAGCAGCTTTTATATAGTCATTTTGACGTTCTGCTTCTTTAAGCTGTTGTTTTTTTTCCTTTATTTCAAGCAGTTTTTCATAATTAGTAACTTGTTTCATATAATCACTAATCTCTAATTCACTAACCTCTTCATTCACTTCCATCATTTCGATCTCGGCTACAATCCGTTGTAAATCAGGATCATCAATAAAATTCATAAATGAACTTGTATCAGTGCCTAGACCCTTTTCATAAAAAGCTAGGAGATAAGTAAAAATTGCTTGATGTTCATCAATGTTAAATGCTCTTCCCTGTAATGAGCTTTGCACTTTGTAGGCAATATCCTCACTTTTAAACATATGTGCAAGCAGTCTTTTTTCTGCAGTATGATATGCGGGTAGTAAACCAGTTGCTCTTTTTTTTACTGTATATTGTTTTACAGGAACAACTGTCTTTTCATCAACATATTCGTTTGGACTTGATTGTTCCATCTGCATTTCTTGCTGCTTTAATGCCTCTAAAGATAACGAAAATTCATCCGCCAGTTGTCTTAAATAGAGGTCTTTTTCTACCGCCTTATCCAGTTTAGCAATTTCTCCTATTACTTCTTCTATATAGGCGAGTTTATCTCCTTCATTTTGAAGATTTTTCCCTCTTCGATAGTACAGCATTTTAAATCCCATAAAAGGAATACTACCATGAAGAATTTCCTGCTGTAGTTTATCTTCCCCAAATTTGTTCACATAATCATCGGGGTCCATTCCATCTGGTAACATTACTACTTTAACAATACAATTAGCCTTAGTAAGAAGCTGTCCTGCACGAAAGGCCGCTTCTATCCCAGCTGAATCAGAATCATAACAAATCGTTATATTTCGCGCGTTTCTTTTTAGAATTGCGATATGCTCCTCCGTTAAGGAGGTACCCATTGTCGCAACACTATTTTCCACTCCCGCTCTATTAGCAGCTATAACATCTGCAAACCCTTCAAATAAAACAGCTTGTTGTAGCTTCCTTATAATCGGCCTTGCTTTATGAAAATTGTAAAGTGTATTGCTTTTATTAAAAATTGGTGTTTCGGGACTGTTAAGATATTTGGGATTATTATCCCCTAATGCACGTCCAGAAAACGCAATTGTGTTACCATTTCGATCACTGATTGGGAAGATAATTCGATCGCGGAAACGATCAAAATATTTTTCATCCCTTTCACTTTTTACAATTAAACCAGCTTTTTCTAGTAACGAAACATCGAATTTACGTTTCCCTAAAAACTTCACAGCTAAATCCCAAGAGTTTAATGTATAGCCTATTTGGAACTTTTCAATAATAGGTAATGTAAAGCCCCTATTAGTCAAATATTCCAATGCGTGCTGACCATCCTTTGTATTTACGAGCAAATGATGGTAGAATTTAGATAATAATTCATGTGCATCAATCATTTGCTGTAAATCATTGGGGATAGCTGGTTTTTTTTCTAATTCATTGATTTCAATTCCTAAATCAATGCTTGCTCTGTCTGCAAGACTTGTAGCCACTTCTACAAAGGAAGTGCCTTCTAAATCCATTAGAAAGGTAAATACATTTCCGCCTGCATGACAGCCAAAGCAATGGAATATCTGCTTATCTGGCGATACAGTAAAAGAAGGTGTTTTTTCGCCGTGAAAAGGACAAAGACCGATGAAATTGCGCCCTTGTCTTGTAAGGGATACATGTTCTCCAATGACCTCTACAATATCAGTTGCCTGTTTAATTTCATTAAGTTTTTCTTCAGGAATGCGCGCCACCATTTTCTAACACATCTCCCTACTTATTGCCTACTTTAATGAATTATTCGACGTGTCCAATCGATTCTCCTTCATTTTTCGACAAAATCCTTATAAAATTTCTTCTAAATTTTTGTCGATCCTCCTCTGTAAATGGTTTAGGACCTTTTCCATATACCCCTTTTCGCCTTGCTTTAGCAGATAAATAACGCATATCTAATGCAGTATTTATCGTTTCTTCCTCATACATTACCCCTCTTGGTGAAAGAACAGTAACTTGCTTTAGCAATAAGGTGGAGGCCAAGCCAATATCTTGAGTTACGACAATATCCTGTTTTTTGGTAGCATTCATAATAAATAAATCAACAGCTTCTTTATCACTATCCACATACTTCCAGTTTTGTCCGTCATTCTCCCGCTTCATATGGGCATAGGATGCAACGAACTGCAATTCATAATGATAATAAGAAGCTATTTCGACAATATCTTCTTTTACAGGACAGGAATCAGCATCAACATATATCATGTGTTTTCCTAATGTACTATTAATTCTACATCACTCCACATATTCCTTCTTCCTAAATTATTTTTTCACGAAAGAAGTAATGTCGAAAATTTTTTTATCCCTTCCCTTGACTTCTCACAATAAATAGTTTATTCGTAATAAGCCAAGTCTAAACCTAAAACATGATACTTTTTTATCACAATTTTTTATTATAGTATAAATCAGCTTGAAATTCCATCTTTTTTTATCTATAATTATTCCTTTTAGATCATACTAGAACAAAAAAATGCGAAACAAAGCGAATTTTTCTATTGACTGCGGTAAAGCAGCCATAATGAAAAACTTGATTCTACTTTGGAGAACCAAGTCTTTACCAATTGCTGTTTATAGATAAAAACTAATTATCTGCATTATACTTAGAGCGATAATATAAATTGTGGATAATATTTGCTGTTTCTTCCACTGCTTTATTCGTAACATCGATAACCGGACAGCCAATGCGATTTACGATATCATCAAAATAGGTTAATTCTTCTTGTATTCTTTCAATTTGAGCATAGCTTGCTTGATCACTTAGGCCCAGAGAAATAAGGCGTTCTTTTCTAATATTGTTTAATTTCGTCGGGCTTATTTTTAAGCCAAAGCATTTACTTGCTGGTACTTGAAAAAGTTCTTTTGGCGGATCAACCTCTGGCACGATTGGAACATTTGCCACTTTCACTCTTTTATGTGCCAAAAATTGCGATAAAGGCGTTTTGGATGTTCGTGATACACCAATTAAGATAATATCTGCCTTTTCTAACCCTCTTGGATCCCTTCCATCATCATATTTCACAGCAAATTCTATCGCTTCAACTTTTTTAAAGTAATCTTCATCAAGTTTGCGGACAAGCCCTGGTTCATATAAAGGCGTTTTCCCCCATAAAACTTGGAATTGATCGATAATCGGACCAATAATATCACAGGCATATACGCCCTCTTGGCGAGCCAATTCACTCATATAGTTGCGAACCTCTGGTTTAACAAGCGTATAAGCAATCATCCCATGTTCCATTTTAGCTTGCATGACTACTTCATGTATATTCGATTTATCCTCCACAAACGGGAACCTTTTAATTAATACATTTACATTATGTCCAGAAAATTGGCTGATTGCTGCTTTTGTTACTAGTTCAGCTGTTTCACCAACTGAATCAGATACAACATAAATAATTTGTCTTTCAGTCATTATGTTCCTCCACAATTCCTTTACGATTGTTAGACAAGTCTACAAACGCTCTAGTAATATTTGTTTTCGAAACTCTTCCTATTACAAGAAGACCATTTTCATTTTTTTCTACAACTGGAAGTGCATCTATTTCGTGATCCATTAACTTGCAGCCAACATCTACTAAGATTTCTTCTTTAAAGCAATATGTGACATTCGGCATTCTTGTCATAATAATAGCGACGGGCAAAGAGTTTAACTCTTGTTTACCAATGCTTGCTCGTAATAGATCTTTGCGGGAAACAACTCCAGTTAATGTGGAAGCTTCATCAATAACAAAAATAGTTCCAACATCTTCTGTGAACATAATGACAATGGCATCATAGACAGAGGAATTCTCGTGAACAACTACTGGATGTGAATAATAATCTTTCACAAGGATATTACGGATATTATCAATTACTAGCCGCTCTGAGTTCTTGCCCGTATAGAAGTAACCTACACGAGGTCTTGCATCTAAAAAGCCGGCCATTGTTAATATCGCTAAATCTGGTCGAAGAGTAGCTCTTGTTAAGTTTAATTTATCCGCAATATGCTCGCCTGTTATCGGACCATTTTCTTTTACAATTTCAATAATTTTTTCTTGACGTTTATTCAGTTCGATTTCCTATTCACCACCTTCATTTAGGTAACGATATCTACTAACTATTATATACGAAATAGCCAGAATCAAAAGAAAAAGAATCTAAAGATAACTCTTTTGCTACAACCATATTTAACATTCAAGTACATATTCATTATGCCTAATCATAACAAAAGGAAACTAGGTAGGGGAATCCCCTGCCTAGCTTTTTGTTAAACTATCTAGTTACTACTTCACAATTATTTCATTTACACTTGCGAAACCTTTAATATAAGAAGCCATTTCCGCCATTAAATTTAGACGATTTTCTTTAATTTTCTCATTATCAGCCATTACCATAGTATGGTCAAAATATGCGGAGATTGTTTCTTGTAAAGAGAATAATAACTCAAAATACTCTTTTTCTTCCACTTTGGTATTAATTTTTTCTTTAACTGCTGTAAAACGATTATATAGATCACTTTCATATTCATTTTCAAACAAACTAGGATCAACCGCTGAAACGGTTACTGCCTTATTGGAAATATTGATAATTCGACTTAAAGCTTCTATGCCTTCCTTGAAATTAGCATCATCTTTGTGTAGTTCTAGAACTTTTGCCTTTCTTAAAACACTTGCAGCCCCACCGATTTTTTCTGCTAAAACTGCATCAATCATATCATAGCGGATGCCTTGTTCTTGTAAAATATACTTCACTCGTAATTTGAAGAATGACAGCACTGAATCAACTAATTCTTGCCCGGAAACTTTTGACGTATTCTCTATTGCCTGTATCGACAGTTCAACCAATTGCTCAATCGAAATATTCCAGTTTTTATCTATTAGGGTCTGGACAATTCCAGTTGCCTGTCTTCTTAATGCGTAAGGATCTTGTGAACCAGTTGGTACTAATCCAATACTAAAGAATGAAACAATTGTATCCAGTTTTTCTGCTAATGCAAGTACTGCCCCCACATTACTTGGTGCTGTTTCGTCATCTGCATGACGCGGCATATAATGCTCATTAATAGCGTTCGCTACTGATGCTTTTTCTCCCTTTTGAAGGGCATAACGTTCTCCCATTAATCCTTGCAGCTCAGGGAATTCGTAAACCATATTTGTTACAAGATCAAACTTAGCAATTTGCGCAGCTCTATCGACATCCTGTTTTTCTTCAGAAGTTAACTGTAATTCGTCGGCTAACTTAGAAGCAAGTAAACGAACACGAGCTACTTTTTCTGCTAAAGTACCAATTTCTTCATGATATACGATTGCTTCTAGTTTTTTTAGAAGGTCGTCTATCGCTAACTTTTGATCTTCTTTGTAGAAGAACGCAGCATCAGCAAGTCTAGCTCTTAATACTTTCTCATTTCCCCTTGCAACTTTGTCAAGATGTTGATGATCCCCGTTCCGAACAGTTACAAAATAAGGTAACAACTTTCCTTCCTTCGACTTAACTGGGAAATAGCGTTGATGTTCTTTCATGCTCGTAATTAATACTTCTGTCGGTAACTCTAAATAAGACTCATCAAAAGTCCCATATAAGGCAGTTGGATATTCAACTAAATTAGTAACTTCCTCTAACAAATCTTCATCAATTGGAATGATCCAATTGTTTTCTTCTTCTAATTTATTTATTTGTGAAACGATAGCTTCTTTTCTTTCCGCTGCATTAACCATCACATATTGAGCCAACATTTTCTTCTCATAATCTGAAGAGCTTTGAAAGACGATTTCTCCACCTAAAAAGCGATGACCACGTGACTGATTAGACGTTTCTACATTAGTAATAGAGAATGGAATAACCTCTTCTCCAAATAAGGCAATAAGCCATTTAATTGGACGAATATATCGTAATTCATTATTGGCCCAACGCATATTTTTCGGGAATGTTAAACTTAGAATCAACTCTTTTAATTCTGATAATAGTTCACTTGTCTGTTTCCCTTTAATAAATTTTTTAACATGAGCGTATTCCACACCATTTATCTCTTTAAAATAGATGTCTTCTACCGCTAAGCCTTGCCCTCTGGTGAATCCCGCAGCTGCTTTAGACCATTCACCAGCTTCGTTTAATGCAATACGTTTTGCAGGACCTTTTGCCTCTTCTTCCATGTCATGCTGTGATTCATCTAAGCCAGTAACAAGAAGTGCCAATCTACGCGGGGAAGAAAAAGCCTGAACAGAAGCATAACCCAATTGTTTCTCCGCAAGCCAAGCCTCCATTTTCTCTTTTAGTGATTGTATACTAGCAGAGATAAAACGTGCTGGCATTTCTTCTAAACCGATTTCCAATAATAAGTCTCTTTTATTCATGACTTTTTCCCTCCTTACTTTTTAAAATCGGGAATCCTAATTTTTCTCTTTCTTCGTAGAAAGTTTTTGCCACTTTACGTGCTAAATTTCTGCATCTTCCAATATACCCAGTTCTTTCTGTAACAGAAATAGCACCTTTAGCATCCAATAGGTTGAAAACGTGAGAGCATTTTAATACATAATCATAGGCAGGGTGTACTAGCCCTTCGTCCATTTGTCTATGCGCCTCTTTTTCATAGATTGAGAATAGATTAAACAGCATATCAGTGTCAGACGTTTCAAATGTATATTTACTATGTTCAAATTCTGGTTGATAAAAAATATCTTTGATTGTGAACCCATCTGTCCACTCTAAATCAAAAACATTTTCTTTATCTTGAATATAGGAAGCCAATCGCTCAATTCCATATGTTATTTCAACCGATACTGGCTTACATTCAATACCGCCAACTTGTTGAAAATACGTAAATTGAGTAATTTCCATTCCATCAAGCCATACTTCCCATCCAAGACCTGCGCAGCCTAGAGAAGGATTTTCCCAGTTATCCTCTACAAAGCGAATATCATGCTCTAACGGATTAATCCCTAGTGCTCTTAGAGAATCTAGATATAATTCTTGAATATTGTCAGGAGACGGCTTCATAATTACTTGAAATTGATGATGTTGATATAAGCGGTTTGGATTTTCTCCATATCGTCCATCTGCCGGTCTTCTTGATGGCTCTACATATGCAACATTCCACGGTTCAGGACCAATCGCTCTTAAAAAAGTGTATGGACTCATCGTCCCTGCACCTTTTTCTACATCATATGCCTGCATTAGGATACAACCATAGTCAGACCAATGTTTTTGCAATGTTAAAATCATGTTTTGAATATTCATTGCTTTCCTACACCTCCGAATTTATAAAACGTATATTCAGCATAGATTTATGTAGAGTTTGTTCTCGTAAAGAACACAAAAAACTCTCGTCCCTATGCCAAATATCTCTTGACATAGGGACGAGAGTTAACCCGCGGTTCCACCCTATTTGCTGTATAACTACAGCCGCTTTCATACGCAGTTGCTCCAAGAACGCCTTCCTTAACGCTCATGAACTTGGCTTCCACTATCCCAAGCTCGCTTTTCATGAGGTGAATTAAGTACTACTTTCTTTTCAATGCAACACTCTTATTTACATGAATAATAACGAAAAAAATATTAGTTGTCAACCTTGCTTCGATTTCTTCTTGATGAAGATCACTCTTCATTCAATTACTTTTATGTAAAGGAATCCCCTAAATTTTTCATTGATTGAATAAATTTTTTAGATTTCAAATACAATCCAGAATACTCTTCATAATAAGCATCAATAATCATACTCAGCTCTTTCTTAGTGGAATCTTTTACGGAGATACTTCCTAGACGGGAAATATCCATATAATAAAAAACCCGGAGCAGCTTTACTGTAGCCTGTGAGATTTTATAATGATAAGGGTCCTTTTCCAGGCATTGATGACAGATTAATCCACCTTCTCTGATAGAAAAAGAAAAGTGGCCCTCTGTAGCTCCGCAAAAAACACAGCGATCTAATACTGGATATAATCCTAAGCTGTTTAACATTTTTAGTTCATAGATATTTACTAATATTTCCGAATCATATTCTTCATTCATGTAATTCAACGTTTGATATAATAATTCAAAATGATAAGGATTGGGCTTTTTTTCATCTGTACATTTATCTGTAAGCTCTACTATATAGCTAGCATATGCAGTAAGAAAAATGTCTTCTTTTAATGAGCGCATACTCGATATTATGTCCCCTTGCTGTAAAAGCCCTAATCCACTACTTCGCTGGACGAGAAAATATCCATAGACAAAAGGCTGGGTTACAGCAGAAAGCCTGCTGTTAGGCTTTTTTGCACCTCTAGCCATTACCCCAACCTTTCCCCATTCTCTTGTATACAAAGTTACTATTTTATTGGATTCACCGTAATCGATGGATCTAATTACAATCCCTTCACACTTTTCCAGCATCACCATTCACCATCCCTTACTATAAGGACAGTACTATGAAATGGGATAATCGAGTTCCGCTAGTTCCTCTTCTTGCATTCCTGGTATTTCATGATTATGCTTTTCTAATTCTTTAAAGAGTAGATAAGTATCAATGTTACCTGTTTGGGAAAAAACTTTCCAGGTAAAGTCTAACATGTAAAACCCCACCTTTCGATTTTTAACTAGCTGTTTACAACCTTAATCTTATCATAGCCTGTCTTTATAAAATCATGAGACGAAAATATTGCTAATTGATTGCATGTATAATTTTCAAATAACCGAATGCCTTCTTGTTTAATACGTTTTCCTATTGCTGAAATAAAGGAGACAACAGGATTTCCTTCTTTTTCTTATGGTAGCCTTTATAGCTGTTCCGTTCTAATTATTAATATTCGTCTTCTCTAAACCCAAAATCACGCAATTGTGTCATTTTATTGCGCCAATCTTTTTGTACTTTCACCCATAATTCCAAATAGACTTTATTTCCAAGAAGATTTTCAATATCCGTTCTTGCTCTTTTTCCGATTTCTTTCAGCATACTACCTTGTTTACCGATAATTATCCCTTTTTGAGAATCTCGTTCAACGATAATAGTGGCCATTACGTTAATAACATCGTTTGATTTTCTCTCCATCTTCTCAATTACTACTGCGAGGGAGTGAGGAATTTCCTCTCTTGTTAGGTGCAGTGCTTTTTCCCTTATTAACTCAGAAACAATAAAGCGTTCAGGATGGTCTGTCACTTGATCAGCTGGATAAAATTGCGGTCCTTCTGGTAAATACTTTTTGATTTGTGTTAATAATGTTTCGACATTATTTCCTTCTAGAGCAGAGATTGGAACAATTTCTTTAAACGGATACTTCTCTTTATATGATTCAATAATGGCAAATAATTGATCTGGGTGAATCGTATCAATTTTATTAATCACTAAAAATATTGGTGTTTTTACAGACTGAAATTTCTCAAGAATGAATTCTTCCCCTTTACCAAAGCCTTCTTCAGCGTTAACCATAAAAAGGATTAGATCCACTTCTTTCAGTGTGTTCTGCGCTACCTTCATCATAAAATCGCCAAGTCTATGTTTCGGTTTATGAATTCCAGGTGTATCAATGAAAATAAGCTGTGCATCATCTGTTGTAAGTACACCTTGAACTTTATTTCTTGTAGTCTGTGGCTTATCGCTCATAATCGCAATCTTTTGCCCTATTACACGGTTCAAAAATGTTGATTTTCCAACATTAGGTCTTCCTATAATGGAGATAAATCCTGATTTGTGTTCTGTTTGATTATTAATGTTCATTTAAATCCTCCGGTGAAAATGCTCCTGGCAATAACTCTGCCACAGTTAATGTTTGTACGTCGCCTTTTAAATTCGTTAATATTACTTCCATGTCTTTTGGACAAAGTTCAGAAATCACTTGTCTGCAAGCACCACATGGAGAAATTGGTCCCTCTGTATCTGCCACAACAACAAGCTTCTTGAAAGTAGTATCACCTTCTGAGACAGCTTTAAACAATGCCGTTCGTTCTGCACAATTCGTCATACTGTACGCTGCGTTTTCAATGTTACACCCGCGATAAACGACACCCTTTTCCGAAAGCAGAGCTGCTCCTACCTTAAATTTTGAATAAGGTACATACGCTTTCTCACGTGCAAGCTTTGCTTCTTCCATTAGAAGTTCCTTTTTCATACAAATCCCTCTTTTCTTAAAGCAGCTTTTCATGCTATTTCAAGTCCACTTTTGGCTATATCACAAGCCGAAAAGGTTCTTGCTTAGCCAAATACTTTCCCCTTTAGCGCTAAGATTTATTTTAAAATAACTTTTCATTTTAGTGAGTATCTCTTTTTAGTAAGCCCTATTCTCGCCTTACCCATTATTTTAAAGAATAAATGGAACGTTTTCAAACTTCAGTAACACTTAATCTTATGTAAAATGTACTGTCTTAAAATTATATACTAATTTGGAAGCACAATAAAGAGAAAGAAGTAGGGAGTGATTAATGAACGTATAAAACCCCCAAAATAAAAAACTACCTTTTAAAAATTAAATCTTAAACAAATAATTATTTGTCTAAAATTTAATTTTTATCAGATAGCTTTTATTCTCTAACCTGTTATAGCGCTCCATATTTTCGGGATAAAGATGATTCCGCCAATCACAATCGAAAGAATTGCTGCGATAAAAACAGCACCAGCAGCTATGTCCTTTGCCTCTTTTGCCAATGGATGATATTCACTAGTAACAAGATCCACCACACGTTCTATTGCCGTATTTATCAGTTCTAGGCTAATTACTAATCCAATACAAAACGCAATAAACATCCATTCCTGTTTGGACAAATCATTTAAAAGGCCCAATATAATAACAAGAATGGTAATAACCAAATGAATCTTTACATTTCTTTCTTGTTTAATAGCAGTTAATATTCCCAATATCGCTAAACGGAAGGAGGATAATTGACTGTTCTTTCGAATTCTTTTATCTTTGTAATCCGAACTCATCTAAAATATCCTTTTGAAGAGTAAACATCACTTTTTCATCTTCTTCTGTCATATGGTCATATCCTAGTAAGTGCAAGAAGCCATGAACAGATAAAAACCCAAGTTCTCTCATATAAGAATGACCATAATCATTAGCCTGTTCCTCCGCTTTATCGATAGAAATGACAATATCTCCTAACATTCTAGGAAGTCCCTCTCCAACCAATTCCATTTCGCCTTCTCCTAATTCCTCCAGCGCAAAAGAAATAACATCTGTCGGTTGATCCTTTTCTCTATATTCTTTATTTATTTGTTGAATTTGTTCATTATGAACGAAGGTAATGGAAAGCTCAATTTCTCCTTGGAGATTTAGTTTTTCGGCTGCAAATTGTAAGACTTCCTCGATTTTCGCAATTTCACTTTCCTTCACCTTTTCGGTTTCATCAATAAAATCAATTTCTAAATTCATATTCGACTTCCTTTACTTTTTCATTTCTGGATATTCGATTCGCGAATGAAAAATCCCTTTTAACGTTTCACTTAATGTATTTCGAACAATATCTAATTCCTTTAATGTTAAATCACATTCATCCAATTGTCCATCTTGCAAACGGTCAGAAATAATATTCTTAATTAATGAGTCAATTTGCTCGGTGGTTGGTGCATTTAAACTTCTTACAGCAGCTTCTACACTATCCGCAATTCCTATAATTGCTACCTCACGCGTTTGAGCTTTTGGGCCTGGATAACGGTAATCACTTTCTTTTACCTCTCCCCCTTTTTCCTTTGCCTTAAAATAAAAATATTTTAAGAGAGAGGTTCCATGATGCTGTTCGGCAATATCGACGATTTCCTTCGGTAATTTATATTTTCTTAATAACTCAGCTCCATCTGTTGCATGGGCAATAATGATATTTTTACTAGCCTGTGGGGGAATACGGTCGTGTGGATTTCCCATATTCATTTGATTTTCAATAAAAAAATGTGGCCTTTTTGTTTTCCCGATATCATGATAATAACAACCAACTCTTGCCAATAAACCATTGGCGCCAATCGCTTCACATGCTGATTCCGCTAAATTGGCAACCATTACACTATGATGATACGTACCAGGTGCCTCTGTTAAGATTTTACGTAATAATGGATGGTTAGGATTGGAGAGCTCAATTAACTTAATGGTAGAAAGCACCCCAAACCCGGTTTCAAGGAAAGGTAAGAAACCGATTGTTAAAACAGCTGAACTTATTCCGGAAATAACGGCCAGTAAAAGGAATACACCGTATTCTTTTGCACCATAATGTCCGTTTTGCAAATATAAAATCGCTAATATCGTAACAATATTTATGAAAGAAATAAAGAATCCTGCATAAAGAATATTGGTCCGCTGATTTCTTTTATTTAAAAATAAAATACTGGCTAAACCACTAGTAATAATATATATACCCATTCCTACATTAAAAGTTCCAGCAACACCTTCATTAAACATAATCATTCCACAAACCGCAAGCATAATCGTTACTAATAAAGCAGATTTTTCTTCCATTAATATCTTAATTAACATAACCGCCATAGCAGCTGGAAATATATAGCCAATCTCTGTGTATTCAAACTGTTGGAAGGCGCTTATTGTTTTCATTAATACAATCGTTACACTAATTATAAGAAAGAACATTAAATAGAACTGGATATTATTCTCCTTCTCCTTCGATGTTCTTTTAAGTGTATAAAAATAAAGTGCCGCTAGCATCGCCAGGATGATTAAACCTAAACCGATAAATGGCTGAATGGAATTATCGCTGTCTAATAATCCAACAAGTTCAAGCTGTCTATGTATCTCTCTACTTATCAGTTGGCCTTCTTCCACAAGAACTTGGCCTTGAAGTACTCTTATCGGTTCCACACCATCAACAGCTTGCTGACGCATCTCTTCTGTTGCAGTAGGATCGTAAAATTCATTTTGAATGATTGCAAATCTACCTAAATCGATACTTGCACTCTTTAAATCAGATGTTAAACCATCGTTTACCTTTAAGATATCCTCCACTCTTTTTTTGGCATTTTCCACCTCATCTGAAGGAATCTTTCCATTCATTACTGTATGTATAGCTGTAACCGTAATATCTTTTGCGATTTCTAACTGATCTTCCGAATAAGGAATAAGAGATTTTAAAGAGCGGTCCATAATTTCATTCGTTACTTCATTTGTCAGCTTACCTTTTAGTAATTCAAGCTTCTCATCAACGGACGGCTCTTTTATTGATTCTTTATTCTTCTCTTCCTCTTCTGCTTTCTTTCTTTTTTCTTCCAGTTGTTTCTCAACGTCATTATTTACCTCTGTTACAGAATCAAATATAGAAGATATTAAATCCACACGATTCTGGGCAATTTCTTTATTAACCACATAGACATCCTGTACTTGATTTTTTGCTTCTTCCTTCTTTTTCTCTGTACTTTCTTTATCTTCCACCGTTATGGGCGACCTAATAGTTTGATCCGCTACAGAAAATAACTGTACATTTAATTTTTCCGGCTTTACGTTTCCATAGAGTGTAAAGAATAAAATGACACCAAGTAAAACAAAGAGAATTATTTTAAAAAAGGTAATATTCATTAGTTTTATTAAGTTATTACGCATTCTCTGCCAAACGTTCATATTTACCTCCTATTTCAAAAAATAGGTTCACTTGCTTATTCTATCATCTTAAACCTATTTTTTAATCCTTAACCTATCTAGATGTAAATTCTCCTTCTAAAAGCTGATTCAAACACTTATTACTTTCCTCAATAGATAAGTAAAACCACTATTAATTAAAAAGAAAAAAATCTGATGATATGTAAAATGATAACAGTTTTTTCGATCGTTTTCATCCTTTTTCGAATATTTCATGTATCTTGAATGTATCCAATATAGAAAGAAGGACAATATCGTAAGTTTGAATAAACTTACGATATTGTCCTTCTTTTCTTTTACATAACTTGCTTTCCATATGCATGAATAATTTTTCCGACTAATGGATGTCTCACTACATCGCTTTCTTCTAAATGAACAAAACCAATCCCATTTACATTTTGCAGAATTTGTTCTGCAACTACTAAACCTGATTTAACGCCCTTTGGCAGATCTATTTGTGTTTTATCACCTGTAATTACCATTTTGGATCCAAAACCAAGTCTTGTTAAAAACATTTTCATTTGTGCATGGGTTGTATTCTGTGCTTCATCTAATATAACAAAAGCATCATCCAATGTTCTCCCGCGCATATAGGCAAGTGGAGCTACTTCAATTGTATTCCTTTCAATCAAACGAGCAGTATGCTCCATACCAAGCACATCATGCAATGCATCATATAACGGTCGTAAATAAGGATCTACTTTTTCTTTTAAATCTCCTGGCAAAAAACCTAAACTTTCCCCCGCTTCCACTGCAGGTCTTGTTAAAATAATTCTATTTACTTTCCCGCTCTTTAAAGCATTTACCGCCATCACAACGGCTAAATACGTCTTACCTGTTCCTGCGGGACCAATCCCAAAAACTAGATCATTTCTTCTAATCGTGCGTATATACTCGCTTTGGCCGATCGTTTTTACTCTAATTGATTTTCCTTTAATCGTTTTCGCTATTTCTTCATCGTATAGTGACCCAAAATATTCAAGCGTTCCTTTCTTTGCCAAAGAGATCGCATACACCACATCTCGTTGACTGATGGAAACACCCTTTCGGATTACTTGTAAAAGTTTATCAACAATATCCCCAACGAGCTCTATTGAATCAGGATTCTCAGAAGAAACAAGCAGCGTTTCTCCTCTCGTTACGATGTTACAATCTAATTCTTTTTCAAGCACTTGCAGATTGCTATCTCCATTACCAAGTAAAGCAATTGCTTCGTTTGGATCTTTCAACTTTACATTCATCGTTTTTAAATCTTCTGTCATTCTGTATCTCCTTGAGTTAGAGGTTGTGCTTTCGCAATGTTTTCTATTGTTGTAAAAGCTATATTTAATTTAACTTTACCATTCTTTATATCTTGTTGTAAAATTTTTTCCTCCTTAATTTTCCCATCTTCACCAATTCGTTTCATAATATCCTTTCTAGCATCCTCCTTCCCTTTCTCGATAGCTTCCTTCTCACTATATCCTCTTGTTACAATCTCTTTTTCCCGATATGTTTTATTTACAATCTTAATTGGTAATTCCCATTTAAAAAACTTAACGTTTGACTCATTCTCCTCTTCCTCATATTCCTTATACTCTATTTTGCCAAACCCCCATACAGGAATACTCCACTTACCAAGCTTCATATAAATTTTTTGCTTTTCCGCTCCATTAAATACTTGGAAAGTAGTTTTCAAAGGAACAGTCACTTCTGTCGTATACCACACTTCTCCCCATACTTTCCCTTTAGCAGATACGCTTTTCGCATGATCTTCATTCCCTATTTTGCCTGCAACTAACAATTGTCCTTTTCTCACAACCTCATTGATGGCATATCGTTTTGTACCAGATTCCACAAAATCTGTTACAATTGTCGCTTTCTTCGTCGCTATTAAATTTTGCGGACCAGCTTCTTTCTTTTTCTTCGGCTCGTTTTTTTCAACCACCTGAAAATGATAAGTTGTCCCTTTTAACTCCACACCAATCCATGTAATTGCATCAATATTATTCGTTAATTCCGCTTGGATTTCATCTAATTCCTTTGCAAAAAACTGTGATTTACCAATTTTTATGTCCATCTTATCCAGCTGCTTACGAATTTGATATTCAGTCGCCGGATTCGCTCCCTTGATTTCTATTCCCCAGACCATATTGGATAAAGTAAGAACTAGTCCTAAAAAAAGGAATAACCCGAGCACAAAACCGCTGTTTTTCCACATTCTTTTATATAGAAACGGAGCTCCAGCTCGGCGCTGAAACTCTATTTTTATACCGCTCCCTCTAACTAAATGACGAAGAGAATGGATATTCTTTAGACTAATCTGAAAGGTTACAGCTTGCGGTCCGTGCTTCTTTACGTTCCAAACAGACATACCATTTTTTAATAACTTATTTAAAAACCTTTCTAAACCTTTGCCTGTTGCTTTCACTGTAATAATCCCTGTTAAATATTCTATCCAATGATTTTTCATAATTTCCTCCCAAATCATTCATTTATGTATAAAACTTGATCTATTTTCCCTTCTAATAATATTTCTTCTGGTAAAATTGTCTTTATAACAAACCCTTTTCCTTTAATCAACAGCTGCCCTTGTTTTAAAAGCAATCGCAATTCTTTATCTGAAAAGGTTATTAACCCTCGGTGGTTCTCTACATAAATATGTATTTGTCCGATCATTGTGATTCTAGGTAAGTCCATCATGACATCTTGAGGAAGTTCTAAATTTTTTATCATCCAGTTCCGCAAGTTGTGTCCCCATTTTTTAGCCATAAAAAAAGAACCCCCTTTCCTCTCTTTTATGAGATTCTCTGGATAGACAGTACGCTTTCTTACACTTACTATCATCATATTCACGGAGTCCTACATTATGCTAAGAAAAACTTTTACATCGCGCATTCGCGGACATTTTCTTCAAATTATCCTTTTATACAAAAAAGAGCTATTATCTAGCAAGTCAATTCTCCAAAGAGAAATAACACTCGATAATAACTCTCTATTGTTTTTATTTTCTATTTGTTACTCTGTGTTGCATTGAAGCTCGATGTGGATTTCTTGAACGAGGCGATGCTAATACTTCCGAAAATACTACTGCCTGAACAATATTATCCTTTGTAAATAAGCCTTCAGACTCTTTAGGAAATTGGTTCTTATTTAAAGTTGGTCCTGAAACGACTCTATTTCGTTGTTTTTCCATCATTTTAATCTTCTTTTGTAAACTTGCATTTTCCCTTTGCAGCCTTTCCAGCTCAGAAAGCGGCTTTTCCTCCTGAACCACTTTTTTGGGCCTTACAGGGGCAGTCATGACTTGTCGTTCTCTCTCCACTTCTGCATTTACTTGTTTTGGCACCTGTGGTCTCTTTGGTTTGGGCACCTGCTTTTTTTTACTATTATCAAAAACAGAAGAGAAGAGAAAAACTACAACCGCAATTATAATTGGAAGGATTTCCAAATCTTTTCCCTCCCTTTCTTAAAGTTTACTCATCATCTTTATTTTTCTGGTCATCTGTTAATTTACCGATAGAGCCTCTCATTTCTGTATCAGCCGTGATATTTTGTAAATTCATATAGTCCATTACTCCCATATTCCCTGAACGCAACGCATCAGACATAGCCATAGGAACTTCCGCTTCTGCTTCGACAACTTTCGCACGCATTTCTTGAACTTTTGCTTTCATCTCTTGTTCTTGGGCAACAGCCATCGCTCTACGCTCTTCTGCTTTTGCTTGAGCAATTTTCTTATCTGCTTCTGCTTGCTCTGTTTGTAATTCAGCGCCAATGTTTTTACCGATATCTACATCTGCAATATCAATCGATAGAATTTCAAAAGCTGTACCAGCATCCAACCCTTTAGATAAAACGGTTTGAGAAATCATATCTGGATTTTCTAATACTTTTTTATGATTATCAGAAGAACCAATTGTCGAAACAATACCTTCCCCAACTCTGGCTACAATCGTTTCTTCACCAGCTCCACCTACTAGTCTTTCAATATTAGCACGAACAGTAATTCTTGCTTTCGCTTTTACTTCAATACCGTCCATTGCAACACCAGCGATAAAAGGTGTTTCAATTACCTTTGGATTAACACTCATTTGTACGGCTTCTAATACATCACGCCCTGCTAAATCAATTGCAGCACATCTTTCAAATGTTAGCTCAATATTAGCACGATGGGCAGCAATCAAAGCATTTACGACCCTATCAACATTACCACCGGCAAGATAATGACTTTCTAATTGGTTGATTGTTACATTTAATCCCGCTTTATGGGCTTTAATCAACGGATTTACAACGCGACTTGGTATAACCCTTCTTAAACGCATCCCTACTAATGTAAAAATGCTAATTCTCACTCCGGCAGCTAAAGCAGAAATCCAGAGCATTACTGGCACAAACGTTAATAGCACCCCTAATAAAATAATTGCCAATACTACAACAATAATCCAAAATATTTCAAATCCGCCTACTAGCATTACTCATCCTCCTTTTGTATATCTATCGTTAGTATTTCCCTTACAACAATTCTTGAACCTTCTGCTTTTACTACTTTTACTTTCTTACCTTTATCAATAAAACTACCATCACTCACGACATCGATTCTTTCATCCTCAATAAGTATGACTCCGGCAGGACGTAAGGCAGTTAAGGTAACGCCTGTTTTCTCCACCAAATCATTGCGGTTCTGATTAGAAACATACCCACTTTCTGTATTGGTTGAGTCTGTTAATATGATTTTTTTAAAGAATTTCATTTTTCTACCAAACACCTTTACTAATAAGATAGATGCTATAATCGAAACTCCTATTGCGATTGCAAGGCTTATCCCTATGACCGCAATATCTCCACTTGCAAGAAACATGCTTGCAATGACAGCAACAATCCCTATTGCTCCAGCTATTCCACCGACGACAAAGAATTCCAGTATAATTAAAAGGATTCCAATCACAAAGAGAATGAGACTTTCGTATCCTGCAAGTCCTGCAACTAAATGACCATAGAAAAAGAGCAATAAAGCAGATATTCCCGCTATTCCCGGCAGTCCAAATCCAGGTGAATATAATTCGATGATTAACCCGAGACTCCCAATTGATAATAAAATAGGAATGATAATAGGATTTGTTACAAACCTTGCCATTTTCTCTGCAAAGCTTTCATCAACTTTTTCTATCTTTGCATTCTGTAACCCTAAATGATTTAGCACATCATCTAAACTATTTACTGTACCATTGGAATAATTTATCTCTTTTGCTTCAGATGAAGTTAAAGTTAAAAACTTGCCAGCTTCCTTCATACCTGGAATAGAAATAGATTTATCTGCCATCGCCATTGCATAAAGTGGATCTCTCCCTGTTTTTTCTGCTGCCCCTTTCATGGCAGAGATCCAGTAAGATTGAGCTTTTTCCTCTGCTGCATTCCCTTGTCCGTCTATCACGCCAGAGGATCCTATTCTTCCTCCCTCCACCATGTAGATCTCATCGGTATTTAATGCAATATAGGAACCAGCGGAAATGGCATCTTGGTTAATAAAAGTAACCGTTTTTATGTCGGTTTCTGCAATTCTCTTTCCTATTTCAATAGCAGCCGACACATCTCCGCCAGGTGTATGCATATCAAAGACTATCGCACTAGCCTGATTTTCTTCTGCTTCGGTAATTGCCCGATCTATAAACTGACTTAACCCTTTTTCAACCGTATCCTTTATTGGCACTACATATACTTTTTCTTCATTATTAGCGTAAATGATACTAGGAATGAAGGATAGAAAAAAAATAAAAAGAAGAGGAATCATCCATATTTTCTTTTGTCTTCTCAAATTCTCCCTCCTTTCCTAAATGGTAATAGAAAAATGTTATGGCTATGTATACGTTTAACTAAATAAAAAGTTTCATTTTTTAAAAATTTTATTTAGTTAATGATTTTTATCGTTAAATCGAGAAAAACAAAGGATAAGATATGGCCCTACCGAAGGAAAGCAACAGAGTTACTTTTTTAATAAAATCATCTATTTTTATTATATGTTATATTAGAAATAGATAAAACAAAAAATCTATTAACTATGTAAAAAGGCTGCAGATATAATCCGCAGCCTTTAAAACATAAACTTATTTATGAAAGGTGTTGTTGTACAAGTTTATTTACTAGTGAACCGTCTGCTTTTCCTTTAACTTTAGGCATTAAAGCAGCCATCACTTTTCCCATTTCTTTCTTTGAAGAAGCTCCAGTATCAACGATTGCTTGTTTCACAATCTCTGCTAACTCCTCTTCTGAAAGTTGTTCTGGCATATATATTTCAACATGTTTTAACTCCGCACGTATTTTGTCAACAAGATCTTCACGACCTGCTTTCTCAAACTCATGGAGGGAGTCTTTGCGTTGTTTTACTTCGCGAGAAAGGACAGATAACTCGTCTTCTTCAGAAAGATCTCTACCAAGCTTAATACTTTCATTCTGAATGGCAGCCTTAATCATTCGAATTACAACTAGTTTATCTTTTTCTTTGTTTTTCATCGCTTGCTTCATATCATTATTTAAGCGTTCGAGAAGACTCAATTTTGCTACACCCTCTCTTAGAACTTACGTTTTCTTGCTGCTTCTGATTTTTTCTTACGTTTCACACTTGGTTTCTCGTAGAATTCGCGCTTTCTAGCTTCCTGCAAAGTACCAGTTTTTGATACTGAACGTTTGAAGCGACGAAGAGCATCTTCAAGCGATTCGTTTTTACGAACGACGGTTTTAGACATTCTCTTTCCCTCCCTCCGAACACAACACACTAACATCAACATGGTTTCCATGTACCTTGACATTATAATATATCAAAGTTACAAGGTCAACTGTATTTGACCTAGTTAGACAAATTGTTTTAAAAAAACGTAAAAAAAAGGTGTTTTATATAAGGAATTAGCCTTTTTCTCCCTCCAATCCCTTCTCTTTTTGTATTTTTCCCTCTATCCATTTTTTTAAACACTCTGTCCTCTAGTATAAGTGCCAGGTTTGTCCTTATTAATTAGTTAAAAATGACATGTCCGCCTTCTTTATTTCATATAGTTCTGATAAGGAGGAAGTCTAGAATGATTTATCTTATACTTTTTATTATACTTATTCTTTTATTTATTTATGGGATGACCCTTTTACGGACAGGTTTATTTAATTTATCTTCTCAATCACTAAAAAACTCGCTCGAAAAATTGACAGATAAGCCATGGAAGGGGTTACTTGTTTCTATTATTATTACAGCACTTCTTCAAAGCAGCGCTGCCGTTATGGTTTTAACGATTGGACTAATTTCAGCACGAGTCTTAACCTTTCCTCAATCTATCGGGATTATTTTAGGAACAAATATCGGCACCACATTCACAACTGAATTTATTACTTTTAACATGAATAATTATCTGCTGCCACTTGCCATCCTAGGTGTGCTCTTGATTATCATTAACAAATATCAATTAAGAAGTATCGGCTTCATTTTATTCGGTATTTCCATTGTCTTTACAACCATGCGAGGCTTTAAATATTTCGCTGGAATGATGGAACATCATCCTGCATTAAATTCCTTTTTCCTTTCATTAGCAGACCGTCCTTTCATCGCCCTTATAGTTGGCATTATTATAACTGCCCTAATCCAATCAAGTACAGCGACAATTGGGATTATAATGGGCTTTTTATCAGCAGGATTGCTTCCAATTGAAATTGCTATAGCCATTATGTTGGGGTCTAATATTGGTTCCTGTATAACTTCTTTTTTAGCCTCAATAGGCACAGAAAAAAGTGCAAAACTCTGTGCTTATGCCCATATTTGGTTAAATATTGGAGGGGTCATTTTGTTTTATCCATTTATCAATGATTTAGCTGCTATTGTCAAAAATATGACAGCAGAAATGGATGTTCAATTAGCTCATGCAAGCCTATTATTTAATGTTCTGTCCTCGCTCCTAGTTCTACCCTTTGCCGAGCGCTTTGGCAAATTGATTATGCGATTACACAGCTGATGGATTATAGTGAAATGCTAAAAAGAGAGTGGGACATAAGTATTTCAACTAAATCTAACCCCGAACAATTATACGTACACATTAAAAAAAATTCGTATAATTGTTTGTGTTTTTTATTATTTTAAGAAAGAAGGTATGTGGTAATCACCCGCAGCCTGAATACACTTCGCTTTCCATGGGGCGAGCGCCAAACCTCCTCGTTCCTGCGGGGTCTTGGACTTTCTCGCAGCTCCCATAGGAGTCTCCGTGTATTCAGGCTGCTCCATTTAGTTTCTTTTGAAAAAAATGTTGGAACGAAATACTCTTTAAAAACGGAGTGAAATGGAGTGGAAGACACTCAACTCCTGCGGGAAATAGAGCAAAGCCTAAGACCCCACAGGCTTGCCGAGGAGGCTTAGGTTGCTCCCCGCGGAAAGGGAGTGTCTGTAACGCAATGGAACAAATTGGATTCACCACTAAATTAGAGATTGTTCGTCTTTATCCATTATTTATTTTGCTTTGTCCCTCCCTCCTTTTTTACATAACCTTCAATAAATCATATTGTGATTGATATAAATGATAATATAATCCTTTTTGTGCCATTAACTCATCATGGGTGCCTTTTTCTGCAACTCTCCCACCATCCACATAAAATATTTGACTACTATTTTTAATTGTTGATAGACGGTGGGCAATAATGAAGGATGTCCTTCCTTTTAACAATTCAGTAATTCCTTCTTGGAGAAGTTCTTCCGTCTTTGTATCAATGCTGCTGGTTGCTTCATCTAATATCAATATTTTGGGATTTGCTAAGAGAGCTCTTGCGAAAGATATTAACTGTCTTTGCCCCGCTGATAAAGTACTACCTCTTTCTTCTACCACAGTATGGTATCCATCCTTTAAATCTTTTATAAAGTCATGTGCTCTAACAATTTTAGCTGCGGTAATCACTTCTTCTTCTGTTGCATCTAGCTTTCCATAGCGAATATTATCTAGAACGGTTCCAGAAAATACAAAGGTATCTTGAAGCATCACACCCATTTGCGACCGTAAAGATTTTAATGTTACATCTCTTACATCAACCCCATCAATTTTGACACTGCCTTCATTTACATCATAAAACCTACTTAACAAATTTATAATAGTAGATTTACCTGCACCTGTGGGGCCGACTAATGCGATACTCTGACCTGCATTTATATGAAAACTGACATCACTAAGTATGTTTTTCCCTTCTTCATAACGGAAGGTAACTCGTTCAAAGGTGACATTCCCTTTAATCGCTGGCATTGGGATTGCTTTTGGCTGATCCTTAATATCTGGTTCAACATCCAGAGTTTCAAAAATACGTTCCAAATAAGCAGAAGCAGTGATAAGCGCATTATAGAAGTTCCCCATATTAATAACTGGGTTCCAGAAATTATTGACATAGCCAATAAACGCTACAAGTGTACCTGTACTAACATCTACCCCAATTTGCCGTATTCCTACGAAGTAAATTAAGCTTGTTGTTAAAACAGAGATATTTTGAACACCTGGCCATAGAAGAAACTGGATTGAAACTGCCTTAAGCCAGGATGTTCGCGTTTCATTGCTTACTTCATCAAAAATTTCAAAATTCTCTTCTTCCCTTGCAAAGGATTGCGTAATTTTTATGCCGGCAATACTTTCATGAATATAGGCATTCATATTGGACTGTTTATTGCTTAACACTTGATACGCTTTTCTCTGCATATTTTTGATTACCCATACTAAGACTCCTAAAATCGGCAGCAGTGCTAAACTATATAATGTTAGTTTTGCGTCGATGGCAAACATAAACATTAACGTTATAATGACACTGATGATATCAGAGATCAGGTTTATCAGCCCATTACTTAATAGATCACTTAATGTATTAATATAATTAACGACTCTGATTAAGATTTTCCCATGAGGGCGATTATCAAAATAGGAAAAGGGCAGCTTCTGTAAGTGCTGAAAAATATCTAAACGCATATCCTTTAGAATATTTTGACCAATCTGCGTAATCCATTGAATGCGATACCGCATACATATACCAATTACAAATAGAGAAAGAACAAATAAAATACTAATCCCGATTAATAATGGAATATTTTTATCTGGGATAATTTCATCAATTGCTATTTTTGTAAAAAACGGACCGAGCATTCCTGCCACGTTGGCTGTTAAGATGATTAGCAATGTAATAAACAATGCCTTCTTATAAGGTTTAATATAAGCACCAATTCGTTTATAGTGACTCCAGTTAAATTCGGTCTCTAATTCTTCGTCGACATTAAACTTATTACGGGCCAATGGCTGCTCCTCCTTCTTCCTGCTCTACTAATCCTAATTGTCTTCTATACACATCGTAATACATCCCTTTTTTCGCCACAAGCTCTGTATGTGTCCCTTGTTCTTTCACTTCCCCTTTGTCAAGAACTAAAATAAAGTCCGCATCCCTTACAGATGAAATACGGTGTGCAATAATGAAGGTTGTTTTATCTTGTGTCAATTGATTTAATTCCTTTTGGATTTTACTTTCTGTTTCCATATCTACAGCAGATGTTGTATCATCTAATATCAAGATAGATGGATCCTTCGCTAACGCTCTTGCTAAGGAGATTCTTTGCTTTTGACCACCAGATAATCCCACCCCGCGCTCGCCTACGATTGTATCGTACCCTTCCGGCATTTTAACGATAAAGTTATGGGCATCGGCAATCGCAGCCACACGCTGTATTTGCTCCATGTTTAAATATGGTTTTCCAAAGGAAATATTTTCTTCAATTGTATTTGAAAATAAAAAAATGTCTTGCATAACCATCGAAATTTGATCACGAAGCTTCCTCACTGGCCATTCTTTTGCATTTATTTGATCAATTAATACTTCTCCTTCTGTTGGATCATAGAATCTTGCAATTAAATTAACAAGCGTTGATTTACCAGATCCGGTTTCCCCTAAAATCCCAACAGTTTGCCCCGGTCGGACGGTAAAGGAAACATTTTTTAAGATAGGGGTTTCAGGGTCGTCGGAAAACGCAAAAGAGACATCTTTAAATGTTACATATCCAGCAATTTGCTTGCCTTTCTTTTTGTCTTCTACCATAATTTGTGGTTCCGTTATTAATAAATTTCTAATTTTTACACAAGATGCATTAAATCGCTGTACATCATTTATCAACCATCCACTCATGCGCATTGGCATATTTAAAAGCCACATAAATCCGTTAAATGCAACCAAGTCACCTATGGACATATTCCCCTGTATAACAAATAAGCCACCTAATAATAAAGTAATGACAGCTAATACTCCGGCAAATCCGTCCAGCCATGGCAAATACTTTTTAGAAACATTAGCAGAATCAAGATTACGTTTTCGATAGTCATCATTAAAATGATTAAATTTTTCGATTTCATACTCTTCCCGAGAAAATGCCTTAACTACTCGGTTGCCGCTAATATTTTCTTCCACCATGGAATTTAGTCTGGAAAAACTTTCACGGATTTCTAGAAACACTGGATGAGCTGCTTTGGACATTTTTTGTGTAAAAATAAAGATAAACGGTGTAACAGCAAGTAATGCTAACGTTAATTTCCAGTCGATGTTCATCATTACGATAATGGCAACGACAAACCAGATAACACATTCAGCAATATTATAGCAGACCCATGAAACAAAATGGCGTATAGCGTCCATATCACCAGTCATTCTCGCCATAATATCACCTACTCTATTATGATTAAAAAAGTCAAAATCAAGCTCTTGAAGCTTTTTATACATATCTTGCCTAATATCAAACTGTGCGTCTTGACCAACATATTCATATAACATTTGATAGATGTAACGAGTAACAGTTCTGATCAGTGTCGCTCCTATCATTGCTAGTAAAATAGGTACTAAGAGTTGGACTTGATTATTCTCAATGACTTCATCAATTAATCTTCCGCTTAAAATAGGAATAATCACTACAAAGAAAGAATTTGCTATTAAAATCAAGGATGCAACAATTACTTTTTTCTTATTCTTCTTTACGTAACTCCAAATCCATTGGTAATTATTCAATAGGAATCTACACGCTTTCTTTTTTTAATTTGTTTACTTCCAAAATAATATTTCAAAAGATAGCTAAATATACTTATAAATAAATTTTCCGAAGAGGAGATTTTTCCTTCTCCTTAACTATGGGTAATCGCCTTTAATAGGCTTGGTAAAATTTTTTCACTAAGTAAAATCAATAATATCTCTTAAAACATGTAAAGGTGTGTATACAAAATTTATAATCATTTTTACTTTCTCTCCCATCCTCGGCGCTGTTCTCCAATTATTACAAACAGGCAGCAAATGACTTAATCATAATCCTCCTTTTTAGCCATGAATAAACGCAATAAATGGGAACGTTACCATTTTATAATGTTATGCGATAAGAAATGAGAAAACCTTTTCTTATCACAGATTAATTTTAGTCACGAAGGTTTGACGTAACTAGTACTTAAATTGTATAATTATGGACAAAATTTGACTTGAAAGGAGTACATTGAATGTTATACTATCAATCAAATTATTTTGGACAAAATGGAGATTTTGATCGTATATCAGCATTCAATCCTACCAACCTGCCTCATTTTCACCGCAGCTTGGAGCTGGTGATGGTTGATAAAGGCACACTGGAGCTTACCATACAAGATAAATCTTATACTCTCCACGAAGGAGAAAACGCTCTCATTCTTTCGAATCAAATACATAGTTTACAAAGCAATCAGAAAAACCACGCCTGGATTTATGTTTTTTCTCCAGAATTGGTTAATCAATTTTATCAGCTTAGTAAAAACAAAGATTTAATTCATCCAATATTTCAGTTACAGGCTGCCACAAGAGAGATGATAAAGGAGATATTCTCCAACAATAATAGTTCGATGTTTGCCAAAAAAGGGGTTCTGTACTTAATTTGTGCGGAATTGCTAAATCAAACATCTTTCAAAGAGGAAACAAGGAGAGATGATTATTTATTACATGATTTACTGAACTATATCCAAAATCATTTTACCGAGGAGCTTTCCTTAAAGGATTTATCACAAAAATTTGGATACGATTATTCCTACCTATCAAGATTTTTCACGAAAATACTGCATATACCATTTGTTGATTTTGTGAATGGGCATCGTGTAACCTTGGCCTCTCAATTATTAAAAACAACGGATAGTAAAATTACCGAAATTGCCGATATGGTTGGCTATCGAAACATTCGCAGCTTTAATCGAAACTTCGAAAAAATCATGAACACTACCCCAACTAATTATCGAAAAATTTATATGGAAAGTTATTAATGACACAGCAGCGATAGATTGACAAAAAAATCCTTAGAAAACAAATAATTGTTTTCTAAGGATTTTTTAAAAGGATATATTAATAATCACTATTGCTTGTCAAACCATTCACAATTGCAACTCCAGAGCTTGCTCCGATTCTAGTAGCCCCAGCAGCAATCATTTTCTCCGTGTCTTCACTGCTGCGTACACCTCCAGAAGCTTTCACACCTATATCTGGTCCAACTGTTTTTCTCATTAATGTTATGTCCTCAACTGTTGCTCCGCCTGTTGAAAATCCTGTTGATGTTTTTACAAAGTCAGCTCCTGCTTCTACTGCTAATTTACAAGCAATTTCTTTTTCCTCATTTGTTAGGAGACTAGTTTCAATAATCACTTTCGATAAGGCTTTACCTTTTGCCGCATCCACAACCGCTTTAATATCTTCTTTGACTAAATCAAAATTTTTATCCTTTAAAGCGCCAATATTAATAACCATATCTACTTCTGTTGCCCCATTTTTAATGGCATCTTCTGTTTCAAATGCTTTTGTTGCTGAAGTAGATGCTCCTAAAGGGAAACCGATCACTGTACATACCTTTACTTCTGTACCATTAAGCAATTCACTTGCAGCTTTAACCCATGTTGGATTTACGCAGACAGAAGCAAATTTGTATTGCTTAGCTTCTTCACAAAGAGTCACAATTTGTTCTTTCGTTGCATCAGCTTTTAATAAAGTGTGATCAATCATTTTTGCAATGTTCATTAAGATTCTCCTTTGGTATATGTACTAATTAAAGATATATGCCAAGCTCTTTGAACAAACAAAGAGCTTCCACATTTAATGTTATTAAAATTAATTTTATAAAACAAAAAGGAACAGTTGTAGCTAGCTTAACTTAAGAAACAATCGCAGCTTGATCTTCTACTTCCTCTAAAACCCGGACAAATTGTCCTTCATTTACAGGGTAGCCAGCTTTCGTTATTTTGACTTTCACAATTTTCCCAACCATTTCTTCTGTTGCTGGGAAAACTACTTTTAAATAGTTGTCTGTATATCCAACATAAAGCTTTCCATTGCCATCTTCTTTGTAGACTTCCTCTGGAATAACTTCCACTACCTCGCCTTCATAGTTAGACGCATATTCCTTTGCTAATTGATCAGAAAGCGAAATTAAACGATGGACTCGTTCGTTCTTTACATCTTCCTCAATTTGATTATCCATTCGCGCAGCAGGAGTTCCTGTTCGTTTTGAATATGGAAACACATGCAATTCAGAGAATTTATGCTCTTTAATAAAATTATAAGTTTCCATAAACTCTTCTTCTGTCTCTCCTGGGAAACCAACTATTACATCAGAGGTAATGGCCAACCCTGGCAAGGCTTCTTTTAATCTTGTAATTCTTTCAGCAAAGAATTCCATCGTATATTTTCTTCTCATTCTTTTTAAAACAGTATCTGATCCAGATTGAATCGGGATGTGAAGATGATTTACTATTATTTTTGATTTATCTAAGACTTCAATCACTTCATCTGTTATTTGGCTTGCTTCGATAGAAGAAATACGAAGGCGTTTTAGTCCCTTCACCTGGGATTCTAAATCACGCAGTAAATTAGCTAAGTTATAATCCTTCATATCTGAGCCATATCCACCTGTATGAATTCCTGTTAATACAATTTCTTTATAGCCAGCATTCACTAATTGCTGCGCTTGCTTAATAACCTCTTGCGGGTCTCTTGAGCGCATCAATCCCCGTGCCCATGGAATAATACAGAATGTACAAAAATTATTGCATCCTTCTTGGATTTTTAAGGAAGCTCTTGTTCTATCCGTAAAAGCAGGTACATCCATTTCTTCGTACACACGATTTTTCATGATGTTTCCAACAGCATTTATTGGTTGTCTTTCTTCTTTATACTGCGTAATATACTCTAGCATTTTCACGCGATCCTGTGTACCAACTACAATATCAACTCCAGGAATAGCCATTATTTCTGCTGGAGAAGTTTGGGCATAACACCCTGTAACACAAATAACTGCATCAGGATTTTTACGAACTGCACGACGAATTACTTGGCGGCTCTTTTTATCCCCTGTATTTGTAACGGTACATGTATTAATAACATATACATCAGATATATTTTCATATTCTACACGTTCATAGCCTTGTTGTTTAAACAACTGCCAGATCGCTTCTGTTTCATAATGGTTTACTTTACATCCTAAAGTGTGAAAAGCAACTGTTGGCATTTTTATCACTCCATCAATTCAAAATGATAAGATACAGTAGACAATAGGTATAATGGGGCAGTCTCTGTTCTTAATATTCTTGGACCAAGTCCGCATGTCATAAAACCATGCTCTTTTAATAATGCTACTTCAGATTCAGTCAGGCCACCTTCTGGGCCGAATACAGCAAGGATAGATTGTCCTTTTGTCATCGATTGCAAGCTTTTCGTTAACACGGACGATTCGCCTTCTCTTGCCTCTTCTTCATAGGCTATTAATTTTACATTATAACCTTCTGAAAGTTTTATCAACTCTTTTATACTAATTGGAGAACTTACTTCTGGTATCATGGTTCGATGGGATTGTTCTGCTGCTTCTTTTGCAATTTTATTCCAGCGAACTAATTTTTTTCCACCCTTTTTCTCATCCCATTTAACGACAGAGCGAGCTGCGATAAAAGGGATAAACTTAAAAGCACCTAATTCTGTTCCTTTTTGGATAATCCATTCCAGCTTATCCCCTTTTGGCAGTCCGCTCACAATAGAAACAGAAACAGGTAATTCTATTTCTCCTTCTAACCATTGTACCACTTTTGCAATGACTTCGTTTTCGGAAATTTTTTCTATTCTGCACCGTGCTGCCTGCTGAAGACTGTTGACACAATATATTTCATCGTCAATATCCATTCGCATCACACGTACAATATGATGATAATCATCCTCTTGAATAAAAAATGTATCCTCTTCGTTTTTAGCAAAATAACGCTGCAATCGAATACCTACTTTCCTTTAAGCAATAGAGAAGGAAGAATCGTAAGACGAAACTTCCTTTTTCCTTTAGAATATACGCTTACTCTTATAGCTTGTTGCTATGAAAGATTTTCTTCCATTAACTCTTTTTCTGAGCCGTAATGCTTACCCAATCTTCCATTTGTACTGTTTCTATTATTTCTAGGCCTGATGCGATAATAGCATCCTTTACTTCTTCTTTTTTCTGAAGAATGATGCCAGAAGCAATAAAGTATCCATCTTTTTGAAGTAAACGATAAACATCATCTGTAAAACGAACAATTACCTCTGCCAAAATATTTGCGACAATTACCTCTGCCTGCTCCTCTATACCATTTAAAAGATTATTTTGACGGACAGATGTTTTCTCATGAACCTTGTTCAATTTAATATTTAATTTAGCAGAACGGACAGCCACTTCATCCAAGTCTAAAGCAAGCACAGATTTAGCTCCCAGCATGGCTGCTGCAATACTTAGTACACCAGAACCTGTACCAACATCGATAACCATATCGCCTTTTTTTACTATTCTTTCCAAAGCTTGGATACATAATACAGTTGTCGGATGCGTTCCTGTTCCGAAAGCCATCCCTGGATCCAATTCGATGATTAATTCATCCGTATGGACCGGTGTATAATCCTCCCAAGTAGGCACAATCGTAAATTTCTCGGATATTTTAACAGGATGATAGTATTTCTTCCAAGCTGTTGCCCATTCTTCTTCATTTACTTCCATAATGGAAACTTTATTTAATCCAATATCAATATTAAACAGTACTAAATTATTGATATTTTCTTTAATCGCCTCTACTGTTTCACCAAGAAAACTATTGATTGGTAAATACGCTTTAACTAGAACGCCTTCTTCTGGATAATCATCAGGATTTAGTTGGTAGATTTCGCCGAATTGGTCTTCTCTTTCTTTAATTAATTCAAAGGGATCTTCAATAACTACCCCACTAGCACCTGCTTCATGCAAAATATTTGAAATAGGTTCAATCGCTTCATTTGTTGTATGAATTGTGATTTCTGACCATTTCATTTCTACCAACTCCTTTTTGATTATTCACCTTTAAATGCTTTTTTTACCTTAGAGAAAAAACTGTCCTCTTCTTCTCCACGAGGAGTATCTCCAGATACTTCAGCAAATTCCTGTAATAGTTGTTTTTGTTTATCAGATAATTTTGTAGGTGTAATTAAGCGAATGATTACATGCTGGTCACCTTGGCCATATCCACGTACATTTGGAATCCCTTTGCCTTTAAGGCGGAATTTTGTTCCAGTCTGTGTTCCCGCAGGTACTTTCAATTTCACTTTGCCATGAATAGTAGGTACTTCCACTTCATCACCTAGTGCAGCCTGAACAAAAGTAATCGGCATTTCACAGTATACATCTTCTCCATCACGCTCGAAGAAGTCATGTCTTCTTATGTGGAACACAACATATAAATCACCTGCTGGCCCGCCGTTTATGCCAGGCTCTCCTTGCCCAGAGACTCTTAATTGTTGACCATCATCGATACCTGCTGGAATTTTAACACTAATTTTGCGACGTTTTTTCACTTTTCCAGTTCCGCCACAAGTTGAACATTTATGCTTAATCTCTTTACCAGTTCCATTACAGTAATTACATGTTCTTCTATTCACAATACGTCCGAATGGTGTATTTTGCTCCACATTCAATTGTCCAGTACCACTACAATGCTTACATGTAACTGGCTTAGTCCCTGGTTTTGCTCCCGTGCCATTACATGTTTCACAATTTTCTTCTCTTGGTATTTCAATTTCCGTTTCTTTCCCAAATGCTGCTTCTTCAAATGATAGTGTCATCGTATATTGTAAATCAGCCCCTTGACGCGGAGCATTCGGATCTCTTCTTCTTGATCCTCCACCACCAAAGAAAGTGCTGAAGATATCTTCAAAACCACCGAAACCACCGAAGTCTCCGCCGCCGCCGAAGCCTTGATTAGGATCTGTATGTCCAAACTGATCATAGTGCGCTCTTTTTTGATCGTCACTCAGTACTTCATAGGCCTCTTTCACTTCTTTAAACTTTTCATTTGCATCTGCTTCTTTATTAATATCTGGATGATACTTTTTTGAAAGCTTACGATACGCTTTTTTTATTTCATCCTTAGAAGCCCCTTTACTGACTCCAAGGACTTCATAGTAATCCCGTTTATCCATAATTGATTACCACTCCCCGATTCTTTTCACATAGATGCTATTGTATCATTTTGCTTTTCTAAAGTACAATAGTTTATTGCTATCTTTCCTAATTATCGCTTAAAAAACTTCCGATTGAAAAGAAAAGTCAAAGTCAAGATAACCTGACTTTGACTTTTCGCTAGACGTATATGGTTTTATTTCTTTTATTTATCGTCTTTTACTTCTTCAAACTCTGCATCAACTACGTTGTCATCTTTATCAGATGCACCGCCGTCTGCACCTTGTGCAGCTTGGGCCGCTTGTGCTGCTTCTTCATATAATTTCATAGAAAGAGCTTGAACGATTTCTTGAAGAGCGTCTTTTTTCGCACGAATTTCTTCTAATTCGTTTTTCTCGATAGCAGCTTTTAAAGCATCTTTTGCTTCATTTGCTTTGGCAACTTCACTTTCGTCCACTTTACCTTCTAAGTCTTTTAACGTTTTTTCAGTAGTGAAAACTAATTGATCTGCTTCATTTCTTAGTTCCACTTCTTCTTTACGCTTTTTATCAGCTTCAGCATTTTCTTCTGCTTCTCTTACCATTTTATCGATTTCTTCGTCTGATAAGCCTGTAGAAGATTTAATCGTAATTGTTTGTTCTTTATTTGTACCAAGATCCTTCGCACGAACATTTACAATACCATTTTTATCGATATCAAATGAAACTTCGATTTGCGGAATTCCACGTGGTGCAGGTGGAATATCAGCTAATTGGAAGCGGCCTAATGTTTTGTTATCCGCAGCCATTGGGCGTTCCCCTTGAAGTACATGAATATCTACAGCTGTTTGGTTATCAGCAGCAGTTGAGAATACTTGTGATTTAGAGGTAGGGATTGTTGTATTACGTTCGATTAACTTTGTAAATACCCCACCCATTGTTTCAATTCCTAATGATAGTGGTGTTACGTCTAAAAGAACAACGTCTTTTACATCACCAGTAATTACACCACCTTGGATAGCTGCACCCATTGCAACTACTTCATCAGGGTTTACTCCTCTATGCGGCTCTTTACCGATTTCTTTTTTGATTGCTTCTTGAACCGCAGGGATACGAGTTGATCCACCTACAAGGATTACTTTGTCAATTTCAGATGCATTTAGACCAGCATCTTTAAGCGCTTGACGAGTTGGTCCCATTGTACGTTCAACTAATGAAGCAGAAATTTCTTCGAATTTAGCACGAGATAAAGTTACTTCTAAGTGAAGTGGTCCAGCTTCTCCAGCTGTGATAAATGGTAAAGAAATTTGTGTAGAAGCTACACCAGAAAGATCTTTTTTCGCTTTCTCGGCAGCATCTTTTAAACGTTGTAGAGCCATTTTATCTTTGCTTAGATCGATGCCATTTTCTTTTTTAAATTGCTCTACTAAATAATCGATGATTACTTGGTCAAAATCATCTCCACCAAGACGGTTATCACCAGCAGTAGATTTTACTTCAAATACGCCGTCTCCTAGTTCAAGGATAGATACGTCAAAAGTACCTCCACCTAGGTCATATACTAAGATAGTTTGATCTTCGTCTGTTTTATCTAAACCATATGCTAATGCTGCAGCTGTTGGTTCGTTAATAATACGTTCTACTTCTAAACCAGCAATTTTACCAGCATCTTTCGTAGCTTGGCGTTCTGCATCATTAAAGTATGCAGGCACTGTAATAACTGCTTTCGTTACTTTTTCTCCTAAGTATTCTTCTGCATAGCCTTTTAGGTATTGAAGAATAATCGCAGAAACTTCTTGTGGAGAGTAGTTTTTGCCTTCTACTTCTACTTTATAGTCCGTACCCATATGACGTTTAATAGACATAATAGTGTTTGGGTTTGTAATAGATTGACGTTTAGCAACTTCCCCTACTTGGCGTTCTCCGTTTTTGAATGCTACTACAGATGGAGATGTTCTATTGCCTTCTGGATTTGGGATAACTTTTGGTTCTCCACCTTCAAGTACAGCAACACAAGAGTTTGTTGTACCTAAATCAATTCCAATAATTTTACTCATGGAAATTTCCCTCCTATTTTTTAATATGTAACGCTTATTGACTTACTTTAACCATTGCAGGTCTAATGACTCTGTCTTTAAGCTTATACCCTTTTTGGAACTCATCTACCACAATATTTGAATCCGTTCCTTCGACTTCTTCTTGCATTACTGCTTGATGAAGATGTGGATCAAATTCTTTTCCAACTGCTTCGATAGCCTCTACACCTTCTTTTTTAAGAGCATCAAGGATTCCGCGATAAACCATTTCAACACCTGTGTATAAACTTTGTGTTTGTTCATCTACTGCCTCAATTTTTAATGCTCTTTCCAAATTATCGATGCTTGGTAATAAGTCCATGACAAGACTTTGCGCTCTGTATGTTTGAGCCGCTTCCATATCGAGCCTTGATCTGCGGCGTGAATTATCAAAATCAGCCTGCAAGCGAAGATAACGATTAGATTCTTCTTCTAATTTAGCTTCTAGCTCTGCAATTTTATCATTAGCAGCTTTTAATTCTTCAGCTACATTTCCCTCATTGGAAGGAGACGCTTCTGCCTCTTCGAAAACTTCTTCAACTGTTTCTTCGACTTTAACGTCTTCTTGTGCTGCTTGTTGTTCCATCTCTGCATTGTTCGTTGCTTTTTCTTCTGCCAACTTGTTCACCTCCCTTAAAGGATTATTTACATAAAGACGGGACAGATTGGCAAATAGAAATTCACCAACCTTCTCTTTACTTACTTTAGACCTTCAATCCACACTTTTAAATATTCCACAGAAGTTACTTTTGATACAAATTAGTGAGTACTTTTGTCAGGTCATTCGATAATATATTTAATAAGCTCACAACTCTTGAATATTCCATTCTTGTTGGGCCAAGAATCGCAATCGATCCAATTTGCTCATTCCCAATCCGATAAGAAGCAGAGATAATACTGCAATTTTCCATTGCCGTATTATTATTTTCTCTCCCGATTTTAATACTAATATCGGATGAGTTATTACGAATGAGCTCTGGTATTCCATCCTCTTTTTCAATCATATTTAACAAATTTCTTATTTTTGTAATATCATGAAATTCAGGCTGTCTCAAAATATTTGTCTTGCCACCAAAAAATAACTTTTCATGGGTATCGATTTTCACGGTTTCAGAAAGAGAGTTGATAAAATACTCATAATTGCTAATATGCTGTTTCAATAAGGTAGCGACTTCCTTATAGATTTTATTATGAAGCTTATCAATCGGCACACCCGTTAACCGGTCATTTAAAATATTTACTAGTTTCTCTATTTCCCCTGCGTGAACAGAATCTGGCAAGTGAAACATTCTGTTTTCCACATGTCCTGAGTCTGTCACAATAATAGCAATGGCCGTATGGTTGTTTAAAGGAACAATTTGAATCTTCTTCAATTTATTTTCTTTAACGGCAGGCCCAAGGACAATAGTAGTATAATTTGTTAAATCAGACAATATTTTAGCAGATTTTTGTACAATATTTTCTAATTCGTATATTTTTTCTGCAAACAGTGAGTTAATTCTCAATATTTCTGAACGCTTTAATTTCTGTGGTGATAAAAGATGATCAACATAAAAACGATAACCCTTCTCTGAAGGAACACGCCCAGAAGAAGAGTGGTTTTTTTCGATAAAACCAGATTCCTCTAAATCTGCCATCTCATTGCGAATAGTGGCGGAGCTAAATGTAATGTTTTCTTTCTTTGATAAGCTCCTTGAGCCTACTGGTTGTGCTGTTGAAATAAAATCATCAATAATCACCTGCAATATTAATAATTGACGATCAGTTAACACATTAATCACCTCTGTTAGCACTCTTTATTAACGAGTGCTAAATCTATATATAAAGTAGCAAAAACAAAGGGGCTGTGTCAATAATTTGCACCTTATTTCTATAAGAAATTTTTCCCTTCTCGTATACTACTTCATGACAAACCTAGATTATGATTATTCAAGAACTCCGATAAAGGATTGAAACACTTCATTCCCTAAAAATCTGCCTTTATGTGTTAATTTTAAATAATCACTTTCTATTTCAATAAGCTCTCTGCTTATTAGCTTGTTTATTTCCTTATCAAATAGCTCTAATACATTTTCATTATATTTTTGTTCAAATGAAGATAAACTTACTCCTTTATTTTCCCTTAACCCAAGGAATAATTCCTCTTCCATTTGTTCTATAACGGTTACCTTATGTTCATGCATAATCGGAAACTCACCTTGCTCTAAAGGCTGCATGTATTTCTTTAAAGGTCCATAATTAGAATAGCGATTCCCATGTACATAACCATGGGATCCAGCTCCAAACCCAAAGTACTCTTCATTATTCCAGTATGTGAGATTATGCCGACTTTCGAATCCAGGCTTCGCAAAATTACTAATTTCGTATTGCTGAAAACCATGTCTTGCCATCTCGTCCATTAAGACGCTGTACATACCTGCTTCCACATCTTCTCCAGGTGTAGGTAGTTTTCCTTTTCTCATTAAGTTATAAAAGACAGTTTTAGGCTCTATAATTAAAGAATATCCTGAATAATGCTGAATATCTAATGTAAATGCTGTCTTTAATGTTTCTTGAAAGTCTTCTAACGTTTGACCTGGTAAACTATAAATTAAGTCTACACTGATATTATTAAAACCGATTTTTTTAGCTGCTTCAATGGATGAAAACACATCTTCCGCCTTATGCGTTCTCCCAATTCTCTTTAGTAGCTCATTATTAAAAGACTGTACTCCAAAGCTAAGACGATTCACGCCTCCTTCATACAAAGCTTTTAATTTATCTTCTGTTAAATCACCAGGATTGGCTTCAAACGTATATTCTTGCTCTGGACGAAGCTTAAGTTCTTTATTCACCATTCCACAAAGTCGTTCTAATTGGGAAGCTGATAAGCTTGTTGGTGTACCTCCTCCGACAAAAATCGTTGACAGCTCTTGTTGTCCATATTTTTCAATGGTCAGCTTCATCTCTTTCTCTAAAGAGTCTAAGTATTCATCAACTGGCTGTCCTTTTAAAAATACTTTATTAAAATCGCAATAGTGACAAATATGTTCACAAAATGGAATATGGATATATGCTGCTTGTATCAATTTTTCACAACCTTTAAATTAATTAAACTATATTAACCAATAAGTTTCTCCTACTTGTTTCAATAAAAATAAGAAAAGAGGTTGATACCTACCTGGCATCTACCCCTTTACTTATAGCAGTCCATGTTGCGATTAGCAAGTTTCTTGCATAATGACCATGCAATGCTTTTATTGTCATTTTTACTTTTTCGTATTATTGTCGTCCATACGTAATACAGCCATAAACGCTTCTTGCGGTACTTCAACCGAACCAACTTGTTTCATTCGTTTTTTCCCTTCTTTTTGCTTCTCTAGCAATTTACGTTTACGAGAAATATCTCCACCATAACATTTAGCCAATACATTCTTGCGCATCGCCTTAATAGTAGAACGAGCAACAATCTTTTGCCCAATTGCAGCTTGGATCGGCACTTCAAATTGCTGACGCGGAATAAGCTCTTTTAATTTCTCTACAATAACTTTTCCTCTTTCATAAGCAAAATCCTTATGAACGATGAAGCTAAGTGCATCTACTTGTTCTGCATTTAACAGAATATCCATTTTAACCAACGTCGATGTTTTATAGCCAATTAGTTCATAATCAAAAGACGCATATCCTCTTGTATTTGATTTCAATTGGTCAAAGAAATCATAAACAATTTCCGATAAAGGAATTTCATACGTTATTTTAACGCGAGTCTCATCCATATATTGCATATCGATGAAGACACCTCTCTTTTGCTGGCATAATTCCATAATCGCACCAACATATTCATTTGGGGCCATCATCGTTGCTTTTACATATGGTTCTTCGATTCTGTCAATTTTTTGAGGATCAGGCATTGCTGATGGATTATCTACTTTTATTTCTGTTCCATCTGTCAAAATAACATCATAAATAACACTTGGTGCAGTAGTAATTAGGTCAATTTTAAATTCGCGCTCGATGCGCTCTTGAATAATTTCCATATGAAGCAAACCTAGGAAACCACAACGGAAACCAAATCCTAATGCTTGCGATGTCTCTGGTTCAAATTGTAACGCAGAATCATTAAGCTCTAATTTTTCCAATGCTTCACGTAAATCATTAAACTTTGCACTATCTATTGGATATAAACCACAATAAACCATTGGATTTAGCTTACGGTAGCCAGGCAGTGCTTCTGTTGCACCGTTCTTCGCATTAGTGATAGTATCACCTACTCGAGTATCGCCAACATTTTTAATTGCTGCTGTTAAGAATCCTACGTCCCCAACAGATAAATGATCGGCATTAACTGCTTTTGGTGTAAACACACCTACTTCAATAACTTCAAATTCTTTTCCTGTTGCCATCATTTTGATTTTGTCACCAGGTTTAACTGTTCCATCGACTACTCGAATATAAGTAACAACACCACGATAAGCATCATATAAACTATCAAAAATAAGTGCCTTTAATGGTGCTTCTGGATCTCCTTGTGGTGCAGGAACCTTTTCTACGACTTGTTCGAGGATATCTTCTATCCCAATACCAGCCTTCGCAGAAGCCAGCACTGCTTCAGAAGCATCTAACCCTATAACATCTTCAATTTCATTTCTAACCCTTTCAGGATCAGCACTTGGTAGGTCAATTTTATTAATAACTGGAACAATTTCCAAATCATTATCAATCGCTAAATAAACGTTAGCCAATGTTTGAGCTTCAATTCCTTGAGCGGCATCAACTACTAATACAGCCCCTTCACAAGCAGCCAAGCTTCGAGATACTTCATATGTAAAATCCACGTGTCCCGGTGTGTCAATGAGATGTAATGTATAAATTTCTCCATCTTTTGCTTGATATTTTAATTGGACGGAATTTAGTTTAATCGTGATTCCGCGTTCTCTTTCTAAATCCATTGAATCTAAAAGCTGATCTTTCATCTCACGTGCTGTGAGTGCATTTGTTTTTTCTAATATTCTATCAGCGAGGGTTGATTTCCCATGATCTATATGTGCAATAATAGAAAAATTTCTAATTTTTGATTGTCTCTTTAACATCTCTTCTCTGTTCATTTAGTTCACTCCTACAATAATCGCGCATGTACACTATTTTTGATTATAGCAGTGTGAAGAATAAGATTCAACGAAAAGTAAAATGATTTACTAAACAGTCTTCTATTTTTCTTTTTCTTCCATTATATCTCCAACGAGATTGACTCCTTTTTCTGCTACAGAAGATATCGTATCTGCTACTCCTTTTCCGATGCTAGACAATAAATTAAAAGCTTTCATTTCCTCTAATTGCTGTTTCTTTTCATCCAGATCATGACTAGTAATATTTTCTCCAAGGACAGATGCTTCTAAATTTCCATTCTCCTTATTTATGGCTACAGCACTTTGGAATCCCTCATCTTCATACCCTTTCATTTTATGAATTCCACTATTTGCTTGCTGCATGCCAAATAATACACAAATAAACATCAACAAAACAATTCCGACAGCACCTAATGTATATAGTTTCAACTTGATCAATCTCCTTTATTTTCAGTACCAAGTTTGTATTTTCCAAAACTATCATCCCTAGTAACTCTATTGAAATATATGAAGTAACTAGGAATGGTAGAACCCTTTTAATAAATTTAGTGGGTATTGTACCCTACATTCTCTTGATTGATCGCTGAATGAAGCGCCGCATTTAAGCCATTTGCAAGTAAATTCGCCATGTCTTCTATAAAGACATCGACCTCTTTAGGCGTTACCATTAAGTTATGACCAATTGGTGATAATACTTCATAGATTAGCTTTCTCTTTTCTTCCTCAGGCAATGTTCCAACAATACCTAGAAATGTCTTACGATGCTGCTCTTCTGGTAAATCTTCATCCGTTAATTTTCTTTGTTCACCAAAGGTCAAGCCAGCTGGCGCCAAAGCTCTCGATGGTTTATTTCCTTCTCTTAGCTCCTTGCCAAAATGCTTTAATATATAATCAATTGTGTCACTTGTAATAGACACAGCATCTACGACAGTTGGTACACCGATAGCAATTACTGGTCTGCCTAGCGTTTCTTTACTTAGTTCCTTCCGTTTATTACCTACACCAGAGCCAGGATGGATACCTGTATCGGAAACTTGAATCGTAGAATTCACACGATCAATAGAGCGGGATGCAAGAGCATCAATAACAATCACAAAATCAGGATTTGTTTTCTCGACAACCCCTTTTATAATGTCACTTGTTTCGATTCCTGTTAACCCCATCACACCAGGGGCTAAGCTTGATACCGGTCGATAGCCCTCTTCCACACTTTCTGGCTGCAATTCATATAAATGTCTCGTTACTAGTATATTCTCACAAACCTGGGGTCCTAATGCGTCAGGAGTGACATTCCAGTTCCCAAGACCAACTAATAAACAAGAAGCATCCTCTTTTATATCGCTCTGCTTTAAAAATTGAGAAAACTCTTTTGCAAATACTTGCTCTACCTTTTCTTGCAATTTAGTATCTTGCTGTCGAATACCTAACACTTCTATCGTTAAATATTTCCCTTGTTTTTTCCCGATTAGTTCTTCGCCCTTTTTGGTGACCTCCACATAGGACATCTTAATACCATTTTCTTCTTTCTCCTTGATAATTACCCCATCGAGACGTGACTGATCTTGTTCATTTTGAACAAGCCCTTGATTATGTAAAGCTAAATCTTTTGCTTCAATTGCCAAATCTGTTCGTACTGAATACATACTTAAATCTAGTTTTTCCTCCATTGTTATCCCCTTCCTATTCAATTAATCATTTTATTATTACTAGCATTGCCTTTCTCTCAAAAAAAATTCATATTGTGCAATTTGACTGGAGGTATTGCATTATTAGTCCTCGTTTGATAAAATATCACTTGTTCTTTAAGTTTTTTAGGAATGTATATATCGAGTTTAAATAATGAACTTGATGCTTCGTTTTAGGAGGTGAACGTAAATGCCAAATATTAAATCTGCTATTAAACGTGTGAAAACTAGTGAAGCTCGTAACGCTCAAAACACTACAGTTAAATCTGCAATGCGTACTGCTGTTAAAAAGACTGAAGCTGCTATTGCTCTTAATGATACAACTGCTGCAAATGAAAGTTTTGTAGAAGCTGCTAGTAAGTTAGACAAAGCTGCTGCTAAAGGTCTTATTCATAAAAATGCTGCTGCTCGTAAAAAATCTCGTTTAGCTAAAAGAAAAAATGCTTTAAACGCATAATGAGTAAAAAAGACTATCTTCCTGATAGTCTTTTTTTATTTATAAAGCTTGTGCAGACGGATTCCACTAAACATGAATTAAACAGAGAAAAACCTGAACAATTTCATACAGTTGTTCAGGTTAAAAAGTTTTATCGTCACCACACTCAAGACACCTATAGGAACGAGAGGCAGTCCTACCTCATTTAGATTAGATCGCCTTTATACTCCACGTCCTATTTGAAACAGAATCATTTCTATGACCATGTTTTTAGGCATTGTCCCTGTTTTTAATTGATAGTCACCTTCCGCAAATAGACGGATACACTTTGTTAGTTCCTCTTCTGTAAATCGATTAGCTTGTCCAGCTGCCAATTTTACTCGGAATGGATGAACTTTTAAAACACTAGCAATTTGCTGTTGTCCATATCCTTTTTGTGCAAGTCCTTTCACTTGATAAATTAAGCGAAATTGATTCGTAATGATAGATAGAATCTTCAACGGTTCCTCATTTTGTTTTAATAAGTCATAATATATCCGCAAAGCTTCATCTATTTTTTTAGAGATTACTTTATCGACAAGAGAAAAAATATTTTGCTCAAGCGATTTAGCAACTAATTCTTCCACAATCTCTTTCGTAATTAACTTTGAATCTTGGACGTATAAAGCCATCTTATCAATTTCAGTTGTCAAAAGAGACAAATTAGTTCCAGCGAGACTTAAAATAGTATCAAGTCCATCTTCATTTATCTCCACATGATTATATGCAGCACGTTGTTTTAACCATTTCTTTAGTTCTTGTTCATTTAATTTTTTTGCTTCTAAAATAGATGCTGTTGTTTTTAGTTGTTTGGTTATCTTCTTTCTTTCATCTAATTTTTCGTAACTTCCTATAAAAATCATAATTGTAAACGGAGATGGCTCTTTCAAATATTCCTCTAGTTTTTTTACATTATGTTCCACTTTAGACTTAGACTTTTCAGCTGTTAAGAAAAAGGGATTATTTAATACAACAACCTTTCTTTCTCCAAAAAATGGGATTGTCTCTGCATCCTCTATCGCTACTTCTATTGGTGTTTCCTCTAAATCATATGTAGATAAATTAAAATCCTCATCTTCTTCGTTTAATAATGATTGCAATAATAAATATTTTGTTTCATTTATTAGAAAAGACTCAAGCCCATATAATAGATAGACAAAAGAAAAATCTCTATTCTTTATTTTTTTCCATAATTCTTCGATCATTTCTTCTCCCCATTCCCTAAAAAAACCATTGTTCCTTATTTACATAGAAAACTATCCCTAATCAATTATTATATACGAAATTCCTAACAGTTGTCCTTCTTTTCGAAAATTTACATACAGAAAGAAGGTCCTTTCGACATCATCTCTTGTTAACGAAACTCTTTCCTAAAGCTTTGGTTTAAGCTCTAGGAAGATTTATTAGCAGCAAAGAAATGACTATCTTAAGGACCTTCCTTCAATCTATAATGAACGTTACACATTAAGGCCTAGGATACTTAATGTGTAACGGTGCAATTATATTAATAGTGTGCTCCAATGGCTAAATTCTATTTGTGTCAACTCTTGACAACAAAGGAAATCAGTACGATTCATGTCCATATAGGTAAGTATTTTTTATTCCAATCGGATAGGTATTTAGATGACATTTTTCCATTATTATAGCCATTCACTATTGCTATATTCTATGGAATTTGCAATTGAAACGTGCCACCTTTTTCCGAAAAATAAAAAGAAATTCCCCCATTTTCATCTGTTCTGAATACTTTCACTTTATAGTCCTCTAAAATGGTGAGCACATCCATACTGGGATGATGATACCTATTATTTATCCCAACTGATATAACGGCAATTTTCGGTCTAAGCTGCTCTATAAATACACTCGTTGAAGAAGTTTTACTACCATGATGTCCTACCTTTAAAACGTTTATTTCTCTTAAATCCGGATATTTGTTCATAAGTGCTAATTCTCCTTCTTTTTCTAAATCTCCGGTAAATAACCATGTAATACCAGCGATCTTTGCAAAAATGACAATCGAGCTATTATTTTTTGTTAAATTCTCCTTCTCTATTGGTGCTAAAACCATAAAAGACTCCTTCCCCGTACTCCACTTCTGACCTGCTTGCATAAAACGAATGGGGATTCGTTTCTTTTCCACTAATTTTAGTAAGTGCTCTTCTTCCACAGACCAATCTCCTTTCACATTTGGATACATTATCTCTTTTACACGTAATTGTTCAATAATAGCAGTACTTCCTCCTATATGGTCTAAATCACCATGGGTTAAGATTAATTTATCAATTGTACGAATCCCTTTACTTTTTAAAAAGGGGACAACGGTCTTGGCTCCCACTTCATAAGGGTCTTTCCTCTTTTGCCAGTCTTCTTTCGGGAAATTGACAGTACCACCGGTGTCTATTAAATAAGTTCCTTTATTATATGGCAGTTGAATAAGAATGCTGTCCCCTTGCCCAACATCAATAAAAGTAATTTCTCCTTTTGGTGGATAGATATTGTTTAGAAATTGAACACTCAAAAGCAAGAGTGGAAGACAATATAACCACTTTCTTACAGTCTTCGCCAAATTCTCGTATAAATAAAAGAAGATGGGCAGGCTGAGACTATAAGCGCACATAAAAAAGAAGGATGGCCTTCCCAATATAATGGTGCTAAATGGAAAATTCGATAATTTCAACACCAGCTTATCAGATAATAGGATGACAGCATCTAACGGGAAAGAAAAAAAAGAAATAAATGGTGGGAATACAAAGGAAAGGACATAGAGAACAAGTAAGTACGGCAAAACAATTACCGTATAAAAAGGAATAAAAATAAGATTTGCTAGTAAAGATAAGGTGGGAATTTCAAAAAAGTAGTATAGGATAACGGGGATAACAGCATACTCAGAAATAAATGTCAGGAAGAAGTACATTTTAATGGTTGAGGAATGGTATTCTTTAATTAGTGAGGATGAAACAATGAGAAAAAAACAGACGATAAAAGATAATAAAAATCCAACACTAAATAACATTCTTGGTTGAATAAATAAACATACGGTAAAAACTATACTGATTATATCGATCATCGGCAAAGAAGAGGAAGTATAAAATTTATTTATAGCTAAGAGGATAAAAGCAGAAAATACAGCTCTAATTACGGATGGGCTTAGCCCGGTTAAAACTGCATATATTGGTAAAAGCAATAGCAGAATAGTACTAGCTCTTTCTCTCGTTAAACCAACTCGTATTAGTAAAAAATAAACGATACCTATTAAAACGACAACATGGGAACCAGAAATAGCTAGTAGATGAATAATGCCTATACGTTGAAATGCTTTTTGCAGATCTTCCTCCATCATACTACGATCACCAAAAATTAAAGCTTCTGCAATTGGAATTGTTGTTTCTGAAAAATGATTTTCAATCCAAATAGTCCCTTTTTCTCTTAGCTGCTTTAATGATAGAATAATATTTCTTTCTGTCACACAACTGCTTAAATCCAAATTCCCCACTGATACTAGCCAATAAATCGAATTATTTTCCAGGTATTGCTGATAATTAAAACCATTTTCATTTCGCTGAGAAGATGGAAGTGACAAAGATCCCTTAATAGAGCATGTCTTCCCTATCACCCTCTTCGCTTTTAAAAAGGCTTTTTCTTCTTTCGTTTCTATTTTGTAAGAAAGCAGTAGCTTTTCTTTTGTTTGTTTTTCCCTACCTACTACCCGCCACCTATCTCCATCTATCTCAGCTGGTTCTATAAAAGTAACGAAGAAAGAGGAAGTATCCTCCCTTATTTTCGAGCTGTTCCCATGATCATCATAACCTCCTCGAACAAGGAATAAAAGAAATGTACACAGCAGAAAAGCAGCTAATTTCCATCTCCCTTTCTTCATAAAAAGTAACCAGCCTATAAATAAAAAATAGAATATATAGACCAATACCTGTTGTGTATAGGCACACAACAAGCCGAATAAGGCTGATACTGCGAAGTACAATAGCTTTGTTTGAATCATAAATCGCTCCTCACAAGACCGCTGTAGACAGGCAGTAGAGAGGTTTAATTAAATAGACGTTTTTGCGGTAGGTATAATGGAGAATAATTCTGCCGCTCTTTTTTCCAAAGCCTTTGCCTCTACAGAATCTGCATTATTTTCTTTTAATTGTTTTACAAGAGCTTCTACTAATGCCTTTTTCTCCTCTTTTTTCTCCAGCTCTTTTCTTTCCACTTGCACTGTTTCAATATTAGCCTGTTCAAACAACTCTAGCGCATATGGATGATTTTTATAATCCAATTCGTAATAAACTGTTTTAATACCTGCTTGGACAATCGCCTTACAGCATTGAAGACAAGGAAAATGCGTAACATATATATCTGCCCCAGCAGTTGGAACGCCGAATTTAGCACATTGTAAGATAGCATTCATCTCCGCATGGATAGTTCTGACACAATGATTGTCAATTACATAGCAGCCTTCATCAATACAATGAACACCACCAGCGATGCTACCATTGTACCCTCCAGCAATTATCCGTTTATCTCGAACTATTGTTGCCCCCACTGCCAATCTTGTACATGTGCTTCTTAAAGCCAGCAATTCGCTCTGTGCCATAAAATACTCATCCCATGAAATTCTTTCCACTTTCACTTTCACTCCCATACATAAACCGAATTGAGAAAAACTCTAATACTTTTCATTCCTCATTAAGTTTATCGAGAACTATGTCACCAGTCAATTGCGAAAAGGATTTCCATGCGGCACATAAAGCAATCTCTTGCTTTAAATACATATCCCTAGATTTATTTTATCGAAATAAAGGATTCTAATTTTTCATATGTTTTTTCTCCAATTCCACTTATGTTTTTTAAATCCTCTTTTGTAGAAAAACCTCCATTCTGTTCACGATACTCCACAATGGCCGCTGCTTTAGACGGACCCACTCCTGGTAATTCAAGCAATTCCGTTTCACTAGCTTTATTAATATTTACTGTACCTTCATTTGAAGGAACGGAAGTCTCGTTACCAACTGCATTTCCATTAGCTGCTTCCCCCTCTTCTCCTATATAAGGAACATTAATAATCATTTCGTCTGTCACTCTCATTGCAAAATTCACTGCATTTTTTTCTCCATCTTTCAAAATTCCGCCTGCCTTTTCAATCACATCATTCACCCGTTCTCCTTCATTCGCTTCATAAACACCTGGATTCTTAACCGCCCCTTTCACATCTACCAGCATTACGGTAACAGGCGGTTCTTCCTCTAGTGCTTCTTCTGGCTTCTCCTCTAAGTTTCTTTCAGCAAACAAGTTTTCATGGGGAATTTGTTCTTCTTCACTACTCGAGATAAGAATAGGGTAAAAACGATATAGCAATAAAAGTACGATGCCACCTAAACCAAAGAAAATTATTTTCTTATTTTTACGAAGCCAGTCCATGATAACTAATCATCCTTTCAGGTATATTTTGAAATGTTGCTACATATCGTTATATGAGAAAACGCTCAATTTAAGGGGGGAAGGAAAATTGAAAATTGGAATGATTGGTACAGGAAATATGGGGAAAATACTAATAGAATCAATGATTGATGGAAAAGCGGTTTCCCCCGAAGACTTATTTATTTTCAATCGAACAAGAAACAAAGCTTTAGAAATTAAGGAAGAGTATCCTACCATAAATATATGCGATAGCGACATCGAAATAGCAAAAAAAGCAGAGCTTATCTTTTTATGTGTAAAGCCACATGATATGTATGAGGTAGCCCATACTATTTCTCCCGTTTTAACAGAAGAAAAATGCGTTATTTCGATTACTAGTCCAATAAGCCCTGACCAGCTTGATTCTTTATTTAGGTGCTCTGTTGCTCGCATTATACCAAGCATTACCAATAGAGCATTGGCAGGCGTTTCTTTGTTTTCCTTTGGAAGCAATTGTACGGAAGAGTGGAAAAAACAATTAGAAAGTTTGTATGAAAAATTTTCGACACCATTAGAAATTGAAGATGACATTACGAGGGTTGCCTCTGATATAGTAAGTTGCGGACCAGCTTTTTTCAGCTATCTTACCCAAAGATTTATAGAAGGCGCTGTAGATGAAACAGAAATTGATACAGAAACAGCAACAAAATTAGCTAGCGAAATGCTTATTGGCTTAGGAGAATTATTAAAGAAGGGCTATTACACTTTACCTACATTACAGGAAAAGGTATGTGTAAAGGGCGGGATTACAGGCGAAGGAATAAATGTTTTGGAACGTCAAATAGGAGATACTTTTAATCAACTATTTCAAGCAACACAGGCAAAATATGAGGATGATAAGCAATCCCTTAAAAATCTTGTCACATGGCATAAAAATATATAATGCTCCTATTACTTTCTACTTTACCCATTCGAATTCCTTCTCCCTTTTCAAATTTTTCAAAAAAAATTACAAATGGCTGTTTTTAGAATAGGAAAAAGGGAAATGATCCATCCAAGGACCATTTCCCCCTTTCACATTTTCGCCATAAAAAACAATATGTAGGAAGGATGTTTCCAAGTTTTCTCCTAGAAGCATTTATCTTGCAACTGCAAAACTGCTTTACTGAGGAAACATCTCATTTTTTCTTACAATAAAAGAAAATTCGCTCTGCCTTTTCATCTAATATATCTTGAGAAAAATCGGCTTCAACTTTCAATAAAGTAAACCCAGTTTGTTCGAGCCATTCCGAATATTGGTCAACGGAATAAGTTCGTTGAAAATGGAGTTCATCATATCGACGATACATTCCTGAGGCTGCATCTAATTCAAAAAAACTTAAATCATGTTCAACACTATTGGGATATTCTCCTTCATAGCATTGCCATATAAGGCTTAAATCCTCATCATTGACTGTATAGGTTTGATTGATAAATAATTGATTCATTTTATACAAGGAATGCACATCAAATATAAATAAGCCTTTTTCATCTAAATGGGCATAAACACTTTCAAAAGTATTTATGACTTCTTCTTCGGTTCTTAAATAGTTGATGGAATCACAGCAAATACAAATAAGATCGAAAACGGGTAAGCCCTCTAGCTGAGACATATCTTGTTCTATATAAAATACAGATTCTCCTGCTTCCATTGTCTTCGCTTGAGCAACACTTAGCATATCCTCCGATAAATCAATCCCAGTTACATTATAACCAGTCTGTGCCAGCCTAATCGATAACTCTCCTGTTCCACAGGCTAGGTCTAAAAGGTTTGCTCCATTAACTTTATAATCGGCTGCTGCCTTTTTGATAAGCTGTATCCACTTCTCATAAGGTACATCATTCATTAAGCGATCATAAAGATAGGCAAACTGCTCATAACTCATTGACTGATCACACTTTCCACATTTTCCACTGGTGCATCTCCCCAAAGACGCTCTAAATTGTAATAAGTTCTTTCATCGCGGTGAAAGACATGGACAATAATATCTCCTAAATCAACTAAGATCCATTTTGCCTCATTATAACCTTCAAAACGTTTAACCGTAATTCCAAGTTCACCAGACTTTTCTTTAATTTCATTCGCAATAGCCTGTACTTGCTTGTCAGAATTACCATGACAGATTACGAAATAATCAGCAACAAGAGAAATACCTTTCATATTTAGGGCAACAATATTCTCTGCTCTTTTGTCATCAGCTGCCTTTACAGCAGTCCATAATAAAGTACGTTCATCCATTCAATCAACCTCCATTTTTATACAATAACTGTTATATGTTTCAAAGCTTAAAGGAAATACAGCTCGATTATTCCGAATAAGAAACATAATCGTGTTTTTCACCGCTTGCAAAAAAGCTCTTTCTAAACTCACTTCTGCCAATTCTCTTACTTCATCTACCCCTGGAAAAGCTCGGCCAGGTTCAATATAATCGGCTAAATAGACTATTTTTTCTAGCATACTCATTTCAGGTCTTCCTGATGTATGGTATCTAATAGCATCTAATATTTCTCTATCTTTTATTCCGACTTCTTTCTCAACTAAAAAAGCACCAACTGGAGCGTGCCAAAGTTCTGAATGAAATAATAAAAGATTAGGATCCATATTTTGCTGTATGATAATCTTTTTCATTTCATCCTTTGGGCGAAATTTTGCGTAATCGTGAAAAATCGCTGCTATTTCTGCCTTTCTAGCATCTCCACCGTACTTATTCGCTAACTTAATTGCTGTTTCCATTACACCGATTGTATGAATATAACGCTTTTCCGTTATTTGTTCTTTTACTATTTGTAATGCTTCTTCACGATTCATATAGACGATTCTCCTCAATATATCTCTTTACTTCATCTCTGACTAAAAAGGAAATGGTTTCCCCTTCCTTAACCCTTTCACGAATTAAGCTCGAAGAAATATTTATATCAGGAACCTTTACATACTGCACTGGGTAAGCCGTTTCTAGTTGATATTTAGGGCGGTTCACACTTATGAATTGTACAATTTCCATAAGTTCTTGAATTTTATACCATTTTGGCAAATATTCTACCATATCGGCTCCAATTATAAAATAAAAATCATTATCTGGGTAAGCCTCATTTAAAAGCTTCATCGTATCATACGTATAGGATTTCCCCTCTCTGTCTAATTCCATCGTTTCGATGCGAAAAGAGGAAGTGGATTCTATTGATAATTGTAACATTTCTACTCGTTGAGTATTTGTTACCGTCCCTGTTTTTATTTTATGTGGAGGTTCTTGATTTGGCATAAACCATATTTCATCTAATTTTTTTGCGTGCAGTACTTCATTTGCTATAATTAGATGTCCTATATGAGGAGGATCAAACGTCCCTCCCAATATTCCAACTTTTTTCAAAAAAATCGCCTCTTCTACCGACTTATGATGGTAAATTTATCGTTTTATTTTCTTTTGATTCTTTATATAATACAATTGTATTTCCTATAATTTGAACTAGCTCACTTTTTGTTCCATTTACTAATTCACTTGCTACCGTATCTTTATCCTCATCACAGTTTTGCAAAATACTTATCTTTAATAGTTCTCTAACCTCTAATGCCTCACTAATTTGTTTAATCATATTGTCATTAACGCCACCTTTTCCTACTTGGAATATAGGGCTCAAATGGTGTGCTTTTGCTCGTAAAAACCTTTTTTGTTTACCTCTTAACATGATGATCCTCCTAATTGTGTTAAAACATTTTGTCTCATTCTAGCTGTATCTGGGAAAATTCCTTGCCATTTCTCAAACGCTAAAGCTCCTTGATATACAAACATATCAATTCCATTTTGCGTTACAGCGCCTTTGGCTTTTGCATCTTTTAATATTTTTGTTTCTAATGGATTATAGATGATATCACTAACGAATGTGCCCTGCTTCAAATTTCTTACTTGAATAGGCGAAACATCTATCTTTGGTGACATTCCAATGGAAGTTGTTTGGATGATAAGATCATATTCCTCAAGATTTTTGTCCACTGAAGCAACTTCCAGTATATTTGTTACAACTGAAAAAGGACACGCTTCTTTCAGCCTTTCTGCATTTGAAAGCGTACGATTACAAATATCTATATGGTGTACTCCATAATTAGCTAGTGAAAAATAGATTGCTCTTGCGGCACCGCCACTACCAATAATCAATGTTTTTTTCTGCTTCAAGTTAGATAGCTGGTCTAATAGACTTCTTAAATACCCTTCCCCATCCGTATTATACCCAACCCACTTTCCATTTTTACAAACCACCGTATTAACTGCGCCAATCGCTTCACTCAATGGGTCTAGTTCATCCAAAAAGGGAATGATTGCTTGTTTATGGGGGACGGTAACATTAAAGCCATCTATATTACTATCCCTCAAACTTTTTAGTCCCATTTCGAGCCTCTCTGTTTTAATATGCATTTTTTTCATTTCAGCATCCAAACCATAGAAATGAAAAAGATCATTATGCATAACAGGTGACATCGAATGCTGAATTGGATCACCAATTACTGCATAGTTCTTCATAAATAGCTGCTCTCCTTTTCCCCTTGCTTTATTGCAAAACAGATTATATCAACGATTTACGCAACAAGGCATGTACCCCTTTAGGCACATAAACAGAAACTTGAATATTCGGTTCATTAATCGTTATCCAGCCTAAGCCTGAAAACACAATATCTGTTTTTGGTTCTTTTATAGAAAAATCATGCCTTACCAACTCTGGAAAAGCCTCCAAATGCTCTCTGTTGGGAGGTGTCAATAATTCACCTGCATGTTTTTCATACAGCTCATCTGCCTTTTCCAACTTCGTCCGATGGATCGTTATTTCATTAGAGAAATAGCATACAAAGCTACTGCGCTCGCCTTTTACAAAATCAAATCGAGCTAGCCCGCCAAAGAATAATGTTTGTTGATCGTTTAATTGAAAAATTCTCGATTTTATTTCTTTTTTTGGCGTGATAATTTTCAAATCTTTTTTATCAACAAAATGAGCCATTTGATGGTGATTAATAATTCCAGGGGTATCCACTAGGTATTTACCATCCGACAATGGAATTTCAATGATATCTAGCGTTGTACCAGGAAAATGTGATGTTGTAATTACATTTTCTTCTCCAGATACCTCTTTAAGAATTCGATTAATAAAAGTAGATTTCCCTACATTTGTACAGCCCACTACATAAACATCTTTTCCGTTACGATGATATTCAATTGCATCCAGTACTTCTTTAATATTCTTTCCTTTTTCTGCACTGACAAGGTATACATCTTCTGGTCTCAATCCTAAATCCTTTGCTTCTTTTTTCATCCAATTGATAACCTTATGGTGTTTCACCGATTTTGGTAAAAGATCTACTTTATTTCCTATTAGTATTACTTTATTGTTCCCAGTAAAACGATGAAGACCAGGTAACCAGCTTCCATTGAAATCAAAAATATCTACTAATTTTACTATTAGGCTGTCACTTTTCCCTATTTCATTTAGAATCTTTAAAAAATCATCGTCTGTTAAAGAAACATCTTGTACTTCGTTATAATGCTTTAAACGGAAACATCTTTGACAAATAACCTCTTCCTTTTCTAACGAAGAAGAAGGTGCATAACCTAATTCATTCTTATTCTCCGTCTGAATAACTACTCCACAGCCGATACAATGTATTCTTTCTGTCACGTATTAATCCTCCCAAGTTAATTTTCCGTTTCTACGAAACCAATTCAAAATTCTTCTTTCGATTCTACGATTAATTCTAGTCATAAACCCATCTGTTTGCGCAACAGGCACGACTAAAATAGTATGAAATCCACTACGATTCCCGCCAAGAACATCTGTTAATAATTGGTCACCAATTACAACTGTTTCTTCTTTTTTTGTATTCATTTGCATGATAGCTTTTTTAAAAGCACGACCAAGCGGCTTTCTAGCAGCAAAAATAAAAGGAATATGCAACGGGTCAGAAAATGATTTTACTCTTGCTTCTTTATTATTAGAAACAATTGTGACTTTAATGTCATTTCTCTTCATTTCTGCAAACCATTCAATAATTTGAGGAGTCGCAAGCGGGCGATCCCATTCTACTAACGTATTATCTAAATCTGTTATGATGCCTTTTATTCCTTTTTTCTTTAAATCATCTGGGGAAATTTCAAATATATTTTTAACAAACTGATTTGGCAAAAATTGATTTAACACTAAAAAACACCTCTTAATTCTTTCATTTCTATAGTTTAACCAGTTTAACCAGTATGTCTTCCTATTGTTATGGTAACCATTTTTACGATAGAAGAAAATAATATTATACCGTTTTTCTTCTTAAAGAAGATACCATATTCATTCTTTTTTTAATAATAGCAAAATAATTTTCGACAAAATACGCATTTTTCAACATATGTGGATAACATTATACACATAATACCCATTGATTTACATATAGTCCACATAGTTCTCAACAAAATAATCACAGGTTATCCACTGAACGCTGTGGATAAACGAACAGTTGTTCTCTATGTTTATTTTTGTTAAAGTAAGGATACAATATACTATCCAAAAAACTTCCAAGATTAATCCACTAAAAAAAGAAGATTAAAAGTGTTCTCTACATAGCAATTTTTTTACATAGACAAGCTAGTTTTCTGATAAACATTGTCGAATGATACATCTAGTATGCACTTTTTAATCAGCGAATTAAAAAAATCTTATTTCAACACTGAAAACAACTACATTTATATATGTTTTCTATGAAAATCTTCTCATTATATTTGAATGGAGGTGTTTCTGGCATGCGAAAACTGTCAGATGAATTATTGATTGAGTCCTATCATAAAGCAAGGGAATTAAACTTAAGCCCTGAATTTATTCGTCTCATCGAAACAGAGATTCACCGACGTTCTTTAAGCAACAAGATAAAAGTCTCCTCTTAACCCAATAAAAGTAATTATATATTCCATTTGAAAACAGCCTTGTACAAGGCTGTTTTTCTTTTAAACTATTAATTTTTGTATTCATTGCGCTTTTCGAAGCTCTCTCCAATAACCTCTCCTATTTTAACCGGATATGGAATGGAATGAAAGCCTTTCTGTTTAAATGTATTTTTTTCAAATAGTAACACAACAGTTGAGCCAAATGAAAAATAAGCAATTTCCTCTCCCTGAACTACGCGGTCTTTCTTATGGTTTAGGACGATAGAGTTAATAAACATGGCACCAACCTTCACAATACATATCCCGTTTCCTTCCTCTGTCTTTAATTCCGTTATAGACCGATAATTTTTGGAGAGGGTAGATTTCCCCCACTTTAAACCATATTTATTAACAGGATACGATTTATTTCCAAGTGTCCAACGATTTGTTACAGTACCTGTGACAGGACAGTGAATGCGATGATAATGACTTGGGCTTAAATAAAATATTAAATAAGTTCCACCAATATATTTATCCACTGTTTTTTCATCCCCAAGCATTTCATGAATAGAATACGTTTTTCCTTTAACTAAAATAGAGCTATCTTCTCTTACTTCTCCAATATCCTCAATCACTGCATCAACAGGACTAATTATTTCTCTATGATCAGCATGAATATTTCGGCAGTTGGCTTTTAATTTTCTAACAAAAAATTCATGTAAGGATCCGTATTCCTTTAGTTGTTTGTCCATTTCCTCTATATTTATTTTATAAACTTTTGCAAAGGAAGGAATTAAATATCGGCTCCATCTAGAATAAGCAAATTTCTTAATCATATAGGAACTCCATCTTCCATTTGTCAGTTCAATACAAAGTCGATAAATTGTTTCTTTCAATGAAGCAATCCTCCAATAAATAAAAATTTTTCTTTACGAATGATCATATACTAATTAGAATTATATATGATTATATAAAAAAATGGTTGTATGAAATGCAAAACATTTCATACTAGGAGTGAATCTAATGTTTTTACATGGAGTTTTAGAACAAACTATCAAGAAAATTAAAACTCAACTCGCTAATGTGTTAACTTTAACAAATATTTCATTAGGTGCTTTTGCAATTATCTATAGTTTAAAGGGACATCTCCAATTAAGTCTATTACTTATTTTTATCGCTGCATTAGCAGATAGACTGGATGGAATGACTGCCAGAAAATTTAATATCGAATCAGAGCTTGGCAAACAGCTTGATTCTATGAGTGATATCATTTCATTTGGGGTAGCACCGGCATTATTAGTGTATCAAGGGATTTTATTTGAGTTGGGAGCACCAGGATCTTTCTTTACAGTCCTTTATATTGTGTGTGGCGCTTTTCGATTAGCTCGATTTAATATTACGGAAAGTCATGGCTTTTTTACAGGCCTGCCGATAACAGCAGCTGGCTGTATTTTAACCTTTAGCTGTCTATTTTTTACTTTTATACCGAGCCATATTTATTTATTTCTTATGCTTATTCTTTCCATCTTGATGATTGGCAGTTTCAAATGGAAAAAAATATAAGCATTTACTAAAGCTATTCATCAAAAAATGAAGACCTCCTACACACCAGCAGCTTTTGGTATGTAGGAGGTCTTTTATCTATATTCCTTTTAAACGAATGCTGTGGTTCTAGTCATTTCTATATAATCCTATAAAAAGACCTTTCATTCATTCGTTAATGCTAAAAATTCTTCTACATCCTTAATACAAAGATCTATAGCACTATTCCAGAAATCCTCTTTTGTTAAATCAATTTGAAGATGCTTAAATGCCAATTCTTCTACTGTCATGCTTGCTGTATCTCTTAATAGGGCAATGTATTTCTCTTCATAGCCCTTTCCTTCCTCTAATGCTTTTGCATAGATTCCAAGTGAAAATAGAAACCCAAATGTATAAGGGAAATTATAAAAAGGTACACCTGTAATATAAAAATGCAATTTTGAGCCCCAGAAAGAAGGATGGTATTCCTCTAAAGCGTCCCCATATGCTTCTTTTTGGGCATTAAGCATTAACGTATTTAATTGCTCCTTTGAAATTAATCCATTCTGACGTTCTTCATAAAATCTTGTTTCAAAAAGAAAACGAGCATGAATATTCATTAACAAAGCTATAGATCGCTGAATTTTATCTTCCAATAATACTAGCTTTTCATCCTCTGATTTAGCAGCCCTTAAAGCTGCATCGGATACAATCATTTCCGCAAATGTAGACGCTGTTTCTGCGACATTCATTGCATAATTTCTATTTAATGTGTGCATATCGCGCATAGCGTATGTATGAAAGCCGTGCCCTAATTCATGGGCTAAAGTTGAAACATTTGATGGCGTGCCAGAATACGTCATAAAAATACGTGACTGAGCACTTTCAGGGAAATAGGTGTGAAAGCCCCCTGGTCTTTTCCCTTTTCTATCTTCTGCTTCAATCCATCTCTCTTCAAATGCTTTCTTTGCGAATCCTGACATTTTCGTACCAAATTGCTCGAAATGCTTAATAATAAATTCGGCACCTTCTTGGTAAGACATTTTTGTTTCTATTTTACCAAGAGGAGCATCCAAATCATACCAGCTTAATTTTTCTAAACCTAACAATTTAGCTTTTCTATTTAAAAATTGTACAAATGGCTGTTTTTTCTTCGAAATTGCATTCCACATCGCCTGCAATGTTTCTTCTTGCATCCGATTAATCGCTAAAGGTTCTTTTAAGAAACTAGTCCAGCCTCTCATCCCATAAACATTTAATCGGAAACCAGCTAAATGGTTTAATGTTTTGGCCAGAATTTCCCCATTTGCATCCCATGCTTTTTCCCATTCTTTAAACACCTTTTTTCTAACCGCGCGTTCAGGGTTTGAAAATTTATTAGCAGCTTGTCCAACGGAGAGATATTCTTCATCAAAAGGAATCTGAATTTTTCCAACGATGGTATCATACATTTGGCCCCAGCCATAATAGCCATCGACACTTAACTTATTTATCAGTGTTTCTTCTTCTTCGGATAATTTTTCTTTAGCAGCTGCTCTTCTTTCTGACAGGACAAAATAAAGTTCTTCTAGATTACTGCCTTTGAACAAGGAATCCCATTCCGTATCACTATATAAGGATAATTTCCCATCTAGAACCGTTAATACATTTTGAAACGCAGCACTTAATTCAGTTACTCTACCTCTTAAAGCGCTTGCTCCTTTATCTTCCATATTCTGTGCCTCTAAACAACTGACAAAAGCACCTGCTTGTCTTACTTTCTTTACGACTACTTCAAACTGATTCACAATTTGCTGCAATGAATCTTTGTCCGTCTCCTGTAATGGCTCATACTTATGTACATATGCTGATAATTTGTCAATTTCATCCATAGACAAAGCTAAATGCTCTCTAAACTCTTGAGAATTACTTCCTCCAGGAAATAATCCTTCTAAATCCCATGTAGCTTGATATTCTTCTATCTTCACTTTTCTCCATCTCCTTCCACTGTTACTACTATGTCATTATAGTTTGACTATCGAAATATTTCCATTCTTTCTGTTAAAATAGTTAAATATTTCTGATAACAAAAGAAAAAGCATCGTTATCTAAAACAGATACATGATGCTAGAATCTATATGAATTAACCTGTTTGTATAGGAATTACTATATTTACTATTAGAACATCTAACTTTTTCGTCTTTTTCTCTTAGCGATAAAAGCCACCGAATGCCCAAAAACCCCAAAATAGAATGATAACAATAAAAAGAATGATTAAAAATGCGTACCAGAAACCACCAGCACCACCATATACACCGCCATAAGCAGGATAAGGGGCACCACCATAGCCAAAAGGTGCAGGTCCAAATCCACCAAGCGGAACAGCTGCTGGTACTTGATTTGGGTATCCATAACCAGCCATTCATTTTCCTCCTCTCTTTCTATAAAATATTCTTAATTTGTTGTGAATGTTTTAGGCAATTGTCCTATTTCTAACTTTTTCCTATATATCCGCAAATAAATGTTGTTTACTTAGGAGATATAAACGCATGAAACCCAGCTTCCTTCGCTCTGTCTGCTAAACGCTCTGCGTTCTTTCTATTACTAAATGCCCCGATTTGTACTTTAAACAGATTGTTTCGAAATAAAATAGCTGTATCAAATCCCTTTTCAGCTGCTTCCATTGCCTTTTTTTCTGCATTTTCCTTTTCCTTATATGCTCCAATTTGTACACGATAGATCGGTGGTTGATTTTTCTTCTTCTGCAAAGAAAAAGCCCTTTCTAATCCTTGGACATGCCCTTTAGCAATTTTTGTAATAAAATTACTATCTTTTAACTGATTCACATCTGCTACTGTATCAATGAAGCCATTTTCTGTTAACAAAGCGGGCATGGTTGTTTCTCTTAATACATGGAAATTTGCATTTTTCTTTCCTCTATCATTAAATCCTGTCTCATCTATTACTTCCTTATGAATGTCATTCTGATAAGTCGTCGTAGGTGCACCAACTCCCGGATAAATATAACTTTCGAAGCCATTACCCCCACCTGCATTTACATGAATAGAAAGATAAAAATCAGCATTCCAGTTATTAGCAGCATTCACTCTTGCGGACAAACTTACGGCTGAATCATTATTGCGACTCATCCGAATTTCTACATCTTCATATTCATTCAGAAGAAACCTTCTAATCTGTTGAGCAATACTTAAGGTAATATTTTTTTCTTGCAGTCCATTTCCTACTGCACCTGAATCTGAACCACCATGACCAGGATCGATAAAAATTTTAACCATGCTTTTCACCACCTTTCTAATAGTATAGATAGATGGTGAAAATTCGCTTGTTTAAAAGCCCATATACCGAATGTTAGATTCTAGCCCTATTATCTGCGGGAAAATGCCGGCATAATAGGCAGAGTTGAAAAAACAACAATTTTCTCTCTTGATTTACTTTTTTATGAAAAGATAATACTCTCTCTTTCTGTATTCTCGATAAATTTCACCTCATGAATGGAATCATTTTCATCACAATAATAGATGGACTTACTTATAATGGAATTCTCATTTTCTCCAAAACTAAAAAACACGATAAACTTAACCAATCCTTTTTGCAAACCTGCTATGTCAATGCTGTCATTTTCAGCAGTAAATTGATATGGTGTGTTTAAACCCAAATCAAATCTCCAAACTTCATTGTTATATAATTCCCCACTTACTACTGCATGCTTCATCGTGAAATAGGAGTTGATATCAGCTTTCTTTTGCATACTTCTTACCGCATCTTTTAGCTCAGAAATGGAAATTTCGTCCCCCTCTTGATATGTAACATCCTGTAAATCATCTATATTAGGAATGGGCCAGAAATTGTTAATCAAGGATATCAATAATGTAATGAATAGTATATGTCTCATAAACATAGGTCTTCAACCCCTTCGATGAACTTTAATCTTTTCTGCTTTTAGCAGCTTTATATTTCATGTATATTACAAATGTTATAAAACATTTACAAGAAGTGAAAAATTTTTTTGAGACATTTTTTGCATTCTAAGTTTGTACCTGTTCCCTTTTTTTATAAAAAAAGAAGGCCTGTACCTTTCTAACGATATGATTAACCCACTTTAAAAATGATTAAATTTTCCAATTACGCAATCGTTCTTCCTTTTCTTATTCGCATACTTCTAAAGGACATGCATACAATGTATGGAAGGAGGAGAGCACAAAATGAAAAAAATCTCTTTAATATCCATAATCATTCTATTGGGTTTTATTGCTTACATAGAAACACCAACCGCAAAAATTAACAAAAATAATGTTCTCTTTTACGGAGCTATAAAGGAAGAGCAAGAAGTTAGCAGTAATGGAGATGAAATATTTGGAGCTCCTGATCTTGAATATAAATTAGAAGAAACAAAAGAAGAGGATGGGTTTATAGTGGAAGTTTACCGTGAATATGAAATTTATAAAAATCGGCAAGGCGAAGTTGTAAAAACGGTAGCAACCGACAATACAGAATCCCTTCATTATGCAAAAAATAAAAGATAGAATAAGCCGCTTAGTCAAATGTTAAAAAACGAAGCGACTAAGCTGCTCTTCTATCCCTTAAAATACCATTATTGATGTGTCTATATAAACGATTTCTTCATAAGAATGCAAATCTATAGAACATCCTTATGTAAAGTTTTTATTCATTTTTTCGCTTTTTTTCCTTTTCTGCTCGATAAAATTCATGGAACATTTTCATCAATGCTCTTTTCTCTATTCTTGAAACATAGCTTCTTGAAATTCCTAATTCTTTTGCAATTTCTCGTTGTGTTTTTTCCTTCTTTAAATCTAGACCAAACCTGCCGATGATTACTTCTTTTTCTCTTTCATCTAAAACATCAATATATTCCTTTACTTTCTCCAGCTCCATATTCAACTGAATCGTATTCACAACATCTTCCGATTCTGATTTCAGAACATCAATAAGACTGATTTCATTCCCCTCTTTATCTTGACCAATTGGATCATGCAAGGAAACATCTTTTTTGGTTTTTTTCAAAGCTCTTAGATGCATAAGGATTTCGTTCTTGATTACAATAGGGTACTGCGTTAAAAGATTTGTATATTTATAGTCTCACTATCTACAACCATTACTTCTTTAATTACCCTTCTCAATATTTCTTGTTTGTGTTCAAAAGAAAATTCGTTTTTCTTATTTTTCATAAACATATTGATCGCAGATTCCAAGGCAACCACACTTGGTTCTTTACCTGCAGCTACTTCATTTTCATTTAACATTTCGTTATACTTATCTTGTAACTTCTTTTCTTTTAGTTGAAGATTTCTTATTTGTTCTTTGATTTCTTCCAGATCCATATCATCATCTTCACTTAGGCTGACAAGTTGGAATAAACGCTTGCGGCCCTTTTTAGCTTTTTCTATTTCTGCTAAGACATATTCCATTTCTTCTTTTAAATAGGTCTTTTCATCTTGTTCTCTAAATTCAGCAATTTTCTTTGGATCGCTGAGTAAATCCACTATAGTGTCCCATACATACTTATTTAATTTGTTTTCGCTTATCTGTTTACCGCATCCCTTTGATTTTGAACCAGCATAGTTTTTGCGACATGTGTAAATAAAAAAATCTTTACCATGCGATTTCGTTTTTTTACCTGTCATTGTTCCTCCGCAACGATCACATCTTACTAAACCAGATAATAAATACTGATGAAAGCTTACTTTTGTTTGGCGTCTTCTCCCCTGCTCTAATAGGGACTGGGCATATTCAAATTGTTCTAGTGAAATAATTGCAGGTATCTCCGTTTTTAGCCATTCTTCTTCCGGTCTGATTTTTCCATATTCCACTTTCTCCCCTGCTTGTTTTTTTACATAATTACCAACCGTATCATATTTGTTTTGATAATAATTACCTGTGTATGCTTCATTCATCAATATTTGACGGACTACTTGCCGATGCCAGACCTTTGCACCTCTTTTGGTTGGAATACTTATATCTGTCAGGTGAAGAGCAATACCATTTATACCCTGAAATTTACTGTTAGGATTGGTGTAATAGTCAAAGATCATCCTGACTACCTTTGCTTCCTCTTCATTTATTTCGTATGTTTCTTTCTCTTTATTATAATGGTAGCCATATAAATGATTATTTTTAACAACCTTGCCAGACTTGGCTTTTCGATATCTTCCTGTCATAGTATTATGTTTAATCTTAGCTTTATCAAATTCAGAAAAGGCACCCCTAACTTGGAAATACAATTGTCCTTCAGCGTCGTTTTTGTAATCACTTCTGACAAACTGTAACTCTACGTTATTCTTCTGCAGTGTCTCCGTAATCATTAGCTGTACTAATAACTTTCTAGATAACCTGTCAGGATCATAACATATCACTTTATGAATAAGTCCATTTTCAATATCGTCTTGTAATCTAGTCAAAGCAGGTCTATTCATTATTTCGCCAGTTATTCCTTCATCAACGTATTTTAGGTATTCTTCATTTCCAGCTAATTGAATGCACTCTTCAATCTGGCCGTTTATGCTGAATCCCTTTAATTGTTCCTCTGTCGACACCCTTGCGTAAATTCCTATCAAGTTTATTTTGCTCCTCTCTATATTTCTTTACAATATAATGATAGCAATCTTGGATAACTTTGTCAGTATTAGGACCTTTGATAATGTTGACCTTCATGTTGTCATCACCTCATTAATCTATATGAAGTGATGGCTCGTACTTATTAGTCCAAAAAAATTCCTATAAATGATCTTCAGCTTTGCTTACTTTGACTATCTAGTACTCCGCGTTATATTTAGAAGTCTTTTTCCGTATATTCTGTTGAGATTATTTTATTATACAACCGGGAAAGATAGGGAAATGGTTTAAGTGAAAATATTTACCAATAATTGCGCTCTTGAAATAAATAAAATTCAGTTCTGAGGAAAAGATAAAAATAAAAAGGAAAAATAATATGATTTTTAATGTCATGATGGTCTTTATATTGCCTTGGATTGTAGGGTGCTTTCATCTTTACAAAAAGGATAGATTGATAATCCCGCTCATTGGCTCATTTTTTTCAGTAATAGCATTTACTGTAAATGAATTAGGTTTTTATTTGAACTTTTGGAAGGTAAATTCCTCTAATAGTACATTTTCCTTTCTGCCCTTTAATTTAGGTATATATCCAATATTAGCAAGTTACTTAATATTCTTTATTAAAAGAAGGAAGAGTCCTTTTCTTTATATCTTTTTAATATCATTATTTACAACTTTACTTGAAGTGGTATATGTCTTAACTGGAAAGATTATATACGGAAATGATTGGAATTTTATATTTACCTTTTTTTCCTATCTGTTTCCTTATTATCTCGTTTATAAATATTATGTTTTTCTTAAAAGGAAGAACGTTTTAAATTAGAAAATTAAAAGACCGTATATTTATTTTAGAACTAAAGAGCTGTATTCCTCTAACTACTTATTTGATTTCTTCTGGTAATACCGAAGCAGGTTTATTGAATAGGAAACCTAGGTAAGTGAGCTATTTAGTTCTAATTTATTTGGTTATTTAATTAAAACAATTATGTATTATTAGACTCATTCAGAAAATCTACTATTAAAAAGGAAGAAAACAATTTATGGTCTTGCTTACTATTTCGATTATCTTATTTAATTTCATTGCATATAAGAAAAATAAAATACCTACAATGAACAGAAAAGTAAGTCTATGGACTTTTACTATTGCCTTTCAGATCAGTTTTGATGTGATTATTGAATTTAAGTACGGAGGGTATTGGTATTTTGATAAAGGTGTAGATTGGTTTGGAGTTTTTGCACACACGATTTTAATTCCTCCAATCAATATACTATTTATAAGCTACTTTCCATTTAACCACAGTATTATTAAAAAGGTATTATATATTACATACTGGACAGTAGGGATTACAATGTATGAAGCACTGACTTTACTCCCTGAACCTTTGGGCTATTTTCATTTAGGCTGGTGGAAATTGTGGTTTGAATTTATTATTGTACCTATTCTTCTACTTATGATATTGGGTTATTATAAATGGATTAGTAAGTTAGAAATGATAGCATTGGATATTAACAAAAGGAGCAATAAATAATATATTCTTTAGATTCTTAAAAATATTCCTCAGATTCAAACAAGGATTATTTTTTGCGTCTGTTTTAGTGAATATAGCTTAGCTTAGTTCTTTTTATTCCAAAAAACTCCTATTTAAGGAATATTTAGACTACATCGTAAGCTTTGCTTACTTTAACTATCTAGTACTCCCGATATATAACTCCGCTTATTTAATAATTGATGTAATTCTCTATAAAAAGTGTTGAGTTTGTCTTATATAACAAACGGGGCAGTTTAGTGAAAGTTTAATTTACAAATAAATTAAAGGCCCGACCGAGTGGTAGGGCGATGTTGGTTATATCTTTTTTGCAATTTCTTTTCTATTAGGTGCCAGTGGTGGTTGTTCTAACCATTTATTTTCTACCATAAGATCAAACCAATTTTTTGTAACTATAAGATTCTGTAATATAGTCTTCTCATAAGTGGCTACAAGATCTGTTCTCATGGCTGATGCTAATCCAGCACCATGATAATTTTGAGCCGCTTGAAACAGGAGACCCATATGGAAAAGGATTAACTTATCAGAAAATGGTGAATCAGTTGAGGTGGTTACTTCTGTTTCCAGAGATTTTGGCACTGGTAAGTTATCTGCTTGAAGTATTTTTGCTAATGCTTTTATTTGACCATCTGCTGTTTTCTCTGATTCAGTTAGAAACTTTCTAATTTCTTTAGATCCTGCTATCTGTGAGAATGCAATAGATAGAGTTTTAGCCATTATACTTTTCTTAAGATTCAACGAAAGACTTATAATTTCTGTTGCAGCAAGCGTTCTACCTTTTCCAAAAAAACCATCTTTAAAATCTTTACTGGTGACATAACTTGGATGTTCGTATGCATAGTATTGTGGATCTCTTTGAAATAGACCTTTTTCAAGTAATAACTCAATAGTTTTATGATACATCTTATTTCCAGCTGTACTACATGAATCGTAAAAGTTTCTCAAATCTTTTCTGACTGAAATGCTTAGGGCAGTGGTATGCCCTAAGATTCCATGTATAGTCATGATATGTAAATAATTTAGGCAGAATGCATCTGAAAACAATCTCTGTTTTCCTAGATATAGGTCAGATTCATTAAATCCAATAGGAATAGGAAATCCTTCTTCCTTGAAGAATTTACCAATTGTGTTCTTTTGTTGGTCAAATGTCTTAATTGCAGTATGAAATATTTCCTTTATTGCTTTATCTTCTATTATTGAATACATATATTTATTAATAATGTCTGTCGCTGTTCCATTTATATACTCTGCCCATAAGGAACCTATTTCAGAAGATGTTAGCATTGATTTTTTCATAATTGATTCACCTCTATAATAATATTTCCAAATGCATACAGGATATGCTGTATAATATAAATTGGGAATTTCTAGTTTACTGCGCTAAAGAAGATTGTGAATAATTACACTTAAACAAAAGGGGGCGTTTGTTAATTAATATGAAAAAATGCCCCCTCTAGAGAATAGGCTTTCTTATGTGTGCATCTTACGGTGTTTAGTAATGAAGGAGGCAGCTATATAGAATACATTAATCTCCTTATTATACCGGTCTATAAATCCCTTTATTCTTAAGTATGAAAAGTGGTCAGAATTCAGAAAACAAACAAGAAATTGATACAGCAAGTGAAATTTGCAAATTTATAGAAGTACTAGTTGATGGTATATTACTGTAAAAGAATTTGAGAATAAAAAAGTAACTATTAATTTTACATAAAGCAGCCCTCCCCATATATATGGGATCTTTTTAATTATTTCTCATTGTCTACTTTTGTCGAAAGTGTAGTAATATTTCCTCTTAAAATGTAAAATGTTGTTGCTTAGCAGACAAATATTAGGGGGAAATTCAATGAAAAAAATTTTAATATTAATTTCTGCGTTGACACTATCTTTAATAGTAGGTTGCGGAAATCAAGAAGAAGGAACGAAAAACAGTTCTGAATCTGGAAATAAAAAGGAAACTACAGTAAATACAAGTGAAGAAAAAGAGACGAATAATAAAGTCTATTTTAAAGATAATGAAGCGAAATTAGTTGATTTAAAGATCAAAATCACAGAAACTAAAGTTATTCAACCGGGTGAAAAAGGAAATGAATATGGAGAAAAACCTGTATTTGCAATTTGGTATGAAACAACTAATTTAAGTGATAAAGATATTGATCCAACTACTGGATGGATGGCAGTATTCGAAGCAGTACAAGATAATAATCCTAATTCAGTTAATACTCTTGAAGTTGGCGGGCTTCCAGATGATCAATTCCTTGATTCTCAACTAGAAACAATTAAAAAAAATGGAACAGTTAAAAACGCGGTAGCTTATGAATTAGATGATTTAGAAACTCCTGTAACATTAATAGCTACACAAGGATTGGGTGGCGATAAATTAGGCGAACAAGATTTTAATATTAAATAAACGTTTTATATATAATAATAAAAGCCTTTCTCATATGAGTTGGGCTTTTAAAATCTCTGAGCAAATAAAATATCCATAAAAGGAACTTTAATTGTTTCAGTAAATTTTTCTATATGAATTAATTTAGTATTACCATCCATTTTAACTACTTTACCTCTTACAGGATCTTCTCTCTTCCATACAGTTAATCTAAGTTCAGGCTTATCCTCTAATGCTTCTGTTAAAGTATTGGCAAGTTCCTCTAATTCAAACTCGTCTCGGCTTGGTCTTGATGGCTTTTTAACCTTCTTAGGTTTTGTTAACGTCATAATTATGCACCTCTCCTTACTGTCCGTACTGGTCCAACCGATAAAATGTTACTTATCTTAAAAGTACGTTGCTAATTACGAGTAAAGCAGTAAGCACTAAACGATTCTTCATTAAGTTTGATGACTTTAATCCTACGTTGACTAATTTCTCCTTTTGTATTTAGATAAATCATTTCTAAAACTTCACCATTCATAACAGCTCTTTTAAGTAAACCTTTCATCAGTTAGACCTCCCTTTTGGATATATTATATGCGAACGTCCGTTCGAAAACAACATTGAAATAGAACAATTGTTCTTATATAATTATCCTATCGAAAAGGAGATGGGGATATGTTAAAAGACCGGGGTACTAAAAAGTGGGTAGCGATGATGCTGCCTGAACATGTAGCAGGAGTAAAAGAAGTTATTGAGAGCCAAAATAAGATTGAACAGCCTGTTTTAGATGAGGATAAATTGAATGATATAGACATACTAATACATGAAGGTATGGAATATAATCAGCTGCTTAAATTTAGCCTTTTTAACAACGGTTATATAGATACTTTGATTGGCCGCACTGTTTACATAGATTATTTAAACAACCAGCTACGTATCCAGGATGAAAATAATCAAATTCATTACATCTCTTTTAGAAAGTTAGTGGATGTTGAAAAAGTATAAACGGAGCAGATGTTATGAGTAGATTATCTGAAGACGATAGAAATATATTTGAAAATGCTATATACTTACCGATGCTTCTTACAGTACTTGATCGTGATTTAAAAGTTGCTAATGCTGCTCCCTTTAAGCTTAGGCAAGTCTATATAAACTTAATCGAACACACGATGAAGCAGGTGCAAAAGGATATACGTGAAAACAATAATAAGATGTATAAGCGTAGATGGAAGTTAGTAAAAGGTGAGAATGATGGTTATTTTACCGAGTATAATTTCTATTTCAATGGTTTTCACGAGGTACATAGATATTTCAATGACAATTTACGGAATAACACAGAAAAGCTACTTAATTATTACTTTTTGCATCGTCATTTGGATTGATCTTTTACAGGAAATTGTTCTAAGAAGAGCTTCGTTATAAAGGGGCACGTATAGGGGAAATTAACCGCCGGTTCTACCGGCGGTTGCTTACTTTCTCTATCTTTTAATCTTCTTTTTGTTTCTAATGCTAGTGAAAATTAGTGAACCAACACTGAATATAACCCCTAACAACAAATTATAGAGGAATTCTAAATTATTTGTATTAGAGACACCAAATAAAATAGAAATCAATATTCCAAATAAAAATCCAGCGAACATCACATACAATTTACTATGATTTTTAAAAATTATAATTTGTTCTAAAATCATGCTAAGTATAATAACAATTACACTTAAATAAATAACCTGATAAAAAATCATTGTTATTATATATTCTGTACCAAATTGGTAAATAAAAATAAGAGAAAAAACGATTATATAATATACAATACTAATCAGATACGCCTTAATAAAATTCATATTATCAACTTTCTCTTTAAAATTGGAGATGACTTGTTAAACGCTCATCTAGTGTTGCTATCCAAGCAAGGCTCTTTAACTTTCCATTTTTTTCCTTTAAACAATAAACAGTCATCGTAAAAGATGACTGTTTTTGCTTTACTTATCATCTCAAATTACTTTTTATCCTCAATATATTCTAATATCTCATCTCTGAATAGTTTAAATACTGGATTTGTACTTTCCCCAAATATTCTTGCTATTTCATTTATGAATTGTTTATCGTCTGTTAACTCATAGGTTATTAAATACCATGCAGATCTCCCTGCTTCATTTGAAATAATTTCATTTTCACTTTTTATTAAAACTAATAAATTCTGAAGTTGTTCATTAAGAACTTTTCCATCTTCACCATATAATTTTTCATAAGCACTGATACCATTTAAAATATCCGTAGTATCACTACTTTTTATTAGTTCTCTGGCTTCTTCTAAGGTGAAAACAATAGCACCATCTACTTCTTCCTCCTCTTCCTCATATATGTACAAATTATCTAACATTTCATCAAATGAATCGAATAAGCGGATAAATTCATTTTCCTCTGAAAATATGTAAATTACACTTGGATTAGAAGAAGACTCATTATAATCTAATGCTAGCCACTCATGACCATCTCCACTAAGTATTATTATATTTTCTCGTTCAATTTTCCATTCTTCCACAAAGTAATTCGTTTGAAATATTCCCTCACCCTGCTTAATTCCAAATAAATACTCTATTATAATATAATTGTCATCTTCCTCCTGATTCTGTTTGAATGGCAGCGCATTATATTGTAATGTTCCACCATTTTTAATTTTTAATAAGTCAATATATGATTTAGGTAATTTTACATTAAAATGTTTTTCTGCAAGTATAATATCATCTTGAACTAAGTCTTCTAACGTATAATCATCAACCTCAACACTCCAAATATTCACAATAATTCTCCTTTTTTTAAAATATGTTTATATTTTCCTTTTATTACTATATAATCAAGATTGTATTATAAATATACTAAATTTTACAAAAAAGGGGAAGGTATATGAGTAAAACTTTCATTAAGTCATCAGTTATTACATTAATTTTTTCCTTATGCATTACTATTTTTTCGCCTGGTCTTGCATTAGGAGCTGATAGCAAAGTTGTATCTAAAAATTTGGAATCGGAATTTATCACTGATAGTCAAATTGAAATTTTAGAGAATACACCAATTGATCTATTGGAAACTGTCCCGCTTGATACATTGGAAGATCATATTATAGATGATCCTTATAACGAAACAGAGAGGATAGAAAATTCTAGTGATTCAGATAACAACTTTTCTATTCTTGTACAAAAACATGAAAAATTCCCGGCTGGGGGAATTTCTGGAAAGGCGCCAACAGTAAAAAGAATAAATGTTAAAACTGTGCAAGTTAAAGTTTATAAAACCTATAACACTACACTATTTAAAAATCTAGTTAATGGTCATCTGGCAGGGAAATATCACCCAGTTACGAAAATTATATTCAACTATCAAGGTTTCCCTATATTCCCAGGTCCAACGTTCAAAATATCTGCTAAATACTGGAAATCAAGCAATACGACCATTTGGAATCAAATCAAGGGTAATGTAAAAGCTGAACTTAAAACTAATACTAAATTTAAAAAGCAGTTTACTCAAAGGGAGATAAGTGACATAAATAAAGGAATTAAACCTGCAAATTTTAGAATACACCACCATCAAAATACAGGAGAAATTCAACTAGTACATAAAAATTTACATGATAAAACTGGGCATACTGGTGGAAAAACAATTTGGGGCAGCTACAAATAACTAGGATATCCAGCATTTTATACTCGGTTTGAGGACCAATAGCTATATCTAGTTTAATCATTTGGGATTGTTTTGCTTTAGTACCAGTTTAAAAAAAAGTTAATGCCCTCTTTTGAGGGCATTTTTATTATTTACAAGAAAATCATGCAATACACATATTGCTATTCATTATCCTACAAGTTATCAAGTTTCGGAAACCAATAAAGATTTTTCACCTGGTAACTATAAAGTTGATTTATTCGAATATGAAATAGATCAGATTATAGAAGCAGTACGAATTGTTAAAATTGCTTGTGATAAATTGATTAGAGATAACGTCAATAAGGTTACTCTAAGAAAGGTAATTTACAATGAAACAAATGAAATTACTGAAAAGGTTCGAGAGTTATATATCGCCAGGAAATGATTCTAAGAAGGTATCGATTAGGAGTTTTAAATCTGAGGTGTCTTGCGTGGATTCATATTGTTCTTTCAACTGCTGCAATATTTCAAAGTCGGTCATTTTATCCCTCCTTTCTATAGGAGGTTTCTTTATTGTAGAAGTAAATTCCTTTTAATTCACAAAAAAGACAATAATGTATTAAATTTGTATAAACTCCACATTCAACTTCCATTAATTCACAAATGATTAACAATTATTTACAAGGAAATTTTATGGAAAAAGAGAATTAGTATAGTGTAACGTTACAAAAATATAATTATTAAGGAGTGTTTAGGAATGATCGTAAAAAAAATCGCACTTAGCTCCATTGCCGCACTAGCTCTTGCAGGTCCAGCCATTCCATCCTTTGCTTCAGCATCATCAATCACTGAAAGTCAACCAGAAAAATCAGTTGTAGCTCCTTTAGCATTAGTCGATAATTATGTTTACAAAACAGAAAACGTTTTTGCAAATTCTTATACAGAAAACGGTATTACTTGGTATCTTAAAGGTATTACTTATTCTGGTGGATATTATATTGGGCACTATCAAGCTAATATCTAAGATTATATAGCTTGGTTTAAAGCAAAAATCATGAAAGGACTGTGGCAATTGGACAGTCCTTTTTTTATAAAGAGTAGGTTATTTTTTTGAGAAGAAAACGCAAGAATGCAGATTAAAAAATGCCCCACTCCGAAGAGTAGGGTTGTGTGAGATAATCATGCTGAAAACTATTGTATAACCATCAGTGTTATTTTATGCGTAATTTATCCCCAGGATAGACTAAATCCCAGTTTTTCTTAGATGGATTTAATTCTTTTAATTTATCAAGAGTAATTCCATTGTTCTTTGCAATCTTTGTAGCATTATCACCAGGTTTTACAATATAGTTCTTTTTTGTATTTGTATTGCTACTAGCGCTTGAAGGAACTTTCATTGTTTTACCAGCGATAATTTTATCGGATTTATACCCGTTTAACGCTTTTAGATTGGAAACAGTAGTTTTATACTTCACTGCCAATTCGGACAATGTATCACCTTTTTGGATAGTGATTTTTTTCGTACCGCTTGCAGTTGCTTTAGGTTTAGCCGCCGTTTCCTTTTTAGGAGCAGAGAATTTTAGTTTTTGACCCGCTTTGATTTCGTTCTTGTTCGTGATATTATTCCAACTTGCTAGATCATTAGTTGATACATTAAAATCAGCTGCAATCTCTGACAGCGTATCCCCACTTACAACTGTATACGTTCCGTCAGAATTCTTTTTTCGCTTTGAAGTTGGTTTGTTTGGTTTAGTGACAATTTCCGCAGATACTTTTTCTACGTTTGGCTTAACTCTCTTTTCTTGGTCAATGTACCAATCTAATTTTTTATCTCCAAGTAACTGGTTAAAATCTAATCTCCCACCATACCAACCCACTTTACCATTGTCTGTGTATTGCCAAATATCGCAGTTGTAGGCAGATTTAGCATTGGGAGTACCGTCATTCTTTCCGTATCGCGGAATCCACAAAAAGTCGGCTTTAACTTTATCTAATCCATACTGCTTGTACAAATGATGTGAAACATAAAAACCTGTCTTGTATCCAGCCGCTTTACATACATCAATAAACGCTTGGGATGCTTCAGCTAGCTTTTCAGTTCCACAAGATTCAACAGTGTACTCTTCCGTATCCAAGACAAGGAATTTTGCGGTTTTATCCATACGATTTAAGAAGTCTTTAGCTTCTACTTTTGCATCTTCAACACTTACAAAACGGCCATAAGCATAATGACCAAAGGGGATACCGTATTTCTTAGCATTCGCAACATGATTTTTATATTCACGATCAATTAATGATGAACCGTATTGTACACGAATAATCACCAGATCCACTTCTTTTGCAGCTTTCGCCCAGTCAATTTGTGCTGATGGTTGATGATGTGAAATATCAATAATTTTACCCAATTTTATCACTCTCCAATTTTATTTTTCCAAATGAAAAAGAGCAGCTGTTAAGCCACTCTTACTTTGTTTTTGATTGATTTTTAGCTAGGTTATGAGCAACTAATAAATCTTTTTGCTTTTTACCTCTTGCAGTTACATAATTATTTTTAAACCAAGCAATTGTTCCTGCGATTGCTGTAAATACAGCTGATATAAACGCTGTTTGCTGCTCTTCTGTTCCTGGTATTTCATAAAGACCAAAACTAACTAAAAATTGATTAATAAACGCTATTCCTAATACGATTGTTCTGATTAATGTACCTTTGTCCATTCCTAACACTCCTTATCGTGTAAATAATTTTTCAATCAACAAATAAAGTAGCCCTCCGCTTCCTGCAAGGGCTACTGCTAATTTCCATATTTGCTGTTGTGTATACGTCTTACTGTCTCTTGACGTTTTACGGTCTTCTTTATCTTCTTCTAAAACATGATCAAGTAGCTTTTGTACTAAATCCTGTTGCTTGCCGGATTCTTTCAAAACAGTATTTTCCGTGGCTAATAACTGTGTTTTAATTTCTTGGTTTAGTTTTTCTTGTTCCTTCTGATAATCCTCAAGTGCTTTTATCCTTCCTTCATGATTATCAACTCTTTCTTCCAATGTAGGTACCTCCTGTGTTGGCATTTTCCCATTCCCCCTTTTTCTCTCTATACATAGGTTTTCACCCCCTTAAAGGTAAATAAAAAAGCCTTACTCGGCTTCTATCTCTGTAAGTCCTTTGACTACTTTATCCTTAACTGTTGCTTGCAGCCCAACAATATCATTTGCGATTGGAGTGTATTCCTCAAAAGTTAAAGGGATATACCCATTTAGATTGATTGTTTGGTACTCGTGACTAGCAAAAAAATTAACATTAACCCCACTAACTGATCCTTTTGAATACGCAATATTTACGCTTGTAATCTCAATTGTAAACATTATTCTTCCTCCTTATTTTCGTTTTCGCTTTTTTCAAAAACTTCACAAAGATAATCGTATACCTCTGCAGTCTTCCCGCTGACTTCTTCATCATAATTAAATAGAATTTCTTTCACTGTTTTTAGATATCCAGTCGCATCGCCTCCTTCAAGGATAAATAATTCGTCAAACAATTCTTTTTGCTGCTCCTTAAAGCCTTTTACATCTTTTACATCAAATGAACCATCTTCTTTTTTATTCGGGTTTCCTTCCTCATCTATGCCTGCGTACTCTTTTAGCAATTCTTGTTCTTCCTCCACAACTTGCTGCCACTTTTCTTGCATTGCTTTAACAAAGCGAGAACGATGTCGAGATTGTTTTCCTTTCAGTGTTAAGTTATATAAAAATTCTACTACTGCGGGTAAATAAGATACTTTGATTGATATTTTCATGACTTTTCCTCCATAATAAAAAGCTGACCGAATTTTACGATCAGCTTTGCTTTTAATTTTTTTACGCTGCATAAACAG